>JBBQGI010000254.1:0-1518 GCA_038322875.1 Candidatus Limnocylindria bacterium | reverse complement strand
CTGGCCGGGGAGGCGCCATGCGGCGCTCCCCGGCCAATCCACTCAACACATAGCAGAGACGATGCGATGAACGACTCGATGCTGGCGCGACAACCGAATCCACTGCCCAACCCGTTCCGACCCGGCAACGGCGTTCCGCCTCCGTACCTGGCAGGGCGCGACCGGCTGCTGGCCGCCTTCGAGGACTGGCTGGTCGAGGAGCCGCCGCTGCACGCCAACTGGGCGCTGACCGGCCTGCGCGGTACCGGTAAGACCGTCCTGCTCGGCGAGTTCGCCACTCGCGCCGAACGCGCCGGCTGGCTGACCCTGCAGCGCGAGCTCGGCGACCGCCATCGCGACGACGTGCGCTTCGCCGAGGCGCTGGCCGAGGACTGCGAGGCGCTGATCGGCCGTGCCGACGCGATCGCCGCGGTGGGGCAGGCGGTCGAGCGCGGGGCGCGCTGGCTGCGCCCCAAGCGCATCACCGTCGGCGAGGTCAGCGTCGATCCTGGGTATGCCTCCGAGGAGGCGCCGCCGGCAGATGTCATGCGAAGCGCTTTCGCGCAGCTCGATTCGATCCTCAGCCACAGCGAGCGACCGGGAGCCATCCTCCTGTACGACGAGGCCCAACTGCTGGCCGATGACCGCGGCCGCGAGCACTTCCCGCTGTCGACCCTTCTAGCGGCTTTGGGTGCGATCCAGCGCGAGCACCAGCGCGTCCGCATCAATCCTGTGCGGCTCCCGACGCTCGGCCTCAACCTCAAGCGGGCGCGGACGTATGCGGAGCGCATGTTCCGCCACGTCGTGGTCGGTAACCTTGAGCTCGATGCCGCCGAGGAGGCGCTGGCCATCCCGCTGGCCGGCACCGGGCGGAGCTTCGGCGCGTTCGCCTGTAGCCGAATCGGGCTCGACCATATCGCGCTCGAGGACTTCGAGCGTGTCGAGTCGGCACTCCTCCACGAGCTCGACCTGGCGTTCTTCGAGGATCGGTTCCTAACGGCCTCGGCTGCTGAGCAGGATCTACTAACGAGGGTGGCCGGCCATTCGGGCGATCGTGTCTCGGCGGCTGAGCTACGGGCTCGCTCGCGCGACACGCCGAACGTCAATGAGCTGTTGCGGCGACTGGTCGCTCGCGGGCTTCTCTACCGGCCCGCGCGCGCGAGCTACCAGTTCGCGCTACCGCTCTTCAGCAGCTACCTGCGCCGGCACTGGAAAATCACAAAGATCACAGATTCTGTGATTCCCCGGGGTGCGGAGCCATCGAGCCCACCGAGGCAGACGCGGTGACGCCAGAGCAGAAGAGCCTACGAGGCCGTCTGGCCGCCGCCATCCTCCACTCCCGCTATGACTCGCGGCAGCTGACCGAGCGAGCTCGCCGCGCGTTCCGAGACAAGTTCATCGACGAGGTCGATCCCCATCGGCGGCTACCGGAGCCCGAGCGGATGCGTCGTGCCGAGCAGGCTCGCCGCGCCTACTACTTGCGCCTGGCGCTGGCCTCCTCACGGGCGCGATCCACGCGCCAGGAGAGACGCGCACGGC
>JBBQGI010000253.1:0-1521 GCA_038322875.1 Candidatus Limnocylindria bacterium | reverse complement strand
CAGGATCGAGATGCCGATGTTCCAGCAGGCCGATTCCGGATTCGGGCCGTTCATGACCTTGTGCCAGCCGACGGTGCCGATGGGTGTCCCCTCCTCGACCAACTCCACGATCAGCTGGCCGTTGTGTTCGTTGCGGAGCGGCCCTGCAGCCAACGTCTCCCGCGGGCCAGGACTGTGCGTCATTCCGAAGTCATTGAATTCCCCATGGATCGCGGGGTCGTCCCAGGAGTCCAGCAGGTCGGCGTCCTCGAGCGTCACGTCACGCAGCCTGACGCGATCGGTGCTCATACGACGGTGATCGTGAAGGACGCCCTCAGGTCGACCTTGCGACCCTGACCACACCCATTGCCGAACGAAAACATCGCCAGGGCGGTCAACTTCCACGCACCCCGCGGGAGATGGAACAGCGGATCGGCGAAGAAGGCGTCATAAAACGCCGCGTTGGGATCTTCCTGGCCCCACCCGCCCGACTTGCGGTATGCAGTGCTGATCGGCTGCTGCGGACTGATGGTGTACGTCTTGCAGTCGTCGTGCCAAGCGGCGCCCATCTCCTTGTCTCCGTTCAATTCTTGGACGGAGAACCCCACCACGCCGGACCCTGAACCGTACAGTGTCCCCTCTGCCTGGTCGCCGAGATACCTGAGCGATGCCCCAACCCCGATCGCCTCATTCGCCGACCAGGTCGCCTTGGGTGTGCTGATCACGAGTGTGAAGTCACGGTCGCTTTGCTCCGCTCGCAAGCCCTCTCCGCCGCTCCGCGTTGGCGATGGAGCGCTACAGGCCGTGAGGACAAGGACGATGACAATCATCGCAATGGCTGACCGGCGCCCTGTCACTCCTCGACGGCCCTGGCGAGCGCACCCGCCAATTCCGCTGGCCGGCTCAGGAACGGTGAGTGGCCGCCTGGCAGCTCCGCCGGCGTAACCCCGAGGATCTCCGGAATGCGGTTGCGGGCCCAGTCGATGCCGATCAGCCGGTCGTCCGTGGTGACGACGGCCGAGCGCTTGCCCTCCGGCCACTCCGTCTCTGGGTCGGCATCGGGGAAGAAGGCAGCCGTCGCAGCTGCCGGCTCCCAGGCGGACGACGAGTCGTCGAAGAAGGTTCGGCCCGCGCCGAGGTCATAGCTCGAGATGTCGGCATCGAGCGGGGCCTGCTCCGCCACCGACATGCCGGGACGTCGGATCACCGGGCAGAGGAACACCATCTGGCGCACCAGCCGCTGCGCCGCGACAAGCGGGATCACGCTGGCGCCCAGCGAGTGACCCACGAGGACAGCCTCCTGATCAGGCACAAAAGGGAGCGCTGCCTCGGCGTACTCGGCCAGACCCGCTGCGGGATCGTCGATCGGCAGGTCCATCGCGACGGCGCGGTGGCCGCGCGCCTCCAGCTCGGGGAGCAGTCGATCCCAGCACCAGCCGCCATGCCATGAGCCGTGGAGAGGGCGACGGTGGTAATGCCGCTACCCTACTCGCGTCGCCCTCAGCGCCGCCAGCGCCTTGATCACGGTCGCGACGGGGTCCC
>JBBQGI010000252.1:0-1533 GCA_038322875.1 Candidatus Limnocylindria bacterium | reverse complement strand
GCCAGCCCGATCCGCTCGCCCCACTCCAAGGGTCCGGACGGGTAGTTGGCCCCGAGTCGCATGGCGGTGTCGATCGCCTGCGGCGTGGCCACTCCCTCCGCCACGGCCGAGGCCGCCTCGTTGACGAGGGCGGCGATCAGGCGCGAGGAGATCTGCTCCTCGCTCAGGCGCTCCGGACGAGGTCCGGCCGGCCGTTCGCCCAGCGCCGTCCAGGGCACCCCACGCGTGCCATCGGCCTCGTAGTCGTAGAAGCCGGCCGATGTCTTGCGACCAAGCCGTCCCGCCTCGACGACCACCCGCTGGGCGGGGTGCGGACGGTAGCGCGGGTCGTAGAAGAAGGCCTCGTACATGCGCTGGCTGACCGCGAAGTTGACATCGGCGCCGATGGTATCGACCAGCTCGAAGGGACCCATCCGGAACCCGGCCGCGCGCATCGCCTCGTCGATCTCCTCGATCCCCGCCGCGCCGTCGCCCAGGATGCGCATCGCCTCCAGGTAGAACGGACGTGCGACGCGGTTGACGATGAAGCCAGGCGTGTCCGCGGCCAGGACAGGCGTCTTGCCCAGGCGGCGCGCCGCAAAGATCGTCGCCTCGGCCACGCTCGATGCGGTGAGCGGGCCGGCGATCACCTCGACCAGCGCCATGAGCGGAACCGGGTTGAAGAAGTGCATCCCCACCACGCGCTCGGGGTGCTGTGTCGCTGAAGCGATCTGCGCGATCGGCAGGCTGCTGGTGTTGCTGGCCAGGATGGTGGCCGGCTGGGACGCCGCATCCAGCCGCCGGAAGGCCTCCCGCTTCAGCTCGAGATCCTCGGGGATCGCTTCGATCAGCAGGTCGACCGCGGCTAGCTCCTCGAGCGTGGCCGCCGCGGAGATGCGTGCGAGGGCGGCGGCCGCGATCGTCTCGTCGATCTGCCCCTTCTCGACCTTGCGCGCCAGGAAGCCCGCCACGCGCTCGTGGGCACGCTCGTACGCTCCGGGCTCGGGGTCGTGGATCGTGGCCTCGATACCCGCCTCGGCGACGACCTGGGCGATACCTGCGCCCATCGTGCCGGCGCCCAGGATCCCGATCCGTTCGAAGGACCCGAGCACCGCCCCGTCAGCGCCCAAGGAAGCGCGGCTCCCGCTTCTCGCCGAAGGCGGCGACTCCTTCGGCATGATCCTCGGTGCGGCCGGCGAGCTCCTGCAGGGCCGCCTCCATCGCCAGGCTCTCGCCCAGGAGCGCATGCTCGGCATGGTTGATGGAGCGTTTGGCCAGACCGATTGCGCGGGTCGGGGCGGCCGCCAGCCTGGCAGCCGCGGCGTGCACCGTGGCGGCGAGCTGGTCGCCAGGCACCACCTCGTTCACCAGGCCGGCTCCCTGCGCCTCCACTGCACCCAGCGGGTCGCCGCTGAAGATCAGCTGTGCAGCCCGGTGGCGGCCCAGGGCACGCACCAGGGTGCGGGTCGAGCCCGAGTCGGGCACCAGGCCGATCCGCACGAAGGCCTGGATGAATCGAGCATCCTGGGCGGCGTAGACCAGGTCGCAGGCCAG
>JBBQGI010000251.1:0-1547 GCA_038322875.1 Candidatus Limnocylindria bacterium | reverse complement strand
CGTCCTGCGCAAGGCCGACGACCTGGTGGCTCCAGCGCAGGTCGACCTGGGGCAGATCGCCGAGGCGGGCAAGGAGCATCTCCTCGACCTCGGTCTGGTTGATGTTCACGAAGGGCGGGAAATGGTCGCCGGCGGCGCTCGGCAGGCGGACCGCGAAGAGCTCACGGCCGCGGAAGTAGGTCCGTCCAACGTGCCATTGCACACCGCGAGCGGCCACCGCTTCGCCAATCCCCAGCCTCGCCCAGATCTCGAGCGTCTCGCGCTGCATGCACAGCGCCTTGCTCCCCTCGCCGACGTGACGCGGGTGCTGCTCGAGCAGGAGCACCTTCACTCCGCGCTGCGCCAGGCGCCCGGCCAGCGTCATCCCGATGGGGCCGGCACCGACGACCGCCACCTGGGCGTCGAACGCTGGAGTCGCTCCTATAGGTGCGCTCCGCCGCGCGACCTCAAGGTGCGCCACGCGAACAACACGATGACCGCCCCGCCGATCGCGATCAGGACGTTCGCGAAGTTGAACCCGTCAACCGTGCCGATGTGGAAGAGGTTGGCGGCGATGTAGCCACCCAGGAGTCCACCGACGATCCCGACGATGATCGTCATGATGACCCCTTCGCCGCCGCCCATGATCATGTTGGCGACGTAGCCGGCGATAGCGCCGAGCACGATCCAGGAGAGGAGACCCATGGCCATGTCTAGAGTCCTTCCGAGGCTCGCAGGTCGTTCCGCCAATCTGGCGATCATCCCTGTCAGATCATCATACGGCGGCCTCAGTCGGTGAGCGCGTCCCATACCTGGCGGTCGCGCTCGACGGTCCAGATGCGCGGGTGATCGATCCCGTCCAGCTCGTCCCACGCGCGCTGCACGTTGAACGGCATGGTGTGCTCGAAGATCGGGAAGCTGCCGTAGCGCGGCTCGAGCGCGGCATGGGTGGACCGATACGCCTCGGCCGGTGTTCCGCCTGCCTCCTTCACCGCCCGGGTGCCGTCGAAAACGGCCGATAGGAAGGCGCGGGTGTCAGCGATCGCCGTGCCGACGGCGGCTCCCCGCACGACCGGCCCGCGGCCGCCGACCATCTGCTCGGCGTCGAGCGCACCCACGCCGTCGAGCGTCGACGAGCGCCAATCGGCGATGTGCCCGTCGCCCATGTACGGAGCGGCCTGGGCCTCGACCAGGTCGCCGCCGAAGCAGATCCGCTCTTCCGGTAGCCAGACCACGATGTCACCCGCGGTGTGCCCACGGCCCAGGTAGCGCAGCTCGACCACGCGATTGCCCAGGTCGATGCTGAGGGCCTCGGTGAATGTATCGGTCGGGCGGGTGAGGCCCGGGATCGTCTCCGCGCCGGCGAAGAGGCGCGGCATGCGTCCCTGCTCGCTGGCCCAGTCCTGCGCGCCACGCTCCTCGATCCAGGCGGCGGTGTTGGCGTGAGCCACGATGCGTCGCGCGCCGAACGCTGACGCGCCGAGCACGCGGACCGCGTGGTAGTGGGTCAGCACCAGGTCGCCGAATGGCAGATCGGTGAGGGTGCGGATGACGTCGATCCAGCGCTG
>JBBQGI010000250.1:0-1627 GCA_038322875.1 Candidatus Limnocylindria bacterium | reverse complement strand
TGCTCGGGTATCGGTCGCCGGGGACGATGAGCGACAGGGTCCGGCCGACCGGATCGGAGACGACGCCGTTCTCGTCGATCGAGGCGTAGACCATGCCGTCGGGCCCGATCGCGATGTTGTAGCCCGCGTCAGGATCGAGCTTCGCCCAGGAGACGAGCTCGCCGCTCGGCAGCTCGATCCGATCGCCCAGATGCTTGCCGCCTCCGATCTCGACGCCGTATGGGGTCGCGACCGCATCGGTCTCCAGCCATCGGTCCATCCCGAGGCTGACGGCGGTGAAGATCGCGATGCTGGCAAAGATCGCCACCAGCAACGCCGGCAGCTGCCGTCCGACGATGGCGCCGATCGCAAGGCCGATCCCCAGCGCCAGCAGGCCGCGCAGGACGATCAGCCCGCCGCGGCGCCCGTACCACGTGAAGTCGGCAGCCAGGTTGCTATGCGGCTGAATCGCCTGTGCCACCACGTCGCTGGCGATGGCGACAACAGCCAACAGACCGATGACGACGAGCGCCACGAAGGCGATCCGCGGCGCGAGCCACCCCATCCGCGAGCGCGAGAGCGTCCAGGCGATGCTGGCGGTGCCGTGGTCGACCTCGCGGGCGACGAGCGGCACGCCGAGCACCAGGCCCATGCCAAACGGCGCGGCGTAGCTGCCGTACAACAGCCGGTTTCCCAGGTCGGCCAGGCCGCTGAACTGCTCGCTGAGGCGCCGGCACGCGGCGCCACCGCCGTCGGCTCCGAAGCAGGTGGGATCGATGGCGACCACGGCGCGTGCCTGCAGGGCGACCCATAGCGTCAACGCCACGAGGATGGCCGAACCCGCAATGACGAGCAGCAGCTCCCAGCGCTGAAACGCGAACGAGAGGCGCGCCCAGCGCCAGGTGCGGCTCATGCGGCGGCGGCTGCGGGCACGCGGGCCGAGGCCAAGTAGCCCATCACCACCTCCTCGAGGTTGGCGCTCCGCAGCCCATCACCGGGAAGCGGCTGCTCCAGGCGGACGAGGGTCAGCGCCTCGCCGGCCGGCCCGACGAAGGTCGCGACGGAGCTGCCACCGGCAATCGGCTCGTCGTCGGCCGCGGTGATGCGGTGCGACGCGAGCGCATCGGCCACGGTCGAGTGCAGGAGCACACGGCCGACGCCGAGCACCACCAGCCGGTCGCAGGCCTGCTCGACGTCCGTGACGATGTGCGAGGAGAGGAGCGCTGTGGCGCCGTCGGTGCGGACGGCATCGGTCAGGACGTGCAGGAACTCGCGTCGCGCCAGCGGATCGAGCGACGCCAGCGGCTCGTCCAGCAGCAGGATCTCGGCGCGCGTGCCGAGGGCCAGCGCCAGAGCGACCTGTGCCTGCTGCCCACCCGACAGCTGACGTGCGGGGGCGGACAACGGGATGCCGAGCTGATCCAGGCGAGCCGCCGCATTCGCCCGGTCGAAGCCGGGTCGCAGCTGGACGGCCATTGCCAGGTGGTCATCGACCGACAGCGCGTCATACAACGACGGCGACTGCGGCACGTAGCCGAGATGCGCCAACGCGCCGGATCGGTCCTTCCAGGGATCGATGCCCGCCACCGTCACGCGACCGCGCGTCGGTCGCTCGAAGCCGACCCAGGTCTTGATCAGGGTCGACTTG
>JBBQGI010000249.1:0-1629 GCA_038322875.1 Candidatus Limnocylindria bacterium | reverse complement strand
GATCTCGCGGCCGCGGAGCTCGCGCGCGCCGACGAGATCGGC
The DNA here is from genome assembly GCA_038322875.1 of Candidatus Limnocylindria bacterium. Taxonomy (GTDB): domain Bacteria; phylum Chloroflexota; class Limnocylindria; order QHBO01; family QHBO01; genus CF-167. The sequence continues at coordinate 1,587 of JBBQGI010000249.1, read as the reverse complement.
GCCGTCCTCGCCAGTGAGGCGACGACCGGCGCACGACAGATGACGATGGCCTACATGGCATTCCATCACGGCGAATGGCAGTCGGCGGTGACCTTGGCGATGGCCGCAGGAACGACGGCGAATTACAGCGAGGAGGGACCCGAGCTGGCGGCCCGCGCCGCGGTCGCCGGCAATCTGCCCGAGGAGCTCGAGCGAGCCATCGCCGCTTCTCGCGAGAGTCCGTACCAGGGCACCGGAATCTCCGCCGCGATCGCGGCCTCCGAAGGCGCGCAGGCCGCCTGGCTGGGCCGCTGGGACGAGGCGCGCGCACTCTACCGCGACGCCTTCGAGATGGAGCAGCGAACCGGAGACCTCCTGGGAGCCGCGATCCTTGGCCTGGAGTGGGGCGCCCTTGCCGGCGACCAGGATGCGGAGGCTGCCTCGGCCGCAGCCTACGGCGAGGCCTTCCTCACGGAACACGGGGCAGCCATCACGGTCCAGCGGTATCGGGCGGCGTTCGTCCGGCCGCAGAAGGCCCCAGCGGACGCTCCGCGCTCGAGTCGCACAGCCGCGAAGGTTCCCTCCGCCTGAGGACGGCGCCTGACGAGCGCTGAGCGCTCCTTACAGCCAAGCAGCCTCGCTCGAAGGTCCGAATCGCCTCCAACCTGGCTGCTGCGCGCGTTCAACGCTCATATCGGCCAACTTCGCCGGCGAAAGCGTTCCACCCTGGCCGTTAGGAGCGCTCCATGCACATCTTTTCGTGCGGGGTATCCTGCGAACCGATGCCCGATCGCGCCGTCCTCACCGATGCCGCCGCGCGCTGGGGCACGCCCCTCTACCTTACCGATCTTGATGCTGCCGCGGCTCGACTGGCCGCCTACCAGGTGGCTTTCCCGGGCGCGCTGATCGCCTACGCCGTCAAGGCCAATCCCGACCCGCAGCTCCTCCGCCGCCTGCTGGCCGATGGCGCCGGCTGCGAGGTGGTCACCGCGGTCGAGCTGGCCTTCGCCCGCAACGCCGGCTGCCCCGGCGAACGGATCGTCATGAACGGGGTCGGGAAGCGCGACGAGGAGCTGCATCTGGCCCTCGCGGCCGGAGCGCTGGTCAACGCGGAATCGCTCGACGAGCTGGCGCGCGTCGTGGCGCTCGCCGCCGACCGCCCCGCCGCCCGGGTTGGCCTGCGCCTGAACCCTGCGCTCGATGCCGAGACCCATCCGCACCTGGCGACCGGAGCTGCCAGCGCCAAGTTCGGGATCGCCCTCGCGGACCTGCCCGTCGCCCTCGCTCTTCTGCGTGCGGCGCGCCTGCCGCTGGCCGCGCTGGGTGCGCATATCGGTTCGGCGATCGAGGCGCTCGAACCCTTCGCCCAGCTTGCCCGCCGCCTGGCCGATGCCCTCGCGCTCGCCGCAGCCGCCGGCCTTGCGCCGGGCCAGATCGACCTTGGCGGGGGATTGGCGGGGACCAAGCCGGAGGAGCTGGCCGCGGTCATCGGTCCAATCTTTCCTGACAATGCCCGCCTGATCCTGGAGCCGGGCCGCTCGATCGTCGCGGATGCTGGCTGGCTGCTCACCCGGGTTGTCCGCACGCAGCCTCGGCCGGAGGCCGGGT
>JBBQGI010000248.1:0-1639 GCA_038322875.1 Candidatus Limnocylindria bacterium | reverse complement strand
CCTGGCGGAGAACGCCGACTTCGCTGCCAGGGTCGAGTCAGCGGGACTGACGTGGGTAGGTCCGCCCTCGACGGCGATCGCGGCAATGGGGGACAAGGCCGCCGCCCGACGGATCGCCGCGGACCACGGCGTGCCGGTGGTGCCGGGCTACGACGGTGACGCGCAGGATGACGCGACCCTGGCCGCCGAAGCGCTGCAAATCGGCCTTCCGGTCCTCGTCAAGCCGTCCGCCGGCGGTGGCGGGAAAGGGATGCGCCTGCTCCGGGAGCCGGCCGCCATCGCCGATGAGCTGGCGGCTGCCCGCCGCGAAGCACGCGCCGCGTTCGATGACGATCGGCTCATCCTGGAACGGCTCCTCGAAGGGGCGCGACACGTCGAGGTGCAGGTCCTGTTCGACAACCACGGCCACGGGGTCCACCTCGGCGAGCGGGACTGCTCGGCCCAGCGCCGCAACCAGAAGATCGTCGAGGAGTCGCCGGCGCCATCGATGTCGCCTGAGCTGCGTGCCCGCATGGGAGCTGCGGCGCTCGCAGTGGCCGCTGCCGTCGGATACGCCAACGCCGGAACGGTTGAATTCCTGCTGACCGATGCGGGCGACTTCTTCTTCGTCGAGATGAACACGCGCCTGCAGGTCGAACATCCAGTCACCGAGGCTGTGACCGGGCGCGACCTCGTCGCCGACCAGCTGCGCATCGCCGCCGGTGAGCCACTCGGCGTGACCCAATCAGCCATCCGTTGGAGCGGCCACGCCCTCGAGGTTCGCCTCTACGCCGAGGATCCCGATGCCGGCTTCCTGCCCGCTGCCGGCCGCATCGTGCGCCTGCGCTGGCCCGATGGCATCCGCGTCGACACCGCATTGCGCGAAGGCGACCTGATCTCCGACCGATACGACCCGCTCCTCGCCAAGCTGATCGCCCACGGCCGGACTCGTGACGAGGCGCTCGACCGCATGCGCGCGGCGCTCGGCGAAACACTGGTTCTCGGCGTCCGCACCAACCTGCGCTTCCTGCGTTGGCTGCTCGATCAGCCGGTCATGCGCGATGGCGGGGTCCGCACCGACACGCTCGCCGCGCTGAGCCTGCCGCCCCCGCCCCAGCCCGATGACATCGCCTGGCGCGCAGCCGCGTCGGCACTGCTCGACGCCGGTCCCGTCGGCCCGTGGGGCGGCGGATGGCGCGCATCTGCTCCGTCCGCGGTGCGAATGCGGTTCGGCGACGAGGAGCGTCGCGTGGAGCTCGGTGGGACGAGTGGCCGCGAGATCGCGCTGGACGTTGGCACCGCCTACGTCGACGCCGGTGGGCAGTCCCTCGAGCTGGCCCTGGCGCTGCCGCCAAGCGTCGATGAGGCGGTGCGCCATGCCACCGCGCAGGCCGGCGGCAGCGCTGCGCTGATCGCCCCGATGCCCGGCCGCGTGATCGCCGTCCGCGCCGAGGAGGGCGCATCGGTGTTGGCGCACCAGCCGATCATCGTGATCGAGGCCATGAAGATGGAGCACGCGGTCGTCACCCCTCTGGCCGGGACGCTGACCCGGCTGGCAGTGGGAGTGGGGCAGCAGGTCCAGCGCGGGGACCTCCTGGCGGAGGTATCGGCCTAAGATGACCGCCCGATGAGCCGCCCCGAGGTTCGCATCTACGAGGTC
>JBBQGI010000247.1:0-1643 GCA_038322875.1 Candidatus Limnocylindria bacterium | reverse complement strand
CACGGCTGGCCTCGTGGTGATCGGGATCTTGGCCGATGAGGTCAACCACCGATGGGGTTGGTACTGGCTCTTGGTGCTCCCCTTGTTCATCGCCTGGCCTGCGCTGCTCTACAGCGCCTTCAGCCGCAGGTATCGCGGTCTCGAGGAGCGGGGCGGCAAGGAGCTTCCGCACCTGAACCCCTGACTGATCGCGGCAGTTCCGGACGGTTGTCGGGTTGTATCGGCTGGTCACGCCTCTTGATGTGACTCAGAGGGCGACGGCACGCCTCGCTCACGTAGGAGGAAGAGGCGCGCTAGCAAGGCGACGCCCAGGAGGCACCCGGCGTAGAACACCGGGACACCAAAGACATAGGCGCCGGGCATGCCCAGCCCTGCCCACGCCAAGGCGCAGATGAGGAGCCGCTGAATGGTCGCTGGCGGCTTGGCAACAAGCGGAGCAACGAGGACGACCAGCGCCACGAGGGCGTTTGCCCAGGTCGGCTCTTCCAGGGGACGCAGATACACGAGCACCGCCACGAACGCCGCGCCACCGAGGGCAAAGGCCACCCAAGTCGCCCAACGTGGTCGAGCAGTCAGACCCGTCATACCCGAACCGTCTCACGGAACCGTGCGCCAAACGCCGTGATCGCGGCATTCCGGACGTTCTACCTGAGCCGATGAGAAGGCCGTCGCGACTGGACTAGGGATTGTCTGGCGGGTGGAGGACGACGAAGCCAACTGCTCGCGCCATTGGCGCACCGTGCCGCATGTACCGAGGAAGGTCGGGGCCGGCGATCGGCAGACCCACAGCCTGGGCGTGGCCTACCCAGTCGTCGACGTCGGCGCCCAATTGAATGAGGGCGCTGCTGATGCTCTCCAGCAGGCGTTCCGGGACGTGGGTGCCGGGCCCGACCAGGATTCGTAGTTCGTCTTCGTCGAAGGGAGTGGCCGGGGCGTCCGAGCGCCCCGCGAGGTCGAACCGATCGCGGAGGTCGTACTTGGCGGCAACGCGGTTCAGCAGCTGATTCCACCAGTGCTGCAGAGCCGGCTGATCGCCACCGCTCTCGAGGAGCGCCGGCTCGATCGGTTCGGAGATGAGCAGTTGACCGGGGAGCTTGCGCATCGTGCGGCGAACAGGGCCCGATGCGGAACGCACGATTCCGAACAAAGACAGGGAATCGAGACCGACGGGCTCCAGCCAGGAGATGAGCTCGCCCTCGATCGTCCTCGTCAAGAGCGCCTCGGTGAGCGGATGGTGCATTTCGAGGCTGCCGCCTCCGCGTTCGTCTTCGAGCCCAACCAGGAGCCAGCTCCACGGCATGCGAGTGTGTGGGACGTCGTCGAGAGGCGGGTCCCAGATGCCCGAAGCGATGGACGACGAGCTCACCCTCGGACCACGCCGCAACCTGCTCCCCGCCGACCAGGAAGACCGTCCACACGTCATCACCCAGGTAGTCCCCCCCGTTGTCACGCCAGTCGTCGCCCACCGGGGTGTCTCGGTGTCCGCGCCCCGTCGCCAGCTGATCGACACACCGGCCCATGACCGCGGCCGCGGCTGCAGCCGTCACCGGCTCGCGGAACACCCGATGCCGATCACCAAGCCTCAGCCTCCTCGCGTGGACTGCCCGCCCTGGCGGGGAAGCCCCAGCGTGCCACCGAACAGC
>JBBQGI010000246.1:0-1670 GCA_038322875.1 Candidatus Limnocylindria bacterium | reverse complement strand
TCGCCTCGTCGCCGTGATCGGGCGGGACCGGCAGCAGGAGGGTCCCGCTCATCAGGGTCCGATAGAAGGCGTCGAGCATTTTCCGTCCCGGCTCGGCGCTCGCCTCCGCGTCGCGCGCCGCGAGCATCGCTTCGAAGATGGCGAGGGAGCTCTCCTCGAGCGTGCCGCTCGGCGTCGAGCGGTCGTGCGAGCCGGGAGCGGGACCGTCCAGGACCATGGTCAGGAGCCTACCACCGGGGCGGCGGTACCATCCGCACCATGGCCATCGGCATCGACCACATCGTGATCGCCGTGGCAGATCCAGATGCCGCGGCTGCCGAGCTCACTGAGCGGATCGGCCTGGCGTTCTCCGGGGGCGGTCGGCACGCCGGGCTCGGCACGTTCAACCGGATCGCCTTCCTGGGCGACGCCTACCTGGAGCTGATGGGTGTCGAGGATGCCAGCCTGGCGGGGAGTTGGGCCATCGGGGCGGCCGCGAAGCGCGCTCTCGAGCGAGGCGGCGGCTTCGCGACCTACGCCCTGGTCGACGACGCTATCCGAATCAGTGTGGCGCGACTGCAGGCCAACGGCAGCCGAATCGGGCTGGTGGCGCAAGGCAGCCGCCAGCGCCCCGACGGCGAGCGGGTCGAGTGGTGGACCGCCTCCCCGCCCCTCCTCGGACCGGAGCGTCCGCCACTCCTGATCAAGCACCTGGCTGCCGGGGCGGAATGGGGGGCCGATGCCCTGGCCGCCCGACGTGCCTTCGTCCACCCGATCGGGTCGCCGGTCGTGCTGGAGCAGCTCCAGGTCGCGACGCCGGGACCGCAGTCACTGGCTGCGGATTGTCGCGCTGACCTCGGCCTTGAGTTCTGGGCGGTGGATGATGTCGCTGTCTGCTCGGTCGGCAGGCACGTCATTCGGTTGGTCGCTGGAGCGCCCAGCGCGATGGTCACCCTTGGAGCTGGCATCGGCGCCTCGCGCAGCGTCACAGCCTGCGGAGTCCGTTTCGAGATCGTGCCGGCGACGCTCCCCGCCGCTACATCCTGAAGACGCCGAAGCGCGTCTCGGGGATCTCGGCGTTCAGGGCAGCGCTGATCCCCATCGCCAGGACCCGTCGCGTGTCGAGAGGGTCGATCACCCCGTCGTCCCACAATCGCGCGGTGGAGTAGTAGGGCGAACCCTGGCGCTCGTACTCAGCCATGATCCGGGCCTCGAAGGCCTCGCGCTCTTCGTCAGATGGGAAGTCGCCGCTCACCGTCGAGAGGACGCGCGCTGCCTGCGCCCCGCCCATCACGCTGATCCGCGCATTCGGCCACATCCACAGCTGACGGGGCGAGTAGGCGCGCCCCGCCATCCCGTAGTTCCCGGCTCCGAATGACCCGCCGATGATCACCGTGAACTTGGGCACGGCGGTCGTCGCCACGGCGTTCACCAGCTTGGCGCCGTCCTTGGCGATCCCGCCGGCCTCATATTCCCGCCCCACCATGAACCCGGTGATGTTCTGCAGGAAGACGAGGGGGATACGGCGCTGGCTTGCCAGCTCGACGAAATGCGCGCCCTTGAGCGCCGACTCGCTGAAGAGGATCCCGTTGTTGGCCAGGATCCCCACCGGGTAGCCCTCGATGCGGGCGAAGCCGGTCACCAGCGTCTCGCCGTAGCGCTGCTTGAACTCGTGGAACTCGCTGCCGTCG
>JBBQGI010000245.1:0-1686 GCA_038322875.1 Candidatus Limnocylindria bacterium | reverse complement strand
TATCGGGCAGGAGCGGGAGGAAATGAAAGAGCCGACCGTATCGGCCGGCTCTCTCGTCGCTACCACACGAAGGGGTGCTAGCGCACCGCCTCGGTGGTGGCGTGACAGGAACTACTCACTGCACACCACCTCCTTTCGTTGCGCCGGATGCTAGCAGCCGCGCCGTCGGGGTGCAATCCCACCTCACGCAGCGTCCCGGAGCCACGAGAGCGAGGCGGCCGACGCGGCGGGCGTGGTCAGCTGCTGGATCCCCCGGTCGAGGATCGGGTCCTGGTCGGGCGGAGTGCCGTCCGGCACTTCCACCATGATGTCCGGCTGCACGCCGTCCGGGGCGACCGAATTGTGATCGGGCGTGAACCAGCGCGAGATGGTGATCCGGACCCCGCCGTCGTTCTGCAGGCCGGTCCACACCTGGACGGTGTTCTTGCCGTCGGTCGGCTGGCCGATGATCGTCGCGCGATGAGTCTCCTTCAGCGCAGCCGACACGATCTCGGAGGCAGACGCGCTCCCCTTGTCGACGAGGACCACGACCGGCAGGCCGGTATCGGTGGCGATCCCATCGCCGGTGGACTCCCAGCGCTTCACCTGGCCTGACGACTCCTGCGTGAAGATCAGGCCGGAACCGATGAACTCCGAGGCGATCTTCTGCGCGGCATCGATGAAGCCGCCGGGGTTGCCCCGCAGGTCGAAGATGATCGAGGTGGCGCCATCGTCCAGGAGGCCCTGGAGGGCCTCGCGGAACTGGTCGGGGCTCGCGGGGCTGAAGCCGTGCAGCGCGACGTACCCGATCTTGGCATCGAGCATCTTGCTCGTCACCTCGCGCTGGGTGATCTTGGCGCGGGTGATCGTCAGGTCGAAGGTGCGATCGCCGCGGATCAGGGTCAGGGTGACCTTCGTGCCGGCATCGCCCCGCACCTTGCCGACCTCGTCCTGCAGGGTCGCGCCCGAGACGCTCTTGCCGTCGATCGCCACGACGAGATCCCCGGCGAGCATGCCGGCCGCCTCGGCGGGAGAATCGGCGAGCGGCGAGACGACCACCAGGGCGCACGTCTCGGAGAGCTTCGCGCACGCCGCCAGGTCGTCCGGATTGTCCAGGTTCTTGACCGCCATCTCGGCACCGATGCCGCTGAACTCCCCGGAAAGCGAGCCAAGCGCGTTCTGGTATTCGGCGGGCGGCATGTAGCCGCTGAAGGGATCTTTGACGCCGTACTCGAAGAGGCCGCGAATGGCGCCGTCGGCCAGGTCAGTGTCGCTGAGCTGGTCGACGTACTGCTCCTTGAGCTTGTCATAGGCCTCGCACAGCGCCGCGAACGCCTCGGTCGGCGCGGCGCACGACCCGTTGGCGCGCGAGCCGCCGGCGGCAAGGTAACCGCCTGCGAAGAGGAGGGCACCGACCATGCTCGCCAGGACCAGTGAGACAACCCACGAGACCGGCGATCGGCCGGGGACGATCGGCGCCTCGGGAGGCGTGGTGGGCAGCGTCGCGGGCGGTGGAGCAGGCGTCTGGTCGGTCATTCGGCGGCGGAGTCTAGCACCGGGTTGGCGGTGGCCCGGTTATCGCTCCATTACGTTTCGCTTACCAGCGGCTCAGGCGGCCGACGACAGGTTGGCGCGCACGCTGATCCACGAGCCGATCGCCCCCACCCCCAGCCCGACCCCCAGGATGATCGCCGACAGCACCGCCAG
>JBBQGI010000244.1:0-1686 GCA_038322875.1 Candidatus Limnocylindria bacterium | reverse complement strand
TATCGGGCAGGAGCGGGAGGAAATGAAAGAGCCGACCGTATCGGCCGGCTCTCTCGTCGCTACCACACGAAGGGGTGCTAGCGCACCGCCTCGGTGGTGGCGTGACAGGAACTACTCACTGCACACCACCTCCTTTCGTTGGGCCGGATGCTAGCAGCCGCGCCGTCGGGGTGCAATCCCACCTCACGCAGCGTCCCGGAGCCACGAGAGCGAGGCGGCCGGCGCGGCCGGCGTGGTCAGCTGCTGGATCGCCCGCTGCAGAACGAGATCCTGGTCGGGTGGCGTCCCGTCAGGGATCTCGACCTTGATATCCGGCTGGACGCCGTCAGGCGCCACCGAGTGGTGGTCGGGCGTGAACCAGCGCGAGATCGTGATCCGAACGCCGCCGTCGTTGACGAGGGGCGCCCACACCTGCACCGTGTTCTTTCCGTAAGTCGGCTGGCCGATGATGGTCGCGCGGTGGCTCTCTTTGAGCGCGGCCGACACGATCTCCGAGGCCGATGCGCTGCTCTTGTCGACCAGGACCACGACCGGCAGGCTCGTGTCGGTCGCCACGCCGTCGCCGGTCGACTCCCAGCGCTTCACGTCGCCGGAGGACTCCTGCGTGAAGATCAGCCCCGAGCTGATGAACTCGGATGCGATCCCCTGCGCGGCATCGATCAAGCCGCCCAGGTTGCCTCGCAGGTCGAAGATGATCGAGGTCGCGCCGTCATCGAGGAGGCCGCGCAGCCCGTCGCGGAACTGGTCGGGGCTCGCGCGGCTGAAGCTATGCAGGGCGATGTAGCCGATCTTCCCGTCGAGCATGTTGCTCGTGACCTCGCGCTGGGTGATCTTGGCGCGCGTGATCGTGAGGTCGAAGGTGCGATCACCGCGCGTCAGCGTCAGCGTGACCTTTGTCCCCGGGTCGCCACGCACCTTCCCGACCTCGTCCTGCAGCGTGGCATCGTTGACCGTCTCGCCGTCGATGGCCAGCACGACATCCCCCGCCAGCAGGCCGGCCGCCTGCGCTGGCGAATCGGCGAGGGGCGAGACCACCACCAGGGCGCACGTCTCGGAAAGCTTCGCGCAGGCCGCCAGGTCGTCGGGATTGTCCAGGTTCTTCACTGCCATCGTGGCGCCGATCCCGCTGAACTCGCCTGAGAGCGACCCGAGGGCGCGCTGATACTCATCGGGCGGCATGTAGCCGCTGAATGGATCCTTGACGCCGTACTCGAAGAGGCCCCGGATCGCCCCATTGGCCAGATCGGCGTCGTCGAGCTTGTCGACGTACCGCTCCTTGAGCTTGCCGTACGCTTCGCAGAGGGCGGCGAACGCCTCGGTCGGCGCGGCGCACGACCCGTTGACGCGCGAACCGCCGGCGGCAAGGTATCCGCCTGCGAAGAGGAGGGCACCGACCATGCTCGCCAGGACCAGTGAGACAACCCACGAGACCGGCGATCGGCCATGGACGATCGGCGCCTCGGGAGGCGTGGTGGGCAGCGTCGCGGGCGGTGGAGCAGGCGTCTGGTCAGTCATTCGGCGGCGGAGTCTAGCACCGGGTTGGCTGTGGCCCGGTTATCGCTCCATTACGTTTCGCTTACCAGCGGCTCAGGCGGCCGACGACAGGTTGGCGCGCACGCTGATCCACGAGCCGATCGCCCCCACCCCCAGCCCGACCCCCAGGATGATCGCCGACAGCACCGCCAG
>JBBQGI010000243.1:0-1791 GCA_038322875.1 Candidatus Limnocylindria bacterium | reverse complement strand
GACCATGCTGCACACCTCGCGCACCAACCCGGCGCGGATGAAGCAGGAGAGCCTGCCCGACGGGCTCGATCCCGCGCGCCTCCCATCGCTGGAGACACATGAAGGTCGCTTCGATCTGACGCCGGTCGTGCTCGAGAACGTCGAGCGGCTGGGCCTCACCCACCTGGTTGCGATCGGCGGTGACGACACGCTGGGCTATGCCGAGCGCCTCTCCCAGGAGGGCGTGGCGCTGGTTGCGATCCCCAAGACGATGGATAACGACGTGCAGGGCACCGAGTACTGCGTCGGCTTCTCGACGGCGGTGACCCGGGCCAAGGAGCTGATCAACAGGCAGCGCACCACGCTCGGCAGCCACGAGCGGATCGGCGTCTTCCGCATCTTTGGCCGCAACAGCGGCTATTCGGCCTGGTACGCCGCCTACGCCACCAGCACGCGCTGCGTGATCCCCGAGGCGCCGTTTGACCTCGACGAGCTCAGCTCGCTGCTGGTCGAGGACCGGATTGCCAATCCGAGCCGATATGCCCTGGTGATCGCCTCGGAGGGCGCTGCCTGGGCGGGCGGCACCCTCCAGGAGTACGGCGAGCCCGACGCATTCGGCCATCGCCGGCCGGTCGACATCGGGTCGGCCCTCGCCGACGAGCTCCACCTCCGCACCGGGATCGAGACCGTCCATTCCGACCTCACCTACGACCTGCGCAGTGGCGATCCCGACGCCCTCGACCAGATGGTGGCGACCACCTTTGCCAATGTCGCGGTCGACCTGCTGGCCGATGGGGTCAACGGGCGCATGGTGGCGATCCGCGACGGCAAGTACGCCCATGCACCGCTTCCCGATCCCGCCCTCGGGCCGCGCCACATCGACGTGCCGACCATGTACAGCACCGCCCGCTTCCGGCCGCTCTATGGCCATCGGCTTGGCATGCCGCTGCTGCTCGGACCCTCCATCGGAGCATGAGGCCGGCCGTTTCACTCCCGTATGGCCCCGCCCGAACCGTGCCGTTCGGCCCTGCCGACGGGCACGCCGCGGTCTCAGCGTGGGGACACCACCCGCACCGGACGATCCGCATGGAACGAGCCCCGGCCTCTCTCGCCGACCCTGACGTCTCCGCCGATGCCCCGACGGGCACGACGGAGCTGACGGTCAGTGTGCGGGCGGCCGTCAGCCGCGGCCGGGCGCTGGCCCTGCTGGGCAAGCCGGGTCGCAATGCGTGGCTCGGCGAGGTCGTGGAGGCGGGCGTGGCCGACGGTCATGCTGACCGGCACCTGGTCGACCTGGAGCTCCGGTTTGGGGACCAAGCCTCAAGGATGGCGTTTCGGAAGGCGGCCTACGTGGACGTCGGCTCCGTCCGTGACGATCGGCCCGATTCGCTTCGGCTCGGGATCTCGTGGCGAGCCGCCCGGCTCACGCCGCTCTTCCCGGTCTTCTCCGGCACGCTCTCATGGTTCGCCGGCGACCTGCTGCTGCGCGGCTACTACGCGCCACCCGGGGGGGGAATCGGGATCGTCGCGGATCGTCTGCTCTTGAACGTGGCGGCTCGGGGGACGGCGCGTCTGCTCCTCGAGCGGATCTCAGCCGCTATGCGGCAACGGCTGGCGGACGTTCAGGCGTAGTCCAGTCGGTAGCCCGCCGGGAGGGCCTCTCGCAGTGCCGTAACGGCCGGCTCCAGTTAGCCCCGACGTCGCACGTGCCCACCGCCGGACGGTGAGCACGCCTTGACGAGGTCGAGGGCCAAGTGCATAGTACGCGGAACGCTATAGCGGACCACGCTATAGCGCGCCACGAGTCATGGG
>JBBQGI010000242.1:0-1793 GCA_038322875.1 Candidatus Limnocylindria bacterium | reverse complement strand
GGCAGCGAGTGCAGGATCACGCCGCTGACCATGATCGGCTTGTGCCGCTTGACCTCGTAGGCATCGGTTTCGAGCCTGGCGGGGTCGAGGATGGTGACCGATCCCTTGCCGATCACCTCGAGCACGCCCGACGGGCTGACGAGGGCGGCGGTGTCCTCGTCCACCCCCATGCCAAGGAGGGCCGGGGACTGCGCGATCAGCGCCAAGAGGCGCCCGATCCGGTTCCGTTGCTCGAAGTGCTGGTCGATGATGACTGCCGGCAGCAGCCCGAGCCCGGCGCTCATCTGGGTCATGCGCTGCTTGGGGGTCGTGCCGCCGGTGCCGAAGGCGACCATGTGGCTGCTGATCGCCGATGCCCCGGCGCTGGTGCCGGCCACGATGGCCCCATGCCGGTGCCGTTCGATGATCGCCTTGCCCAGCGCCGTGCCGCCGATCACGCTCGAGAGCCGCAGCTGGTTGCCGCCGGTCATGAAGATGCCGGTCGCCTCCTGCAGCTGCCCGGCGATGGCCCCGTCATTGGCCTCCTGGCGCGTAATCGGCCGGATCCCGATGACGTTGGGGATGCCCAGCTGCGCGAAGAGGGAGGCATACAGCTCGGTCGCCTCGTCGCCCAAGGACGAGGCGGTCGAGATGATCACCACGCGGCCCTCGGGGCCGCCCGCCAACGTGGCGAAGCGCGACAGGATCTGTCGCTGTCGAAGTTTCTCTTCTGCGCCGCCGATGATCAGCAGATGACCTGGGCGGGCGGCGCCTGGGCGGGCGGTGTCGGCCATTGCTCGGCAGCATAGCGAATGCGAGGCACGGCCACGACGACCGCTAGACTCGATCGAATGTCCAGCCGCAGCGCCACCGATGATGTGCGTGTCGAGCGCCGTGACTTCTACGCCGTGCTCGGTGCCGAACCATCGGCGAGCGTCGCGGAGCTGCGTGGCGCCTTTCGCGAGGCGGTCCTGCGCCACCACCCCGATCGCAGCGCCGAGGACACCTTCGCCACCCGGCGCACCTCGGCGCTCAATCGAGCCTGGGGAGAGCTGCGCGATCCGGTCCGTCGTCTGCACTATGACAACGACCTGGAGCGCGGCCGCGCTGCAACCCTACCGTGGCCGCTCGAGCCGAACGAGCGAGGCACGGCACCCCGTCGCGCGCGCCTGGCGGCCACGCCAGTCCGCACGCGCTGGCACACCCCCGAATTTCGCAACGTGCAGGGCTTCCGGGTCCCGACCGCGACCTTCATGGCTGGCCCGGCTGCCCAGCGGGCCTGGATAGTGGCCAACCACATCGACGGCGAGGATTGGCGCCAACACAGCGAGCGCTACTGGCTGCGCTTCGCCGCCGCCCATTACCGGGAGCGCGGGCGGACCGATGACTGGATCGGTGCCCTGGAGCGCCTCGTTGAGCTCGACGGCAGCTACGAGACGCTCGTGCAGGCGGATCTGCGGCAGGCCTACCTCACCTCGCGCGAATATCTGCGCGGGACCGGCTTCCTGCGGACCGAGGGCCTGAAGTACGCGACCGGCAGCGGGCCGCGGCGCTGGGTCGACCGCGAGCTCCGCGCGCTGCTGGTCGAGTATCGCGACGCGCGCGTGCGACGAGGTCAGCCGGAGGATCGTGCCGAGGCGGCCGAGCTGCTGCTCAACTACCTCGAAGCGCTCGAGATGCCACCCGCCCTCGCCGATGTCCGAGCCGCGATCAAGGCGCACCTGCGCGCAGGACACACTGAGCGTGCGTCGGAGCTGCTGGAGCGCGCCGTGGCCGCTCCGATCACCGAGCCCGCCCGCTGGTTCAGCATGGTC
>JBBQGI010000241.1:0-1827 GCA_038322875.1 Candidatus Limnocylindria bacterium | reverse complement strand
GCCCGCGTAGAATCGGACGATGACCTCGATCGCCACTGCTCGACGCCCCGATGGGCGGAGCGCCAACCAGCTGCGGCCGGTGAAGATCGTGCACGACTACCTGAAGTTCGCAGAGGGGTCGGTCCTGATCCGGGTCGGCGACACGCGAGTGATCTGCGCCGCGTCGATCGAGGATCGAGTGCCCGGCTGGATGCGCGGCAAGGGGGGCGGCTGGGTGACGGCCGAGTACTCGATGCTGCCGCGCGCCGGCACCGAGCGCAGCCAGCGCGAGGCCAGCACCGGGCGGATCGGCGGCCGGACGCACGAGATCCAGCGCCTCATCGGCCGATCTCTCCGCGCCTGCGTCGACCTTCCCCGGCTCGGCGAGCGGACGATCACGCTCGACTGCGACGTGGTCCAGGCCGATGGAGGAACCCGGACCGCGAGCATCACCGGTGCCTACGTGGCGCTGGGGCGCGCCCTGAACAAGTTCGGCATGGCTCACCTGCTGATCGGCAAGGTGGCGGCGGTCAGCGTTGGCGTGGTGGGCGGCCTGACGCTGCTCGATCTCAACTACGCCGAGGATTCGACCGCCGATGTCGACTTCAACGTGGTGATGACCGATGACGACCGCTTCATCGAGGTACAGGGCACCGGTGAGCGACACTCCTTCTCGCGCGACCAGATGAACAAGATGCTCGACCTCGCCGCCGGAGGCATCAGGCAGCTCTTCGAGATCCAGCAGACGGCGATCGAGGCACCCGCGGCCGAGTGAGCGACCTGCTGCTCGCGACCTCCAACCCGGGCAAGCAGCGCGAGTTCAGCCGCCTCCTGGCGGGCCTGCCCGGGCGCCTGGTCCTGCCCCAGCAGATCGGCCTCAACCTCGATGTCCCGGAGCCGCACCTCACCTACGCCGAGAATGCGGCGGCCAAGGCAGAGGCTTATGGCCGTGTATCGGGACTGCCGGCACTCGCCGACGACTCGGGCCTGGAGGTGGCGGCATTGGATTGGGGCCCGGGCACGCGCTCGGCACGGCACGGCGGAGTCGATGCCGGCGATCGAGCGGAGCTCATCCTGGACCTGCTCAAGGGCCAGAGCGACCGGCGCGCGCGGATGGTCTGCTGGCTCGCCCTGGCGTTGCCGCGGTCCGCACCCGACGGCACGACGCGCAGCCCCAGGGTCGAGCTCTTCAGCGGCACGCTTGACGGATCCATCGCCGACCGTCGGCGCGGAGTCGGGGGCTTTGGCTACGACCCCATCTTCCTCCTGCCGAGCGGCCTGACCACTGCTGAGCTGCCGGCGAGCGATAAGGACGCCATCTCTCATCGCGGCCAGGCGGTCGCCGCCGCCTTGCCACGTCTGCGCGAGCTGCTGGAGGTGCAATGATGCCGCGCAGTGCCATCACCAGCGGCCGCAGTCAGGAGGCGGCGAATGCTGCGCATGCACTGCAGGTCGGCCTGGCCGCCGGCCACGGTGTCGTGGTCGTGCTGCCGACCTACAACGAACGCGAGAATCTGGAGGCGATCACCACCGCCATCCTGGCAGCGCTGCCGGAGGCGAAGCTGCTGGTGGTTGACGACAACTCCCCCGATGGCTCCGGGGCGCTGGCCGACCAGCTCGCCACGCGCGAGCCTCGCGTGCATGTGATGCACCGCGCGGCGAAGCAGGGCCTGGGCGTGGCCTACCGCGACGGCTTCCGCTGGGCCCTGGAACGCCCCGACACCCGCGCCGTGGTCCAGATGGATGCCGATTTCAGCCACGACCCGAAGGACCTGCCGAGGATGCTGGCGCCCCTGATGACCGGATCCGACCTGGTCCTGGGGACCCGCTACATGCGCGGCGGCGGAA
>JBBQGI010000240.1:0-1834 GCA_038322875.1 Candidatus Limnocylindria bacterium | reverse complement strand
TTTCGCCATCGGTCCTCTTCGTCCGCGGCTCGGGCAACATCGGTCCGCAGCTGGCCACGCTGGTCGCCGATCACTCGCCGTCGTCGACGGTCACCTCTCGCTACGACCGCTACGCCCTCCTGCGCCAGGCTCCCTTCGTGGCCATGGTGACCGGCGGCTTCCGGATCGCCCTGATCGTGGTGGTGGTCTATGCCGCGCTGGCCATCATCGCCGCGCTGGCGCTCACCGCATCCCGGCGCAGCCAGGATCTCGCCTTCCTGCGCACCCTGGGACTCAGCCAGCGGCAGTCGCTCGGCCTCACCATCATCGAGCACGGACCTCCCGTCCTGCTGGCGCTCGTGCCCGGGGTGGCGCTCGGGATCTGGATCGCCACGCTCCTGGCCACGGGCCTGGGACTGGAGGCCTTCATCGGCCCGAACGCCGTCTTCAGCATCCAGGTGGAATGGGGAGAGATCGCGCTGGTCGGCCTGGCCCTGATCGGACTGGTTACCATCGCAGCGGGCGCCAGCACCTGGCTGGCCCGCCGTGGCCAGGCCGTGGACGCGCTGCGCCTTGGCGGCGAGTGACGGCATGGAACGGAGACCCATGAGCGACGACGGACAGATCATCGACCTGCCGAGCTCCGGCCGGGTGACGCTGCCGCCTGCAACCGAAGCCCCGCGCACCACGCCGCCCCGCGCCGAATGGCCCGACGAATCGCCCTTCTCCGGCCCGCTGATCGTGTGCGAGAGCCTGGTCAAGATCTACAAGGTCGCCGACCTGGAGGTGGTCGCGCTGCAGGGCCTCGACCTGGTCGTCGAGCGCGGCGAGTTCATCGCCCTGGTCGGCGCCTCGGGCAGTGGCAAGAGCACCCTGATGAGCATCCTGGGCGGGCTTGACGAGCCCTCTGCCGGCCGCGCCGTGGTGGCGGGACACCTGCTCAGCCAGATGAGCCCCGCCGAACGCACCCGCTATCGCCGGGCGGTGGTCGGCTTCGTCTGGCAGCAGACGGCCCGTAACCTCCTTCCCTACCTGACGGCGAGGGAGAACATCGAGCTCCCGATGCTGCTGGAGCGGATCCCGCACGGTCAGCAGCGCGCGCGGGCCGAGGAGCTGCTCTCGCTCGTCGGCCTGGCCGATCGGGCCGACCATCGTCCGGATCAGCTCTCCGGCGGCCAGCAGCAGCGCGTCGCCATCGCCGTATCGCTCGCCAACCGGCCATCGCTGCTGCTCGCCGACGAGCCGACCGGCGAGCTCGACACCACGACCGCCGGGGAAGTCTTCGGCCTGCTGCGTGCCATCAACCACGACCTCGGGGTCACCATCGTGGTGGTGACGCACGACCCGCTCGTCAGCGACCAGGTCAGCCGCACGGTGGCCATGCGCGACGGGCGCACCAGCACCGAGACGCTCCGCCGCAGCGCCACCACTGAAGCGGGCGATCATCACGTGATCGCCGAGGAGTACGCCGTCCTCGACCGGGTGGGACGGCTCCAGCTGCCCCGGGCCCACGTTGAAGCGCTCGGCCTGGAGCATCGGGTACGGCTGGCGCTCGAGGAGGACCACATCGCGGTCTGGCCCGATCGGGGCGGCGTTGGCCAGTCACCCGATGAGCCCGAGGATCGGTCATGACCGCGCACGGCCTGTACATGCCACCGGATCGGCGACCTGCCGCCGCGGCCGACGCCGAGCCGATGGTCGAGACGCGTGACCTGGTGCGCGAGTTCGCCATGGGCAGCGGCGCCGTGCGGGCGGTCGACGGGGTCAACCTGCGCATCGAGCGGGGTGAGCTGGTCGCCGTGGTCGGGAGGTCCGGCTCGGGCAAGACGACCCTGCTCTCGCTCATCGGCGCGCT
>JBBQGI010000239.1:0-1844 GCA_038322875.1 Candidatus Limnocylindria bacterium | reverse complement strand
CCAGCGTGACGTCCTCGTGCTGCGTATCGCCGAGTCGACCGGAGCGGTTGCCTCAGCGGGGGACGACGGGGTCGTGAACCTCACCCTCTCCGGCAGGGTGCTGGTCAGCGCCACCCGTACTGAGCAGCTGAAAGTTGTCGGCCCCAGCAGCTACCCCGCGGCCATGGGCACGGTGGGGATTGTCTGGGCTTCGACCGGACAGTCAGCAACGGCCGCCGGTGGAACCATCGACGGCCAGCTGACGGCACTGAACGCAACAATTCCCAGCGCGATGAAAGAGCTCGACGCGGTTGCGGCAAACCTCGCCACGACTGTCAATGCGCAACAGGCCGCGGGCTTCAACCGCGCGGGTGGCGCCGGTGGTCCCCTGTTCTCGGGCACACCCCCGGCAGTTCCCGTAACGGCGGCAACTCTTTCCGTCGTCATGACCGACCCGGAGGGGATCGCGACATCGTCGGCGGGGCAGCCCGATTTCAACGGCGACAACGCGACCACAATGAGCACCTGGGGGAGCGACCCCACCGGACCAGACGCGCAGTTCCGGAAGATGATGGTCAACCTCGGCATCCAGGCGCAGACGGTCGAGCGCCAAACCGTCACCCAGCAGGCAGTCAGGGGTCGGATCGACGCCGACCGGGAGAGCGTCGCCGGAGTCAACCTTGACGAGGAGATGACCAACCTGGTGGCGTTCCAGCATGCCTACTCCTCGGCAGCCAAGTACATCTCTGTCATCGACGCCACCTTGGACACCCTCATCAACATGGTCAGATGAAAGCAGGATCGAAAATGTCAATGCGTGTCACCTCCGGCGGGCTCAGCCAGAGTGTCATGGCCGGCCTGCAGACCAACCTCGCCCGGTTGCAGCACACCCAGGAGCAGATGGCCTCCGGCCGTAGGATCAACCGTATGTCGGACTCGCCTGTCGATGGCGCCGCCGCGATGCGGCTTCGCGCCGAGCAGTCGGCCAACCAGCAGGTCGGCCGCAACATCGACGATGGCCTGAACGTGCTCGGGGCGGCCGATACGGCGTTCACCTCGATGAGCAAAATGATGGAGCGGATCCGGCAGCTCGTGGTCAGCGGGCTGAACTCCGGCACCAATGGTCCCGCCGAGCGCGCGGTCATGGCTACCGAGATCGACCAGCTCAGGGACGGCCTGATCGCGCTGGCGAACACCCAGTATCTCGGACGGCCGATCTTTGCCGGAACGGCGGATGTCACTTCGGCTTTCACTCCGAGCGGGACGTACCAGGGGAACGATCAGGAGGTCCAGCGCAGCGTCTCCACCGACGGCTCCTCGAAGCTGGGCGTGACGGTCACCGGCCTTGCGACATTCTCAACGCTTTTCAGTGACCCCGCCGACGCTGCCTCCCTGGGCATTTTGAGCCGGATCTCCGCAGACCTCAGGGACCCGAACGGCACCACGGCACTGAGCACCGAGCTCGGCAACCTCGACACCGCCTCGGCGACCATGCAGACCTCCCGCAGCCTGGTGGGTCTGCGCTACAACCGCCTCCTTGGCCTGCAGAGCGCGGGGGAGTCCCGGCTGGACGCCGTCAGCGCCAACTTGGCGGTGGCGGAGAACATCGACCTGCCCAAGACGATCATCGACATGCAGATCCAGACGACCTCCTACCAGGCGGCTCTCGGCGCCGCCGCCAAGATCATCCAGCCGTCGCTGCTGGACTTCCTGCGCTGACGCAGGCTTTTCGTCACGCGGCCCAAGGACGCTGCCTTCGCGCCGGCCGCGCAGCTCACCCGGCTGACCCAGGCCTGGCTCTGAGCTGACGCAGCCACGCTCACCGGGGGAGCCGTGCCCGCGGTCGCGGGCACCCGCGAATACAG
>JBBQGI010000238.1:0-1849 GCA_038322875.1 Candidatus Limnocylindria bacterium | reverse complement strand
GTGGTGACCCTCGCCGCCGCAGGCGATGTCTTGTGCCACCACTACGGTTTGGTACGAGACATCGTTTGCGGTGGTGAGGGTCACCATCTGGTAGGGATCCTCGCGGCGAATGCCGGTCACCTGGTCGGGCGACAGGATCTCCGCCCCGAGGCGACGAGCCTGTGCGAGTCCACGGCGCGCGAGGTCCCCGCCCGAGAGGCCGGCCGGGAAGCCGAGGTAGTTCTCGATCCGGCTGGTGGTCCCCGCCTGGCCGCCGGGTGCCTCCTGCTCGACCAGGATCGTCTTGAGGCCCTCGCTGGCGCCGTACACCGCGGCTGCCAGGCCGGCTGGCCCGCCCCCGACGATCACCAGGTCATAGAACGGCAGTGCGGCGCGCGTCTGCAGCCCCACCTTCTCGGCGATCTGGCGGGTCGACGGGTCTCGCAGGATCGACCCGTCGGCGAAGAGGACGACCGGTATCGCGGGGTCGATCGCCTCGCCGTGCGCCAGGGACGCAGCGAGGCGCCTGCCGGCCTGATCGGCAAGCGGGTCGAGCCACGCGTACGGGACCTGGTTGCGGGTCAGGTAGTCGCGGATCAGGTGTCCGCCGGGCGCCCAGCGCCCTGCCAGCAGCCGCACCCCCTCGAAGGCAGGGCGGAAGGTGGCGCTCCAGTCGGAGAGAAGGTCGTCCAGGATCGGATAGAGCTTCTCGTCGGGGGGATCCCATGGCTTGAGGATGTAATGGTCGAGGCGGATGTCGTTGATGGCGCGGATCGCCACGTCGGTGTCGGCGTAGGCAGTGAGCAGGACGCGACGCGCATCCGGCTGCAGCTCGATGGCCTGCGCCAGGAACTCGATGCCGGTCATCTGAGGCATGCGCTGGTCGACCATGAAGAGAGCAAGCGTGTTGCCCCGCAGGGTGAGCTGGCGCACCGCCTCGAGCGCGTCACCACCCGAATTAGCGGCCACGATCCGGTATGCCTCGCCGTACCGGGCCCGGAGGTCGCGCTCGACGGCGCGCAGGACGAGGAGGTCGTCATCGACGGTCAGGATCACCGGTTTGGTGGCCATGGGGTCGAGTCTACGGTGTGTGGCTGCACATCCGGAGCGCGAGCCGCATCAAGCGCGGTGGCCACGCGGTAGCATCGGCCCGTGAGCGATCCGGACCGGGCTGACGTGGTGATCGTTGGGGGTGCGATCGTGGGCACTGCCGTAGCGACCTTCCTGGCGGGGCGACCCGACTGGCACGGGCGGGTCGTGGTGGTGGAGCGTGACCTGACCTTCCGCACGTCTTCCACGACCCTCTCGGCCGCATCGATCCGGCTGCAGTTCAGCACACCGCTGAACATCGAGATCAGCCGCTTTGGGGTGGAGGTGATCAAGCACCTCGACACCTGGCTCGCAGTGGAGGGGCAGGCACGGCCCGAGGTCGACTTCGTCGAGGGCGGCTACCTGTTCCTGGCCAGCGAGGCGGGGCTGCCGATCCTGGAGCGCAATCACGCCGTCCAGCGTGAGCACGACGTCCAGGTGGCGCTGCTCTCGCCGGGCGAGCTGCGGGCGCGGTTCCCCTGGCTGCGGATCGATGACCTCGCCGGTGGCTCGCTGGGGCTGGCCGACGAGGGTTGGTTCGACGCCTACGCCCTCCTCCAGGCGTTCCGACGCAAGGCCCGCTCGCTGGGGGTCGAGGAGGTTGCCGGCGAGGTCGTCGAGATCGAACGTGACGGCGGGCGAGCCACCGGCGTGCGCCTCGCCGACGGCAGCGAGATCGAGGCGGACTGGGTAGTCAACGCGGCAGGCCCGCGCGCCGGTGCGGTGGCGGCGATGGCCGGGCTGGAGCTGCCGGTCTGCCCCCGGAAGCGGATGGTCTTCC
>JBBQGI010000237.1:0-1911 GCA_038322875.1 Candidatus Limnocylindria bacterium | reverse complement strand
CCACTCCAGCCCGGCCTTACCGGTTCAGCGGCTTGGCCTCGCTGGTCGCGACCATGGTCCGCGACCTCGGCTATGAGCGGACCGACGTGCTCGGGATCTCCTGGGGCGGGGCGCTGGCGCAGCAACTCGCCTTCCAAGAATCGTCGTTGTGCCGACGCCTTGTCTTGGTGAGCACCGCGACCGGTTCGCTGATGGTCCCGCCGCACCCGAGAGTGTTGCGGCACATGGCGACTCCCCGCCGCTATCGGGATCCGGTCTACGGCGCGAGCATCGCGGGGATGATCTACGGCGGCAGTGCACGCCAGAGCACGGGGGTGCCCCTCGAGCTCCTCGGCGCCGGCGCCGGCGTCCCCACCGCCAGCGGCCGGGGATACCTCTACCAGCTCTCTGCCACTGCCGGATGGACAAGCCTGCCGCTCCTCCCGCGCACCCGCCAGCCAACCTTGATCGTCGCTGGAACCGACGATCCGCTCATCCCGGTCGCGAACGCCAAGCTCATGCACCTGCTGCTTCCGCACGCGACGCTGCACCTGCACAGCGGCGGACACCTGGCGCTTGCCAGCGAAGCCGACGCGTTGGCGCACGAGATCACCTCCTTCCTGAACGCACCCGACTTGTCCGGCGACCCGCCACCAAAGGCGCCGGTAGCGCCTGGTCCGCAGCCGAAGTGGTCCCGGCTGGCGGTGACCGCACGCCGTTCCGTGGGCACCGCAACCCGAGCCTTGAGGTCTGGGGTAAGCCGACTTCGTTCAATCCTGTAAGTCACCGATCTCGCAAGGACGCTTTTCGGCTGCGTTTGCGCGCAGGCCGGCGAGCGCGGCGTCTAGTGCGATCCGCAGTTGCGCGGGGTCGCGGCGGACCTGGGTCAGCAGCAGGCCTCCCTGCAGCGATGCCATGGTGGCTGTGGAGAGGAGCTGCGGGTCTGCGTCAGGCCGCAGCTCGCCGCGGTCGCGCATCTGTTCCAGGCCGAGCCTGAGGTGGCTCTGCCAGCGATCGAAGCTCTCCGCGAGCGCAACGCGAGCACGCTCGTCGCGTTCGGCGAGCTGCCCGGCCAGCGACCCGATCGGGCACCCGCCGCGAGCGTGGCGCTGCTCTTGGAAGGCGACCATCGTGTCGAACCAGGCGGCGATGGCCGGCCAGCTGTCCAGGCGCTCGAGATGCTGCTCCTGGGCTCCGAGCACGGCTTCGGTCGTGGCACCGATGACCGCGCGGATGAGGTCGTCCTTGTCCTCGAAGTAGTGGTAGAGCTGGCTGCGGCTGGCACCTGAGCGGGCGCCGATGTCATCGAGGCTGACGGTGATCGCGCCCTTGTCAGCCACGAGCTCGACGGCGGCTTTGACAATCCGCTCGCGTGGACCGACCAGTCCACTCAACGAGAGAGGGAGATCGAATGACCATGCTCAGCCCAGGCGACGACTTTCCCGCCTTGAACGTCGCTCTCCCCGGCGGCGAGACGATCGATCTGCCCGATGCGCTCGCCGGCCACTACGGTGTTGTGCTGCTCTATCGCGGGTCGTGGTGTCCGTACTGCAGCGCCCAGCTGCGTGCGTTCCAGCGTGCGGGTGACAAGCTCGCCGAGCTCGATGCTCGGGTCGTCGCGCTGTCGGTCGATGACGAGGCGACCACGCAGGAGACGATCGCCAAGCACGGCCTCGAGTTCCAGGTCGGCCACGGTGCCGATGCCGACGCCGTTGCCGCGGCCCTGGGCGCCTTCGTCAACGCCGAGCCGCACCACCTGCAGTCCACAGGCTTTGTCCTCGACCCCGACGGCCAGGTCGTCGTCAGCGTGTACTCCAGCGGCGCGATCGGGCGCTTGGTGCCCGAGGACGTTGTGGGGTTGATCGGCTACCTGCGGGATCACGCCCCCGCTGGCGAGGCAGCTTGATGTGACGCAGGGCCCCTCCCGATGAT
>JBBQGI010000236.1:0-1922 GCA_038322875.1 Candidatus Limnocylindria bacterium | reverse complement strand
CGAAGCGCTGCTGCCGGCCATCTGCGAGCAGAAGGTCGCCGGCGTGGATGCGCGGGCCGCGTTCCGCGGGATCATCGCCAGCCACGGTGAGCCGGCCCCTGGGCCAGGCGGACTGCGCCTCGCGCCGGCGCCAGCGACCCTGGCCGCCCTCCCGTACTTCGCATTCCATCGCTTCGGCCTGGAGCGTCGTCGCGCCGACCTCATCCGCCATGCAGCGCAGCTCGCTCCGCGCATCGAGGGGGCCTCGCCGACCGAGGCGTACGCGCGCCTGGGAGCGGTGCCGGGCATCGGGCCATGGACCCTCGCGGAAGTCGGTCGCATCGCGTTCGCCGACCCTGACGCGATCAGCGTCGGCGACTACCACCTCCCGAACCTGGTGGCATGGGCGCTTGCCCGTCAGCCGCGCGCCGACGACGCGGGCATGCTCGAGCTACTGGAGCCGTACCGCGGTCAGCGGGGGCGCGTGCAGAGGCTGCTCGAGGCGAGCGGCATCCACGCCCCGCGTTACGGGCCGCGGATGGCCCCGCAGCCGATCGCCGAGATCTGACCTACAGGTAGTGCGCCAGGCGGGCGCGGGTCATCAGGTCGTCCCGGAAGTCCGGGTGCGCGATCGCGATCAGCGCCCGGGCACGTTCCCCGATCGTCCGCCCGTGGAGCTCGGCAACTCCGTACTCGGTCACGACGGTGCGCACGTGCGCGCGGGTGGTGACGACGCCGGCTCCTGCCTGCAGCATGGGCGCGATGCGGGAGACGGCGCCCTTCGCCGCGGTTGACGGCAGCGCGATGATCGCGCGCCCCTCCGACGCGAGCGCCGCGCCGCGGATGAAGTCCATCTGCCCGCCGACGCCGGAATAGAAGCGCGAGCCGATCGAGTCGGCGACGACCTGCCCGGTGACGTCCACCTCGATGGCGGAGTTGACCGCCACCATGCGGCTGAAGCGGCGGATCACTGCCGTATCGTTGGTGTAGTCGACCGGGCGGAGCTCGACCATCGGATTCTCGTGCACGAACCGATAGAGCGCGCTGGAGCCCATGAGAAAGGCCGATACGATCTTGCCGCGGTTGATCTCCTTGCGCGCTCCGGTGATCGCCCCGCACTCGACGAGGTCGATCACTGCATCGGTGAACATCTCGGTGTGGATCCCCAGGTCGTGCTTGTCGCGCAGCGCCAGGGCGGTCGCGGCAGGGATCGCCCCGATCCCCAGCTGCAGCGTCGCGCCGTCCTGGACGAGCTCGGCGACGTGTTCCCCGATCCGCCGCTCGACCTCGCCGAGCGGCGCCTCCGCGTGCTCGTAGGGTGGGATGTCGACCTCGACCCCGAGGTCGATGTTCGAGACGTGGATGAAGGTGTCGCCCAGCGTCCGCGGCATGGCGGCGTTGAGCTGGGCAATCACGATCGGGGCGGCCCGCGATGCGGCTAGCGCCGCATCGACGCTCGGTCCCAGCGAGCAGAAACCATGCGCGTCCGGAGGTGTCAGGTTGAGCAGCACGGCGTCGAGCAGCAGCGTGCCGGACGTGAACAGGTCAGGCACGTCCGAGAGGAAGACCGGGACGTAGTCGGCGCGGCCCTCGTTCACTGCCAGCCGCGCGTTCGCCCCGATGAAGAGTGCCTTGTGACGAAAGTGCCCGGCCATCTCCGGCGCCAGGTGCGGCCCAGGCCCGAGCGTGTGGAAATGGACCATGCTGACCGCTTCCAGCTCAGCCGCGCGAGCCACCAGGGCGTCGAGCAGGACCGATGGCGTGGCGGCCCCGCCGTGCACGAAGACCTGCTCTCCTGAGCCGATGCCGGCAACCGCTTCAGCGGCGGTGACGATGCGCATGCCGAGCAGTCTACGGGCAGCCGCCGCTGAACGGCGAGCGATCAAGGGCACCCTGCGTCCGGACCAACCGGCCGTCGGAGAGGAGTCAACGGCACTCCCCTG
>JBBQGI010000235.1:0-1945 GCA_038322875.1 Candidatus Limnocylindria bacterium | reverse complement strand
GCTGCCGTGGATTGCCGCCGAGGACCTGATCACCGATGGGATCGCCGTCCGCGAGCGCCCGCTGATGGAGCGCGACGACGAGCGGCTCGGACGCCGCGTGCTGGCCAACGCCTGGGCGCTGGCCTGGTACGAGCGCGTGGTGCGCCACTTTCACCTGGAGGCGACGCGCCGCGGCCTGTACGAGTTCGGGCCGGTGCGGCTGAAGGTGCTCGACATCCTGGGGCGCGACGCGGGCGGTGGCCTGCTGGCCGCCGACGGGATGCTGCTGGTGGGGCCGCGCACCGTGCCGCTGCGCTTGCGCGGGCGCGACGCTGCACCGATCGGCGAGCGACGGGCGACCCAGTCGCTGCACGCGGATCCGGCACTGTATGGCGGAGTCAGGCCATTCCAGCCGGGCGACCCGCTGCGACGGATCCACTGGCGAGCCACAGCGCGCCTCGGCACCCCGGTGAGCCGCCGCTTCGAGCCGTCCCGCGGACGCGAGGTGGTGATTGCCATCGACGTCCAGACGATCGAGGGGCCGCACTGGGAGATGACCTACAACGACAACGCGTTCGAGAGCCTGTGCGTCGCCGCCGCGTCCCTGGCCCGCCAGCTGCTTGGCGAGGGCGCGTCCTGCGGGGTCGCGGCGGCCAGCTTCACCGGCACCATCCAGCGCCTCGCCTACCTGCCGCCCCAGGCCTCATACGGTCAGCTGCCACGCGTCTCGGAGCTGCTGGCCCGGATCGGACCAATCAGCTCCGGCCCGTACGGCGGGCTTCTCACCTGGCTGACGCGGCGCGTCCCCCCGGGGAGCGTGGTGCTGACCCTCTCCACCCGGGATCCCCGCAGCTACCTGCCCGCCATGCGGCGACTGTCGAGGAGCGGCTATCGCGTAGAGCACGTGGCCCTGGGGGAAGAGGCGGCGCTCCACGCCGCCACGGTGCGACGCGCCGGCCTCTTCGCCAGCACCGCCGCCCTGGACCCTGACTGGGAGCACGCCGATGCGCTCGTCCTGGCCGGTTAGATTCCTGCTCCCCACAGTCCAGGTGCTGGCCGAGGGTGGCTGGCTCGCGGTCGTCTACGCCGGCCTGCAGGCATTCTCTGGCGACATCCCGCGCGTGGGCCCGCTCGAGCTGGCGCTGCTGGCCTGGATCGGCCTCGCCTGGGGGCGTCGCTCGCGCTGGACCAGCGCCGGGGCCGAGGCGATCGGGCTGCCCGGACTGATGCTGCTCGGCGGCGCCATCGGCTGGGTCCTCGCCCCCGAGGTGCGCGTGCTGCTGGTCAACGGCCATCCGTTCGAGGCGCTCGGGACGCACCCGGCCGGCTGGATCGGAGCGCTCGCTGTCTGGCGAGGCGATGCCCATCGGGTCATCGAGGACGATGACCGCCTGGCCGGCCAGCTGCTGCGCTGGGTGGTTCCCGGGCTGGCCGTGCCCTGGCTGGTTGGTCACCTGCTGACCGATGGCCCGGCCGAGGTCGCCTTCAGGTCGGCCGCCTTCATGGGCACCGTCGTCTTCATCGGCTCCGCCTTTACGGCTGTTGGCCTTGCCCGGCTGGAGGCGGTCCGCGCGGAGACCGGCAGCGACTGGCGGCTGCACGGCTCGTGGCTATTGCTCGTGATCGGCGTGGCATTGGCGCTGACCGCCATCGGCATTCCGGCTGCTGCCTTCCTGGGCGTTCCGGCCAACGCTCTGCTCGCCGTCCTGGTCGGCCCGCTGCGGTTGATCCTGCTGACGCTGCTGCTCCTGTCGACGCCGCTGGTCGTGGCGATCGCGGCCCTCACCGAACTGCTGCGACCCTTCCTGCCGAAGCAGATCCGCCTGCCCACCTTCAACCTCCCGAACCTGACCGTCGACCCGGGCAAGGTGGTCAGCGACGCGCCGACCGTGATCGTCTTCTCGATCGTGATCCTGCTGGTCGTCATCGAGCTGGCGTTCCTGGCGCTGGTCATCTACCTGCGCTG
>JBBQGI010000234.1:0-1965 GCA_038322875.1 Candidatus Limnocylindria bacterium | reverse complement strand
ATTGCGCGGCTGCGGCCTCACCTCTCGAGCCCGGACGCGGGCGGACAGGAGTCCCGGCAGGTAGGTGCCTGGGAAGACCCAAACCATCCGCACCACGATCACGGTCACGCTCACGATCACCGCCCACGAGGCCAGCTCCGCGAAGGTGCGCGAGGCGGCCAGGGTGTCGAGGATGGTCGGCAGCTGGAGGCCTATCAGGATGAAGACCAGGCCGTTCAGGGTGAATACGACCATCTGCCACACCCCGGAGCCGAGGACGCGCGCATCCGAGCCCAGGATGCGGGGCGCGGCCCGCCCGACCACGATCCCGGCGGTGACCACCGAGAGCACGCCCGACACGCCCACGGCCTCGGCCATCAGCCAGGCGCCGAACGGTGCCAGCAGCGAGATCAGCACCTCGACCGGCGGGTCGCTCAGGCGGTCGATCACGAAGGCGATCGCGTAGCCGGCGAGCAGTCCGATCGCGACGCCCCCGACGCTCACCAGCACGAACGACATCGCCGCGTCGCCCAGCGAGAAGGTGCCGCTGACCGTGGCAACGACCGCGAGCCGGTAGGCGACCAGGGCGGTGGCGTCGTTGACCAGCGACTCGCCCTCCAGGATCGTCACCACGCGTCGGGGCAGTCCCAGCCGCTGGGCGATCGCCGTGGTGGCGACCGCATCGGGCGGAGAGACGATCGCGCCAAGGGCAAAGGCCACCGCCCACGGCACGCCGGGAGCCAAGGTATGGAGCGCCACGGCCACGATCACGGTGGTGGCGAGCACCAGCCCCACAGCCAACAGGCCGATTGGTCGGGCGTTGGCCTGCAACTCGCGCGGCGAGGTGAAGAAGGCAGCCGCAAACAGGAGCGGAGGCAGGAAGAGGAGAAACACGATGTCAGGCGCCAGCTCGATGCGTGGCAGCCCCGGCACCAGCGCTGGCACCAGACCCAGCACCAGGCCGCCGAGCGTCATCAGGATCGGATAGGGGATCCCGACGCGCCGCGCCACGACGGTGAGCAGGGCAACCACGAGCAGGAGCGCCAGGACGACCTCGACCGGGAGGGCGACGTTGACCGGCTCGGTGACGGCCAGCAGCGGCTGCATTGCGCTAGCCTAGCGGAGGGTTACACTCCGGAAACGATGACCACGGAACCTGCCCCGCCCCGGCTTGCTCGACCGACCTCCGACTTCCTGTCGGAGCGGATCCGCTCCCTCCCGCCATCGGGCATCCGCCGCTTCTTCGACATGCTGGCCGAGATGACCGACGTTATCAGCCTGACCATCGGTGAGCCGGACTTCACCACCCCCGAGCCGATCATTCGCGCCGCCATCGCCAGCCTCGAGGCGGGCGAGACGCACTACACTGCGAACGGCGGCATGGTCGTGCTGCGCGAGGCGATCGTCGCCGACCTCGAAGCCCGTTATGGGCTGACCTACGAGCCGCGCACCGAGCTGATCATCACCGTCGGCGCCTCGGAGGCCGTGGACGCGGCCCTGCGCGCCATCTGCGACCCCGGCGACGAGGTGATCTACCACGAGCCCTCGTTCGTGGCCTATGC
This sequence comes from Candidatus Limnocylindria bacterium, assembly GCA_038322875.1. GTDB lineage: Bacteria > Chloroflexota > Limnocylindria > QHBO01 > QHBO01 > CF-167. The sequence goes on along the minus strand of JBBQGI010000234.1, from coordinate 424 downwards.
GCCCTGTATCACGCTCGCCGGCGGCATTCCGATCGCCATCGCCACCGGCGACGACACCGATTTCCAGCTGACCGCCGCCCAGCTCGAGGCGGCCATCACGCCGCGCACCAAGGCGCTCTTCCTGGGCTATCCGAACAACCCCACCGGCGCGGTGCTCGATCGGGACGAGCTCGAGAAGATCGCCGTGGTCATCGAGCGGCACGACCTGATGGTGATCAGCGACGAGATCTATGAGCGGCTGGTTTACGCCGATCACCAGCACGTGCCCTTCTCGACGCTCCCCGGCATGCGGGAGCGGACCGTGCTGATCGGCGGCTTCAGCAAGTCATACGCCATGACCGGCTGGCGCATCGGGTGGGTGGCGGCCCCCAAGGACCTGATGGTCGGCATCGCCAAGGTGCACCAGTACGGGATCATGTGCGCG
>JBBQGI010000233.1:0-1966 GCA_038322875.1 Candidatus Limnocylindria bacterium | reverse complement strand
TCGACGATCCCTTCACGGTCAGAGACGGAGAGGATTGCGCGCAACGGGCGACCTCGTGCGGGAACGTTGCGAGGTTGTCGAGGCGCTGTGGGCGGCCCTGCTGCCTCTGTCGACCAGTATAGCGGCGGCGCCTGAACCATCACCACGGCCGCGTGCTAGTGATTGACGAGGTGAACGCCTCTCGAGCGCAAGGAGGCCGAAGTGCGGGCTAGGGGCGGAGTGCTTGTTGGGATGCTCTTGCTGGTTGGCTGCTCCAGCAGCCCGGGCGACACCACCTCGCGCGCGCCCAACGCGTCGGTGTCCGCCTCAGCGGTCCCGTCGGGGACGGCGGTTTCCGTGCGGCTCATCGGCAGCCGGCCGGTGATCGCCAGTGGCGCGATCGAGGACAAGTCGGCCGCCCTGCCCGCGGCGCTCGTCTTCGCCGATGACGCGTACCACGCCTTCCTGCTCGGCTTCGGCGACGCGCGCGGCGACGAGCGCCTGGTTCACGCGTCATCGCCCGATGGCGTGGCGTGGACGATCGACGAAGCGGACCCGCTGGCGGGCGTGGACCTGGGCATCGAGCCGCCGGGACCGGTCCCCACCAGCGTCCTTGAGCTGGCCGACGGGACATGGGCGATGTACCTGTGGGGCGCGACCGATCCGAGTGGCAGGCGGGCGAGCATCTGGCGCGCGACAGCGTTGGCCGTCGAAGGGCCGTGGACCGCGGACCCAGAGCCGGTGCTCATCGGTGACCCCGACGGCTGGGACAGCCTGGGCGTGGACTCCCCCAGCGTCCTGCGCACGGCCGATGGGTACCTGATGGCCTTCGTGGGCGCCTCGCTCGGCGATCCGAACACAGGGAAGATCGGCTTTGCGACGTCGACCGATGGAATCGCCTGGACCAAGCGTGCCGACCCGGTCATCGTGCCAGGCCACTGTGGAGGCGACGGCGACCGCTCCGTCACCCAGCCACGCCTGATGGAGTCCGGGCAGGGCTACCTGCTCGCCTACGCAGTCAACGGGATCGAGCGTCAGGACGCCAGCATGGGCCTGTCGATGAGCATGGACGGGACCGCGTGGACGTGCGCCGTCGCTGGTCCGCTGATCGATGGATCCGACCTGCCCGGCAGCCAGGGGCTGCACACATTCGCTGTCGCCGCTCTGGGGGAGCCGCACAAGCTGCTGATCGAGTCGCTGACCGGCGATGGCTCAGAGCTGTGGCTGGCGGAGCTCAACATCGAGGGCTCGTAGCCCTCTGATAGACTCCGCGGCCGATGGGAAAGCTCTTCGACCCGTTCACCCCGCTCAACTTCGCCGACCTCTTCACCCTGATGTGGGTCGCGGCGTTCGTGATCCTGGTCGGCGCGATCATCGTCTACAACACCGCCCAGCGCATGTACCGGCGCTACCCGGCGATCCTGTCACTCCACGAATGGATCTTCTGGTCGCTGGTCGTGACCTGGGGCGTGGTGCCGCTGCTGGTCGTGATCCACGTGCCCCTGGCGCTGCTCCTGCTGATCGTCGTGCCCGGGATGGTGGTTGCCGCCTACGCCGCGTTCGTCAAGTTCCCGCCCATCATCGAGGCCGCCAACGTCGAGATCCGCCGCCGTCGCTTCGTGCCGCCGCCGCGCCGCGAGGTGCGCGAGCGACCGAAGCCGACACCCGCGGGTCGCCGCCGCCGGCATCGGTAGGTCGCGCTAGCAGCAACCCCCGCCACCGCAGCATCCTGCGCCGACGAGGCTCAGCTCTGCGACCGGCGCGCTTAGCTCGAGCACCGAGACCGCCGATTCCGGCTTGGTCGCCTTGATGATGGCGCTGTGCATCCCGTCCGCGACCGAGTGGGTCGGCGTCACCGAGACACCGGTCAGGCCGACCTCGCGGAGACCCGCCTCGAACTCCGAGAATGAGAGCGCCCCGGCGATGCAGCCGACGTAGGAGCCCCGCTCAGCCCGCTGCTCGGTCGTCAACGAGTCCTCGGCCACGA
>JBBQGI010000232.1:0-2008 GCA_038322875.1 Candidatus Limnocylindria bacterium | reverse complement strand
CGCCCCGGCGCCGTGGCCAAGCTGCCGAGGGTCAGCCTGGGCGACTGGGAGCTGGCCCGGCTGTGGCACCTGCCCGATGCCGGCTTCGATGCGGCCGAGCTGCCACGCCAACGCCCGGCGGCCGCCAAGGCTCCACCGCAGCTGGGCACAACCGGCACCACCATCACCATTGGTCAGACGCGCCAGGGGCCGCTGCAACTACCGGTCGCCCAGCTGGCGCGTCACCTGGCGGTGTTCGGCGCCACCGGATCGGGCAAGAGCACGCTGCTGCTCAACCTGGCGCTGGGCGTGCTCGACACGCCGATCGGCGCCACCGTGATCGATCCCCATGGCGACCTGTCGGCCGACATCCTGAGCCGTATCCCGCCGCGCCACGCCGACCGAGTCCATGTGCTGCGGCTGGCCGACAAGGCTCATCCGCGCGCCTTCAACTTCCTTGAGCGCCGCCAGCCGGACGAGGCTCAGCTGGTGACCAGCGAGTTTGTCGGACTGCTCGAGGACCTGTGGGGCCGCTATTGCGGGCCCAAGATGCAGAATTACCTGCGCCATGCCCTGCTGACGATCCTGGCGCACCCCGAACCGCAGACCATTCTGGAGCTGGTGCGGATCCTCACCGACGACGACTTCCGCCGCGGATACATGAAGCACCTCGCCACACTCGGGGACCCGATGCTCAGCGCCTGGTGGGAGACGCAGTGGCCGTCGCCGGCCGCCCGCGAGCGGGACCTCTCGATCGCGGCGGTGCTCAACAAGCTGGGCGCCTTCGTCGCCTACCACTCGATCCGCAATGTGGTCGGCCAGGGCGTCAGCACCCTGCGTCCACGGCAGATCATGGACGCCGGCGAGCTGCTGGTGGTCGACCTGTCCGGGGCGGGCGGCGACAACGCCGACCTGTTCGGCGCCATGCTCATCAGCCGCTTCTACATCGACGCCGTCGGTCGTCAGGATCTCCCGCCGGCCGAGCGGCGGCAGCACCTGCTCATCGTCGACGAGGCGCAACGCTTCGCCACCCGGGCGGTCGACAACATCAGCGTCGAGGGCCGCAAGTTCGGGCTATCCCTGGCGCTGGCCACGCAGTCGCTGGACGGGCTGAACCCCAGGTTGCGCGCGACCGTGCTCACTAACGCCGCCACCATGGCGCTGCTCTCGCCGGGGGCGGACGACGCGCGCAGCCTCGCGCGGCTGTTCGCGCCGCTTCGCGAGGAGGACCTGCTCGGCCTCCAGCGCCATGAGCTGGTGCTGCGCATGCCGGGACCAGACGGCCGCCCCGCCGTGTACGGCGGCAGGGTCAGCCTGCCGCAGCCGGGAGATCCGCAGCGAGCCGTCGCGTTGATCGATCACAGCGACTGCCGCGACGCCCGTCCGCTCGACGAGGTCCGCGGCGAGATCCTGCGTCGAACAAGCCCGCAGAAGCAGAAGCGAGCTGATGCGCTGCAGGAGGGAGACCGCAGGTGAGACGGATGGGTCGCCCGACTGTCGCGGGACATCACACCGGAGCCCACAACGGCTACCTCCCACCTGTGGGAATCCGTTGGGAGGATCCGGTGCTGGTCGAGCATCGCGCTTCGCTGCAACTGCCTCACTAGAATGGCCACCCTGTTCCGCAGCGCGCCCCAACGCGTCCACGTCGCCAGGCTCGACATCGGACAGCTGCTCGTGCGCGAGCGCGCCTGCCTGCGCCTGCTGTACCGCACCGAGGCCGCAACCGCCAGCCAGCTGGCCACCCTGCTGCGCTGGAGCCGCTGGAACGCGCACTACCGCCTGCGCCGTCTCTGGCGCCTGGGCCTCCTCGAGCGCGCCGCCCTGCAGCCCGAACGCGGCGGGGTACCGATCGCCTACCGCCTCACGCACCGCGCACGGCAGCGGCTGGGCTACACCGACTGGCGACCACGCGGCATCGCCCACCTGCGCCATACGCTGGATAGCGTGGAGACCGTCTGCGTGCTCGCCAGGCACGGCCTCGTGCAGGCGTGGATGGCTGAATCGATGTGCGGCAAGCTGCTCGAGG
>JBBQGI010000231.1:0-2017 GCA_038322875.1 Candidatus Limnocylindria bacterium | reverse complement strand
GTCGGCGTTCCGGCTCCGACCGCGAGGATGGCCGACTGCGGAGGGTTGATGATCGCGGAGAACTCCTCGACACCGAACATGCCCAGGTTGGTCACGCTGATCGAGCCGCCCTCGAGGTCCTTCTGCTGGAGGCGGCCCGCGTTGGCCTGCTCGACGAAGGTCTTCACCGACGCCGAGATGGCGCTCAACGAGCTTGACTCGACCCCGCGCAGCACTGGAGTGACAAGACCTCGCTCGGAGGCGATCGCAACCGATACATCAACGCTTTCGAACTGTCGCATCGCCTCGTCGGTCCAGATGACGTTCGCCTCGGGCACCTCGCGGTGTGCGACGGCGACCGCGCGGATGATGAAGTCGTTAACCGAGATCTTTACCGGCGCGTGCTGGTTGAGCTGGCTTCGCAGCGCGAGAAGCTCGTCGATCGCGGCGGAGCGCCTGAGGTAGAAGTGCGGGATCTCCTGCTTGCTCTGGGTCAGCCTGCTCGCGACCGCCCGACGCAGCCGGGTGTGCGGGACCTCGGTCCAGTCACCGACCTCAGTCGCGGGGGCAGCGTGTTGCTGATCCGGCTGATCAGCGCCCTGCCGGTGAGCGGGCACGTCAGGACGGGTGCTCGCCGATGTGGCTGCGGCGATCGCGGCCTCGACGTCACGACGCACGATCCGCCCGTTCGGTCCGGTGCCGGTGACGCCGTCGGGGGTCAGGCCGGCATCGCGTAGCCGCTTGCGCGCGATGGGGCTGATGAACCGCCGCCCCGTCTGCCCGGTGGCGGGAGCGGACTCGGTGTCTGTGGCGGCTGACGGGAGGCCAAGAGCTTGTGGAGCCGGGTCCGGCACCGGGGAGGTCGGCGCGGTCTCAGCCTCGGGCACCTCGCGCCGTGGGGGCGCGGGCGTCTGGGTGGGTGTGGACGCGCCGAGCCCGGCCAGGAGCGCCTCCAGGTCGGACCCGACCTCCTCTAAGGTCCCCAGGAGCGCCATGGGCGAGCCGACGTCGATCTGGCTGCCGCCGGCGACGAGGACCTTCAACAAGGTGGCGCTTTTCTCGGCCTCGACCTCGACGACCGCCTTCTCGGTCTCGATGACGGCCAGCGGATCCCCGGCCTTGAACTCCTGGCCGGGTCGGACCAGCCATTCGGAGATGACGACTTCGGTGGCGCCTGCGGCGACTTCGGGCACGAGCAGTAGCTCAGCCATCACGTGTTCCTCGCATCTGTTCTGGGGTCAGGAGGCGGCGATGACGCGCAGCGCGGCCACCACCTCGTCGGTCTTGGCTATGGCGGCCCGCTCGAGCACCTTGCTGATGCTGGGCGAGGCCTCGGCGCCGGTGACCCGCTCGATGGGTGCGTCGAGCCAGTCGAAGAGGCGGCGCTGGATCTCGTCGGCCAGCCAGCCGCCGTAGGAGGTGCCTGTGGCCCCCTGCTCCACGATGAGGACGCGGTTGGTCTTCTTCACGCTGGCCTCAATCGTCTGCCAGTCCAGCGACGCGCGGTCCAGCCAGCGCAGGTCGATCAGGTCCGCGGATACCTCTAAGACCTGGTCCAGCGCCTCGAGGCAATGCCCGACCATGCTCAGGTAGGAGATCACGGTCAGGTCCGACCCCTCGCGGCGCACGGCTGCCTTACCTACCGGGATCAGGTAGTCAAGGTCGTGCACGGGAGCGAGCGACTTGGCGGTGTAGAGATCCACGTGCTCGAGCACGACCACCGGGTCAGCGCAGGCCAGGGCAGTGTTCATCAGCCCTACGTAGTCGAAAGGCGTCGAGGGGGCAACGACACGCAGACCGGGCGCGGTCGCCAGGATCCCCGCCGGGTCCATAGAGTGCTGGGAGCCGTACCCGGTGCCCGCAGCTAGCTTCTGGCGCAGGACGAACGGGACAGCGCTTTCGCCGCCGAACATGTGTCGCGCCTTGGCAACCTGATTGAAGAGCTGGTCGGCGGCGACCCACATGAAGTCGGCGTACATGAACTCGACGATCGGCTTGAACCGGCCGTCCTGCGCGATGCCGCCACCGAGGCCGGTGA
>JBBQGI010000230.1:0-2050 GCA_038322875.1 Candidatus Limnocylindria bacterium | reverse complement strand
CAGCAGAATGGATGGATGTACTCGGTTCGCCCGTTGCCGGCCCATTTGCCCCACCAACGTGAGGCACTGGCAGGCATCTTCGACCTCTACCGGAGCCACTACGGCGAGACAATTGACCCTGGGCGATCGGCCTCCTGGCTGGCGCACCAACTCGAGGCGGGACGATTGAACGCCTTCGTAGCCGAGGACGACTCCACGGTTGTCGGCTTCGTCACCTCGGTCCAGATTCCTGCGTCGCTGCGGCTCGGCCACTACTGGCAGATCCGAGACCTATTCGTTTTGCCAGGGCATCGTCGCGAAGGGATTGCCCTCTCTCTGCTCGACGCTGTTCGATCCGCGGCAGAAGTTTCCGGTGCGCTGCGATTGGCGTTGCAGACAGAGGAGGAGAACGGAGCGGCACTGGATCTCTACCGAAGCGCCGGCTACGTCCCGGTCACCGGGTATCGCAGTCTGATTCTGCCCCTCGGCGAGTCATGCCCGCGGCCGAATGAGAGCGAGTGACCACAAGTGATGCTCTAGCTCGGTCGCAGGGGCCGGCTTCTCCGTTCGGTGGTGCCAGCTCGGTCGTTGGTCACAACGGCGTCGGATCGCGATCTGGGCTGTGCCGGGAGGCCGGCTTCCGGCCGCGCCTGCGATGACGACCATCACCAAGCCGGCGCTACTGTGCGCCGGGTGACTGGCGATGACGCGAAGCGGACCTTGCACAGCTACCTGCGCGAGGCCAGGGAGGCGATCGTCTGGAAACTCGACGGGTTGTCGGAGTACGACGTTCGCCGGCCGCTGACCCCCACCTGCACCAGCCTGCTCGGGTTGGTCAAGCACTTGTCCATCGTGGAGGCCTGGTACTTCGGCAAGGCCTTCGACCGGCCGCTCGCCGAGGTTTTGCCCTGGTGGGACGAGGGAGCCGAGGACCAGGTGGACATGTGGGTCACAGACGCCGAGACCCGGACGGAGATCGTCGACCGCTACCGACGCGTCTGGCTGCATGCGGACGCGACCATCGGCCACGTTGACATCCTCCGTGAGCACCTCGACGGCGCCGCGGGTATCCGATCCGACAACTCGAACATCCCCGAGCACGACGCAGCCTGGTGGGACGCCCTGCGGGACCGCATCGAAGTGGCGGCACGGACAGCTCGAACATGACGTGCCAGAAGTTCATCGTGGATCTTCAGACGCCGTCGCGTTGCCGCAGCAAAATCGGCCGAGGACAGGTGCCGCTCTCGAGCGCTGCTTGAATCCTTCGCGTGAAGGTGATCGGTAGCCAGTTCGCTCAGGTCATGCGCGATGTACTTCACCCGATCGATGGCTCGCACCGTCACCGCGCTCCGGTGACTGCCCTCCGCTCCCTCGTAGGCGGTTCGCCGGCACGGTGGGAGAAGCCGCAGATTCGTCGGCCCCGAGCCGTCAGGTGCCCCGACACGTTAGCGATCTGGTTCCGCTCGTCGTAGGACGGTCACGGCGAATGTGGCGGCGGCCTGCCACGGACGCAGATCCCAGGTGGCGAAGCGGTGTTCGAGTGCCAGGCCAGCGGCCGCGGCGTGCGCGTCGAAGTCGGCGAGGCGATAGCCGCGATCGAGACCGAAGCCGACGACCAGCAGGCCGTCGCCGCGCAGGTGTGCGGCGAGGCGGGCGAGCACGACCGGTTCGGTGCCGGGGGCGAGGAAGGGCATGACGTTCCCGGCGACCACCGCCGCGTCGAACAGTTCCTCCTCGCCCGCGCTGGCTAGGTCGAGCTCGGCCAGGTCGGCGACGAGCCAGGTCGGGCCGGGATGGTCCTCTTCCGCTGCATCGATCAGGTCCTGATCGGCGTCGACGCCGACGACAACGTGCCCGCGGGCGGCCAGTTCGGCGCCGACCCGTCCCGGACCGCAGCCCGCATCCAGCACCCGCGACCTGCGCGCGAGCATCGCATCTAGCAACCGGGCCTCGCCATCGAGGTCGACTCCCTCGGCGGCCATCCGGCGGAACCGTTCGATGTACCACTGCGCATGACCGGCCTCGTGCGCCGTAACCCAGCGGGTCGGCGATCTCACCCGACCACGACCGT
>JBBQGI010000229.1:0-2083 GCA_038322875.1 Candidatus Limnocylindria bacterium | reverse complement strand
AGCTCGGTGGTCGGGATGCCAAGCTGGGAGACGGCGATGCGCCGCTCGTCCGAGAAGAGCAGGTACGGGAGCTCGAGCTCCGCAACGTAGGCGGTCTGCTGCTGCTCGTTGTCAGTGGTCACGCCGATGACCGCCACGCCTTGCTTCTGAAGCCGCGGATACGCCTCCTTGAGGGCCAGCGCGAGCGCGTCGCCGCGTTCGCGAGCCGCGCCCTTGAGGGTGGGACCGCCAAAGAACAGGATGATCGCCGGCTGCTTCCCGACCAGGCTGCGCAGGTTGAGCAGGTAGCCGTCGGTAGCCCGCAGCCCGATCGATGGCATCGGGTCGCCGATCTTGACCTTCAGGTCTGAGATGGCGGTGCTCATGGCCTGATTGTAGCGGTCAGATTCGGCCGGCCGCCGAGCAGCAGGTGGCGACCGGACCGATGCAGCAGCCCGTCGCGCTCGAGTCCGGAGACGATGCGCTCGAAGGCGTCTGCGGAGAGGAGCCGGCGCGCCGCTCCCGTGGTGACCGTGTTGCCGCTCGCCTGCGCGAGCTCGCGCAGCAGGGCTCCACGAAGTGCGCGATCCGAACCGACGAAGGCCGCCTGGCGAGGGACGGGCACCGCGACCGCCATGCCGTACGACGGGCAGCCCGCGGCGATGGGGCAGGCCTCGCAGCGCGGGATGCGCGAGGTGCAGATCCGGGCGCCGAACTCCATGGTGGCGTGGGTCCAGGGACCGGCATCGGCCGGGTCGCCGGCGCTTGCCAGGGCATCCGCCAGGGCCTGGAGCTCACGGTTCCGGGCAGTGGGCGACAGCCCGAAGCGGCGGACGAGCCAGCGGCGCACGTTGGTATCCACCACGCCCACCGGCTCGCCGAATGCCAGGCTGGCCACCGCCCGCGCCGTGTACGGGCCGATCCCAGGCAGTCGCTCGAGCGCGGCAACGTCGCGCGGCCAACCGCGAGCGGCGACCTCGGCCGCCGCCTGCCGCAATGCGAGGGCGCGGCGGTTGTAGCCGAGTCCCGACCACGCGCCCAGGACATCGGCGTCCAAGGCGACGGCGAGCGCGGCCGCGGTCGGGAAGCGGTCCATGAAGATGGGGAACCGCTCGGCGACACGCGAGGCCTGGGTCTGCTGCAGCATTACCTCGCTGACCAGGACGGCGTACGGATCGGTGGTGCGGCGCCATGGGAAGTCCCGGTGGCTGCCCGCATACCAGGTGAGCAGTGAGGCGCGAACGTGCGGCAGCGCGGAGGCATCAGTCAGGCGGTCGACCACCCGCGGAGCGTAGCGCGCTACCGTAGGACCCGATGCGCCATCGACTCGAATGCCTCGGCCCCGGGTCGAGCCTCCTCGCCCTGGAATCGGGCTAAGCCCATGCCCGACGCTCGGGTCAGGGCGGCTCCGCGGATCGTGGTCGACAAGTTCGGCGGCTCGGTGCTGCGACGGCCCGAGGACATCGCCGCGGCGGTGGACGCGGTGATCGCCCAGCGTGGCGCCGGGGAGCGGCCGGTGGTGGTCGTCTCCGCGTTCGAGGGTGTGACCGATGCCATCCTCGCCTCCGCTGCCGTCCTGCTGCCGGATGGGGGAGCCGGCCTGCGTCAGCCTCGCCACGAGGCCGATTCGCTGCTCGCCCGCGAGACCGATCGGGCCCTGGCCACGGGCGAGGCGCTCTCCGCGGCGCTCTTCGCGCTGGGGCTCCAGGCGCGCGGCCTTCGTGCTCGGTCCTTCAGTGGGGCCGAGGCGGGGATCCGGACCGCCGCCGCGCACCTGGGCGCCGAGGTGCGTCGCGTCCTGCCGCAGCGGCTCCGCGCCGCGCTGGCCGATGGCATGGTGCCGGTCGTGGCCGGCTTCCAGGGGATCGGCACACACGGCGAGCTGACGACCCTGGGCCGCGGCGGGACCGATCTCTCGGCGGCGGTCCTGGCGGTGGCCCTGCGCGCCGACCGCTGCGAGCTCTTCAAGGACACCGGCGGCATCCTGGAAGCCGATCCGCTGCTGGTCCCCGCGGCGCGCTTCCTGCAGAGCGTCGATGCGTTCCAGCTGGAGCTGCTGGCCGAGGCCGGCGCCGAGGTCGTCCACCCCGTGGCGGTCCGTCGC
>JBBQGI010000228.1:0-2174 GCA_038322875.1 Candidatus Limnocylindria bacterium | reverse complement strand
CTTGGCGAGCGCGTTCTCGACCTGGGGTCGGGCGGCGGGATCGACTCGATGTGGCCCTTCAGGAACTCGACGTTGGTGGCTCCCGCTTCGGCGGCGTTGCGCTGCGCCAGGGCGAGCATCTCGTCGGTCATGTCCAGGCCGAAGGCGCGCCCCGTCGGGCCGACGCGCTTGGCGGAGAGCAGCACGTCAATCCCGCCGCCCGACCCCAGGTCGAGAACGCGCTCGCCAAGGTGCAGGTCGGCAACGGCGGTCGGGTTGCCGCAGCCGAGTGACGCCATGACGGCCGCGCTAGGCAGCTCGTCGCGCTCGAGCGCGGAGTACAGCTCCGAGCCGATGCCCGGCTCTGAGCAGCAAGCAGCTTCCCGATTGGTCAGGACCTGGCGTGCCGATGCGGCATACCGCTCGCGCACGGTCTCGTGGATCTGTTCGGTCATCGGTCGCTCCTCATGAAAGGTGGACGAGTCCGGCCAGGCTGGCGCCGATCCCCGCCCAGCGATGGGCGAAGTCCGGAGCGAACTGGTAGTAGATGAAGGTGCCCCGACGCTCGGAGGTCACAACCCCCGCCTCGCGCAGGACCTTGAGGTGGTGGCTGACGGTCGGCTGGCTGACGGTGCAGCAGTCGGTGAAGTCGCAGGCGCAGGTGGCGTCCGGCTCCGACGCGAGCTGGCGCAGGATGGCCAGGCGCACGGGATCCGCGATGGCCTGCAGGAGCTCGATATCGGGGTCCGTCGTCTTCACCTCATCAGTATATCGATGAATGTCAATATATGCTCGGGTGGACTGACCTGGGCCAAGCATCCGCGCGCGGAATGTGCATCGCGGGCGTCCCGAATGGCAGCAGAACGCAGCTAGCCTGCGGCCGACCGCGCGGCCTCCGGCTCCGGCTCCGATGGCGTGCTGGCGGCCTTCTCGAACACGAGCGAGCCGTCCCTTTCGTCGATGCGGACCGTGTCGCCGGCCACGAACTCCCCTGCCAGCAGCCGCTTGGCCAGCGGGTTCTCCACGGATCGCTGGATGGCGCGCCGCAGCGGCCGGGCGCCGTACTGGGGGTCGTAGCCCTCGCGCGCCACAAAGGTTCGGGCGGCATCGGTCACTTCGAGAGAGATCCGCGATTCGGCGAGCCGTCCCTCGAGGCCGCCGAGCAGCAGGCTGACGATCTGCTTGAGCTGCGCCTCGCCGAGCGGCTCGAAGACGATGATCTCGTCGATCCGATTCAGGAACTCGGGGCGGAAGTGGTCGCGCAGGCTGGTCTTCACCCGTTCGGCGGCCGCGGCGAAGGCATCCGGCCCGGCCTCGCCGGCCTCGATCAGCGCGGCCGAGCCGATGTTGCTGGTCATGATCACGACGGTGTTCCGGAAGCTCACGGTGCGGCCCTGGGAGTCGGTCAGGCGCCCGTCGTCGAGGAGCTGGAGGAGGATGTTGAAGACATCGGGATGAGCCTTCTCGATCTCGTCGAAGAGCACCACCTGGTACGGCTTGCGACGCACCGCCTCGGTCAGCTGGCCGCCCTCGTCGTAGCCGACGTAGCCGGGCGGTGCACCGACCAGGCGCGACACGGCGAACTTCTCCATGTACTCGCTCATATCGATCCGGACCATGGCGCCCTCGTCGTCGAAGAGGAACTCCGCCAGGGCGCGGGCGAGCTCGGTCTTACCCACGCCGGTGGGTCCCAGGAAGATGAATGAGCCGATCGGCCGCTTCGGGTCCTTGAGCCCGGCGCGGGCACGGCGGATCGCGTCCGAGATGGCGATCACGGCCTCGTCCTGGCCGATAAGCCGCTCATGCAGGCGCTGCTCCATGTGCAGCAGCTTGTCGGTCTCGCCCTCCATCAGGCGGCTGACCGGGATGCCGGTCCAGCGGGCGACGATATCGGCGATGTCATCGGCGTCGACCTCCTCCTTGAGCAGCAGGGAGCCAGAAGCCTTCAGCTCGCGCAGCCGCTGCTCCTGCGCGGCGAGCTGGCCCTGCAGTTCATTGGCGCGGCCGTACTTCAGCTCGGCGGCCCGGGCGTAGTCGGCGGCGCGCTCGGCCGTCTCGATCTCCGGGGTCAGCTTCTCGAGCTGCTCGCGCGTCTCACGGATGGCTGCGACGACCTCCTTCTCGCGCTGCCAGGCGGCCTGCATGCCGTCGCCTCGCTCGCGCAGGTCGGCCAGCTCCTTCTCCAGCGCCTCCAG
>JBBQGI010000227.1:0-2208 GCA_038322875.1 Candidatus Limnocylindria bacterium | reverse complement strand
GCGAGGCCGGCGAAGGCGCTCGTCTCGGTCTCGGCGGTGGTGGTGAAGCCGGTCGGGGGCCGCACGATCCGGTCGCCATGGCTCATCCAGACCGGCTGCGTGCGGTCGAGGCCACGGAAGAGGCCGTCTTCGCTGGTGATCCGCACCGATGCCGGGCCGTATTCCCGCTTCGCGCTGGGGGCCACCTCTCCGCCGAGCTGATGAGCCATCAGCTGCAGGCCATAGCAGATCCCGAGCACCGGGATGCCACCCGACCAGATGGCCGGGTCGAGGTACGGCGCATCGGCGTCATAGACCGATGCCGGACCGCCTGAGAGGATGATCGCCTTCGGCTCGCGCTTCGCGATCTCAGCCCAGGGCGTGTCGTGGGGCAGGAGCTCGCTGTAGATGTTGAGCTCGCGTACTCGCCGTGCGATCAGCTGCGCGAACTGGCTGCCGAAGTCCAGGATGACGACGGTGTCGGGCTCGGCCGGCGCCTCGCCGTCGCCGTCGCGCTGTGGGGGTGCCGCGTGCAGGGCCTGCTCGAGGTAGGCCTCCACCTCGGCGTCGTCAGAGGCGAGGACCCGGTGGCCGGCATTGGCCATCTCGCCGTGGACGGTTCGTCCCCGGGTGGGCGTCGATGGCTCGTCCGGCAATGATCCCTCGCTGCTACCCGTCGCCGGCGAGCTGCCAGGACTTGCCCTCGGTGGCGATCGACGGAGCAATCACCATCTCGACCCGGTGCATCTCGCGGATCGTGCGCGCGCCGAGCGACGCCATCGACTGGCGCAGCGCCCCGACCAGGTTCTGGGTGCCGTGCGTGGTGTGCGCGGGGCCGAAGAGGATCTGCTCCAGCGGCAGGCGCTCCCCGATCTTGATCCGCGTCCCGCGGGGCAGGGTCGGCGACGGCGCGGCCATCCCCCAGTTGAAGCCGCGGCCCGGCGCTTCGAGCGCCCCCGCGAACGGTGAGCCCAACATCACCGCATCGGCGCCGCTCGCGATCGCCTTGGCGATGTCACCGCCGGTCTTCATGCCGCCATCGGTGATGACCGGCACGTAGCGCCCGGTCTCGCGCTCGAATCGGTCGCGCGCGGCGGCCACGTCGAGCGTGGCGCTGACCTGCGGGACACCGATGCCCAGCACTTCGCGGGTGGTGCAGGCGGCTCCCGGCCCGACCCCGACCAGCACCGCCGCCGCACCCTGGTGCATCAGCTGGTAGGCGGCCTCCCCGCTCACGGTGTTGCCGACCAGGACCGGCATCTTGAGCGCGCCGGTCAGGTCCGCCAGTGAGAGGACGCGCCCACCGGTCGAGATGTGCTGTGCGCTGGAGACCTGGGACTGGACCAGGAAGAGCTCGGCGCCGGCCTCGGCGGCAACCTCAGCGTGGTGCCAGGCCGATGCTGGCGTGGTGGCGACTGCGGCGACTCCACCCTGAGCCACGATGCGGGTGATGAGTGCCGTGATGAGGTCGTCGCGCACCGGTGCGGCGTACGCCGCGGCAAGCAGCTCGGCCGCTTCCTGGCCCGTGGCCGCGCCGACGACGCGGTCGATGATCGGGCCGGCATCCTCGTAGCGGGTGTACAGCCCTTCGAGATTGATGAAGGCGAGCCCGCCGTGCCGGCTCATGCGCGCCGCGAAGTCGGGATCGGCGACCGCGTCCATGGCGGAGGCGATGAACGGGATCTCGAGCCGGCGACCGCCGATCTCGATGGTCATGTCGATCTCGGCCGGGTCGACGGTGATCGCCCCCGGAACGAGCGCCACCTCCTCGAAGCCGTACGCGCGCCGCAGCCGAGTCGAGGTTGCGTCAGGGGCGATGGTCGACGGGTCGATCAACAACGGCCTCCGGGAAGTGTCGGGCCGAGTATAGGGGCTGGGCTCAGGGGATCCGCCACTGGATCGCATCCAGGAACCCGCGGAACTCGGAGCGCGTGGCGTCGCTCGGGTTGCGCGCGCACAGCAACAGGATGTCGACGCGCTGCGGCGAGACGGTGACGTAGTAGGCGGACCGCTCGGTGAAGGGCAGCGCATCGCAGCCTGCATCTGCTGGTGCCATGACCCCCTGTCGATTCCCGATCGCGAGGAGCGGCCTTGGGGGAAGGTCACAGAGCTGGGCAACGCATGGGCGGGTCGCCCAGGTGACCAGCATCCCACCCGGCCGCAGCTCGTCGTCGAGCGGGGCCGTGCACGAAGCCTCGGCCAGTCCGCACTCGCCGCGGAGTGGCTGGT
>JBBQGI010000226.1:0-2235 GCA_038322875.1 Candidatus Limnocylindria bacterium | reverse complement strand
AGGGCTCCCCTGGAGGGCCAGGTGAGGGCGCCGGTCATTGTAGTAGGGCACGAACCAAGCGAGCCGTCGGCGTCGCTGCTCGGAACTGGCGAAGACCTCGAGGTACAAGCACTCCGAGAGGACCGTGCGCATCCAACGCTCCACTCATATATCGTTCTGGCACCAACCGAATAGCTGAGACGGACGGCGCCTTGCCATTGGTCTGCGGGCGGTAGGGGCGCGTGCGAATGTGGCGCAGGCCGGCCGAGCGCACCACCCGCCCGAAGGCGCGGCTGCGATAGGGGCTGCCATTGAGTTCCCAATCCTCGTCAAGCCGGGACAGTGCTAGCCTGACGGGCGAGCGGGTCGGCCGATGGGGCACTCCATGACCCCTGTCCTCGGCGGCCCGTTCCTGACGGGCGATGCACTCGGATGTGCCGTGCTCGCACCTCAGCGGAGACCGTGTAGCGCGTGGCGATGATGCTGCGAGCCTGAGCCGGGGTGACCGCTTGACCGTCAACGTCGCGCAGCACATAGGGTTGGCCGCGACGCCAGCAGGCGACGATGCGGGTGAGCAGCGCGGGAGCGATGTGGCACAGCGCCGAAGTGTGATGTTTGCCGGCCACGGTCATCAGGCGGTGGTAACGGGCCGCCAGCGACGGATCGATGCGCCGCGCATGATCGGCAGCCAGGAAGAGCGCCTCACGCAGGACCGCATCGCCACGCTTGGTCGGCCCGCCGTGGCGACCCGATTGGCCCGATGCGTCCAGGGAGGGGACCAGGCCGCTGAACGAGCGGGCCGCGGCTAGCGACGAAAAGCGGGCCGGATCGCCCAGCCGACCCAGGATCGCCGCGCCGGTGATCGCGCCGACGCCCGGTGCGGAGCGGATGATCCCGGATGGGTCCTGCTCGGTCAGGAGCACGGCGATCCGCTCGTCGAGCTCCTTGATCTCCGCGCTCAGGCCGAGCGCCAGCCGGGCCTCGATGGCGATGTCCTCGGCCAGATCAGGGTAGTCGAGATCGCCGGCCCACAGCGCTCCGGTCTCGGTGGCTGCCGCGAGCAGATCGTCGGCTTTGGCCGCGCCCCACATCCCGCGCGAGTGGCGAGCAAAGAAGCGGGCCAGCCGGCCCCGGCCGAGACGCCGGACCGTGTCCGGGTCCGCATAGCCCGCCGCCAGGAAGCGCAGCGGAGTGGTGTTGGCCAGGTCGCCCCGGAACGCCGCGTGCCAGCCGGGGCCGAGGATCTCGAGCAGGGCGTCGAGACGAGCCAGGGACTTGCTCCGGCGCAGGACGAGGCTTGAGTGCAACCTGGTCGCCCGACGCAGGGCATTGCCGGGCCCCAGGCCGCGTTCCGGATGCAGGCCTTCTGGGTGCAGCAGAGGGAGGCGCGCCAGCAGGCGCGAGTCGAGGCGGTCGCTCTTGGTGTGCTTGGCGTAGTAGGCGCGCAGATCCGCGGCCCGCTCGGGCGGCACAAGGACGACGGTGGCGCCGCGCCGCCGGAACCAGGCGGCCAGCGCCACCCACGCGTTGCGCGTCGGTTCCATGACCACCATCACGTCGGTCGGATCGGTCGCTGCGGGCAGCAGCGCCCACAGCCGCTCGAGCTCCTGCGCTCTCGTCCGAAACGCTCTGGCCGTCCAGAGGAACTCGCCTCGCTCATCGGCGAGGCTCGCCTGGTGGGCGGCCCGACAGGCGATGTCGATCCCAAGTCTGAGTTGCACGGGTGCCTCCTTTCTTGATCGTCCATCCTGAGCCACCAGCCGCCAGACGCCGCGCGAGGCAGATCAGCACCAGACATTCGCTAACAGGGATCCACGCGTCCGCTCAAAGCAGGCCACATGGTCACCGGGTTCCCAACAGGGCGATCCATCCTCCGGCGCTGGCCCCGTCCGCCAACGTCATCAACAGGCTAGGAGTCGACGAAACGCTCCGATCGGTCATTGAGCGACGGCGGACGGGAGCCGGACCTCCGCATCCTTCCACGGTCGGCCGACCGCAGGGGAGGCGAGGGCCCACCCAGTTTGAATGTCGGTCAGCAGACGCTCGATCCGGATCCCGACCTCGGCAAAGCGCGTGACGGCCAGCTCGACCGCCCAGGACGCGCTCTCGGCCCGCTCGTCGGCGACCGGGATGACCACGGCGTAGCGGCTGGCGTCGTCGACGAATACCTCGAGGTGGTCGTTGCCGCGCTCCCGTCGATCATGCGACGCCACGTCCCGACCGAGGACCCGCCAGCTGCCACCATCGGGCACTCGG
>JBBQGI010000225.1:0-2245 GCA_038322875.1 Candidatus Limnocylindria bacterium | reverse complement strand
TGTGGCGGCCTTGACCTCCGGTGCGCTGGCGCCGCGGCCGCGGCCGGGGCGCAGAGTTCCCACGATGCTGGCGAGGAAGATGAAGGTGGCGGCTCGCTCTGCTGCACGGGGATTCGTGTCGCTCCACAAGATGGTGGGCCGCTCAAGATCTTGGCGACGGGCAGTCCCGCTAGCGCTGTCGTGGTTGACGATCTCGATCTCCGCGAGGCTGCGGTAGTTCGCGATGGTGCGCTCGTCTTCGACCAGGCCGCTACCAAGGATGGCTTCACGGACCGCGCTGTCCGACAAGGGCACGTCACCCGGTCCGATGAGGGCTGGCACCCACTCCCCTGCCTTGCCTCGCTGCTGCTGGGCGTAGACAGTGGCGGCGAAGATTCGAATTGTCGACCGGACCCGTTGGAACCCAGTGACCTTGCTCCACTCCTCCTTGGCCACGCTCATCAGCATCGGATGGAACGGGTAGGAGGACGCCACCTCCTCGGCCCAGTGCGGACGCCAGTCAGCTCCGATGGACTCCCACACGTGCTTAGTCCACGACTTGTCGGAAAGCACCGGCTCGTAAAGCGCGGCGGTAGCCGTGAGCACCTCCCTCGCAGGTTCGGCATCAAAGAGGCGCCGACGCAGGATGTCGGCGAAGTCGCCCACCTCGGTCACTGTGGCTGGGGTTCCGTTGCGCTCCAACAGACCGTTCAGGTCGTCTCGGCGATCTTGACTGGCACGCGATAGGGCTGTCTTGTCGGCGTCTGAGGCGATCATCACCACGAGCATGGCTACGTGCGGGACGTCATTGACCACGTCGAGCAGGGCTCGGAGGAACGCCATGTCCTGCGCCACCAGCTCCGGCTTGTTCGCACCGTCCAGGCCGTTGCCGACATAGTCGAGGACTTCGTCAATGATGATCAGGATGGGACGGTTTACGGCTCGGATGGCCTCGGCGATCTTGTGTTTGTCACTCCAGTAGGGCTGATAGCGCTCGAACAGCGAGTAATCCTTGGAGAACAGTCGCCATAGGAACCTCTCGTAGAGGTTGACGGCAGGGCCGTCGAGGTCCTGGACTGGCGATCCTGGAGTCATGTTGTCGCACGGCAGGACCACCACGTGGGGGCGGCCGAGGTCGGCGCCGAGCGGACGGCCTACCTTGGCCATCACCCGATCGGAGATCTCCCTGCCCAGATCGGTGGCCAGGAACGCTGCAGGGTTTGCGGCCAGATGGAAGGCCCCGATGCAGGCATGCGACTTGCCGCCACCCATACCTTGATCCAGTCGAGTCACTGAGCGGGCCTGCAGGTAGTCATCAGCCCCACCGATGCGCACAGCGATCTCGGTGAGGAGATCGATGAGGCGTTCGGTGGGGTGGGTGATGTCGCCGTAGTAGGTGGCATCTGCGTACAGCGGTCGATCGCTACCGGTGCCGTGCACGGCACGGAACAGCGACATCTGGACGTCATCGATCTGACCGGCCGCACTGAGGATCTCCTGACGGATCTTTAGGGCCTTCCACCAGGGCGTCACGTTCGTGGTCACGGCCGTCCTCCTGCGCTGCTCTGCTCGCGTGCTTGTCGGGATTCCGTGGTCATCAGATCAGCCTTAGCTGCGCGTCGTCGTACTTCTGCTGACGCGCGTTGTCGTACTGATCGGCCGCCGCCGCCGTGGCGGCGTGGCCGATTCCTGCTTTAGTGCGCAGGACTCGAGTGAAGGCGATCGAGTCCGGGTCGTTGTCGGGAAGCCGGTCCGCGAGGAACTGCACCGTTGCCCAAAGATGGGTGTCATCCGGGTTGCGCTCTGCCGCGGCGAGCACCGATCCCATGGCTGCGAGGCCTTCCCCAGAGCTTCCCGCTAGAGCCAAGGCCACATCGATCACTGCTGACTCGGCGGTGATACTTCCCTTGAACTCGCGGCTGGTGGTGAAGCGCACCCCCTTGTCGGCATCAGGTACGAGGTCTCGGATCGCGTTGATCTCCAGTTGAGAGGCCAGGGCTTGCCATCGCAGCTCCGATTTTGCCTGAGCCTGACGCCCGTAGAGCCGGACCCACCACAGCGCGAACCGCGTGCGTGAGTCGAAGGTCTCCAGAGGCTGGTGGTTGATCTCCACGGCCATCACGTCCTGGACGGCGGCTCGAGCCAGTGGAAGGAATGTGTGAATGTCGACTGCTTCGCCCGTGGCGTCGAGCACTTCGCTGAAACGCCCGACGACTTCCATGGCCGGCCCGGCGGCGGCCATCAGCATGTCCGCGGGCGCTAGCCC
>JBBQGI010000224.1:0-2257 GCA_038322875.1 Candidatus Limnocylindria bacterium | reverse complement strand
CCGCTCCCCACGCTCCCGAGCGACGAGGACGTCTTCCGGCTGCCGCCAAAGCCGTCACGGCCCAACCCCTTCGGGGACGACTAGGCCGATGCTGGCAGCGGGACTCTGGGGACTCGGCGGGGCATCGGCCCTGGTGCTCGGCGCGTTCCTCGGTATGGCCGGCTGGGTGCCACGCCGATTCGTGGCGCTGGCGATGGCGTTCGGCGCCGGAGCACTGATCAGCGCCCTGGCCTTCGACCTGACCGAGGACGCCTTCCAGCACGGCGGGACGCTGCCGGTGGCCATCGGGCTGGCCGTCGGGGCACTCGTCTTCTTCACCGGCGACAAGCTTCTCAACCGCGGTGGTGCCGCGCGACGGGGAAAGGTGAAGGCGTCGACCGATGGAAATGGACCCGCCATCGTCCTGGGCGCGATGCTCGACGGCATCCCGGAGTCGGTCGTCCTTGGCTCGACGCTCCTCGCCGGCGGCGCCATCGGTGTCCCATTCCTGGCGGCCGTCTTCTTCTCGAACCTGCCGGAGGGACTGTCTGCCGCCAGAGACCTGAAAAAGGAGGGGCATGATCCGCGTTGGATCATCGGCCTGTGGGTGGGCGTGGCACTCGTCTCCGGATTGGCGTCGGCGCTCGGGTACGCGCTGTTGGGCGAGATGGGGGCGAGCGCGATCCCGCTGATCCAGGCATTCGCGGCGGGCGCGATCCTGACCATGCTGTCAGACACGATGATCCCGGAGGCCTTCTCGGAGGGTGGCGACCTGACCGGGCTGGCGACCGTCTTTGGCTTCGCGCTGGCGTTCCTGCTCTCGACGGTCAGCTGACGCGGCTGCGGCCTATCATCGGCGTGTGACCACTACCGCCCGGACCCCTGCCGGACCACGTCCCGTGACCGCTCCGCGGGGCACGCAGCTCACCACCAAGGGCTGGGGCCAGGAGGCGGCGCTGCGGATGCTGATGAACAACCTCGACCCCGACGTGGCCGAGGACCCCGACCACCTCATCGTCTACGGCGGCACCGGTCGGGCAGCTCGCAGCTGGGAGGCGTTCGATGCCATCGTCCGCGAGCTCCAACGACTGGAGAATGACGAAACCCTCCTCGTCCAGTCCGGCAAGCCGGTCGGCGTCTTCAAGACCACGACCCAGGCGCCGCGCGTGCTGATCGTGAACGCCATGCTCGTCCCGCACTGGGCGACCTGGGAGCAGTTCCGCGAGCTGGAGCGCGCCGGGCTGACGATGTACGGGCAGATGACCGCCGGGTCGTGGATCTACATCGCCACGCAGGGGATCATCCAGGGCACCTACGAGACCTTCGCCGAGTGCGCGCGCCAGCACTTCAGCGGTACCCTGAAGGGAACGGCCACGCTCACGGCGGGACTGGGCGGGATGGGCGGCGCACAGCCGCTGGCGGTCACGATGAACGGGGGCGCGGTGCTGGCCATCGAGGTGGATCCCGCTCGTGCAGAACGACGCCACGCCGCCGGCTACGTCGACGAGGTGACTGCCGACGTAGACGAGGCGATCGCCAAAGTCGACGCCTGGCGCGCTGCCGGAGAGGGCCGCTCCATCGCGCTGATCGCCAACGCCTCGGAGGTGGAGCCCGAGCTGGTGCGCCGCGGCTGGCACCCCGACATCGTCACCGATCAGACCAGCGCCCACGACCCGCTGAGTGGCTACGTCCCGGGAGGCATCGGTCTGGCAGAGGCGCTGGCGCTTCGCGCAAGCGACCCCGAGGCATACACGCGCCAATCCCTCGCCTCCATCGCCGAGCACGTGCGGGCGATGCTCGCATTCCAGGCATCGGGCTCGGTTGTGTTCGACTACGGCAACAACATCCGCAATTTCGCGCGCGAAGCCGGCGTGGAGAACGCCTTCGACTTCCCCGGCTTCGTGCCGGCCTTCATCCGGCCGCTCTTCTGCGAGGGAAAGGGGCCGTTCCGCTGGGCCGCCCTGTCGGGCGACCCGAACGACATCCTCAAGACCGATGCGGCCCTGGCCGCCCTCTTCCCCGAGGACGAATCCCTGCACCGCTGGCTGCGCCTGGCCGAGGAAAAGGTGCCATTCCAGGGGCTGCCGGCGCGAATCTGCTGGCTCGGTTACGGCGAACGGGCCAGGGCGGGGCTGAGGATCAACGAGATGGTGCGGTCAGGCGAGCTGGCTGCGCCGATCGTGATCGGGCGCGACCACCTGGACGCCGGCTCGGTCGCCAGCCCGTACCGCGAAACGGAGGGGATGCGCGACGGATCGGACGCGATCGCGGACTGGCC
>JBBQGI010000223.1:0-2304 GCA_038322875.1 Candidatus Limnocylindria bacterium | reverse complement strand
GCCAGTTGAAGAAGCCGATGATGAAGATCAGCAACAGGATCCGCAGCGTGTCGCCGCCGACGCCGAACGCCTGGTCCGGCATGACACCGGCCAGCGCGATGGCGAACACCAGCAGCGGGAAGGCCAGGAAGACGTCCATCAACCTGCTGATCAGCGCATCGACCCAGCCACCGAAGAAACCGGCGACCACACCCATGGTCGTGCCGATGGCCACGGACATGAGAGTCGCGAAGAAGGCGATGAGCAGCGAGATCCTGGAGCCGTAGAGGATCCGGCTGAAGATGTCACGCCCGTTGAGCGGTTCGACGCCCATGAGGTGGTCAAGGCTCATCCCGCCGCGGGGCCCGAGCGGCGTAAGCGTGCCTCCCGCTGTGTCGATCAGGTCCTGGTGGAACTCGTTCGGTGGGTCGCCGAGCCATTTCACGATCAACGGCGCGAAGAGCGCGACCGCGATGAGCAGCATGATCACGACGCCGCCGCCCAGTGCGACCTTGTCGCGCTTGAGGCGCATCCAGGCGATCTGGCCGAGGGACCTTCCCTGGATCTTGCCGGCGCCGACCAGGACCGCCTCCGGGTTGGCCACAAGCGATCCGGGTGCGACCTCCAGTGGTGCGCTCACCGCCTGCAACACCTCCGGATTCGTCACTCAACCCCGTGGGGCCGCCCCATCAGTCGAGGGGGTTGGCGCTCATCATGGTGCCCAGACGACCGTTAAACAACAAGGTGTTGCCGAATTGTGACGCGCGGCGTGTGGGGAATCGTGACGCGGCCTGGGGGAGAGAGCGGGCAGACTGTGCTGCGATCATGGATGACTCACCTACCGGACCGCGTCTGGTTGTCGGCGCCGCCATCGTCGACGACCTCGACGCTCCAACGACCCTGCTGACGGCTCGCCGCACCGAGCCGGCAAACCTGGCCGGAGGTTGGGAGCTTCCGGGCGGCAAGGTAGAGCCGGGGGAGGAGCCGCTGGACGCGCTGCATCGCGAGATCCGTGAGGAGCTCGGGGTCGACATCGAGATCGGGGCCTTCCTGCCGGGCCCTCAGGCCGGCGGCTGGCCGCTCGGCGACCGTTACGTCATACACGTGTGGCTGGCGCGGATCACGCGGGGCGAGCCTTTTCCGCTGGAGGACCACGACACCCTGAGGGTGCTCACCCGGGCCGAGCTTTATGCCGTCGCCTGGCTTCCGGCGGATCTCCCGATCGTGAGGGCAGCCGAGGCATTCATGGGCGAGCGGGCGAGCCGCTGATCCCGTGTGGTTGGTCAAGGGGGTCCTCAATTGCTGAGAGAATTGCCCCCATGCCCATTCAGACCCGCGGTGACATCCGTAATGTTGCCATCGTCGCCCACGTCGACCACGGCAAGACCACTCTTGTGGACGCCATGCTCTGGCAGTCCGGTGCCTTCGGCGCACACCAGCACGTCGACGAGCGTGCCATGGACTCCGGTGACCTCGAGCGCGAGAAGGGCATCACCATCCTCGCGAAGAACACCGCGGTGAGATACAAGGGCCCGGCGGCCGAGAAAGCCGGTTACAACGACGGCATCACGGTGAACATCATCGACACCCCCGGTCACGCCGACTTCGGTGGCGAGGTCGAGCGAGGACTGTCCATGGTGGATGGTGTCGTCCTGCTCGTCGATGCTTCCGAGGGCCCGCTGCCACAGACGCGATTCGTCCTGCGCAAGGCACTCGCGGCCAAGATGCCGGTCATCTTGAGCATCAACAAGGTCGACCGCCCCGACTCCCGTATTGCCGAGGTCGTCGACGAGACCTACGAGCTGTTCATGGACCTGCTGGACAACGCCGCCACGGCATCTGCGCAGCTGGACTTTCCGATCGTCTACGCCTCGGCCCGGGCCGGGCGTGCGTCACTCACCCGCCCCGAGAACGGCGTCATGCCCGACGAGGACAGCCTCGAGTCGCTCTTCGCCGCCATCCTGGAGACCATCCCTGCACCGATGTACGACGACCAGGCCCCGCTGCAGGCCCATGTGACCAACCTGGACGCGTCGCCATTTCTTGGCCGCCTGGCCCTCTGCCGCGTCTACAACGGCACGATCAAGAAAGGTCAGCAGGCCGCATGGTGCAGGGCGGACGGCACCATCGAGCGGGTCAAGATCACCGAGCTGCTGATGACCGATGCGCTGGAACGTAATTCCGTTGACAGCGCCGGCCCCGGTGACATCATCGCCTTGGCCGGCATTCCCGAGATCACCATCGGCGAGACGCTGGCCGACCCGGAGAACCCCATCCCGTTGCCGCTGATCACCGTTGACGAACCGGCGATCTCGATGACGATCG
>JBBQGI010000222.1:0-2322 GCA_038322875.1 Candidatus Limnocylindria bacterium | reverse complement strand
TGCCCCGCGCATCCAGGCGATCCTGGTGGAGAAGCCCTTCTCGGGGGCACCGCATGGCGCCAAGGGGATTGGTGAGCTGCCGATGGACGTGGGGGCGCCTGCCGTGGTCGCCGCCATCCACGACGCGACCGGCGTCTGGATTCACGACCTGCCCGCGACCCCGGAGCGGATCCTCGCCGCACTCACCGGAGCGCCGGCGCCCGCACCGCCGGGTGTCAGCCTGCCGGCCACCGAGCACGGCGCCACGTGAGCTATCGGTTCGTCGTCAACGGCGATCCGGTCGAGGTCGAGGTGCCCGGCATGCGCCGCCTGCTCGACGTCCTCCGCGAGGACCTGTCACTGACCGGCACCAAAGAGGGCTGCGGCGAGGGCGAGTGCGGAGCCTGCAGCGTGCTGCTCGACGGCGCGGTCGTCGATGCCTGCCTCGTGCCGATCTGCCAGGTCGAGGGCGCCAGCGTGAGCACCGTCGAAGGACTGGGCGCTGCCGACACGCTGAATGACCTGCAGGTCGCCTTCCTGCAGACCGGTGGCGCCCAGTGCGGGATCTGCACGCCCGGGATGCTGATGGCCGCCGAGGCGCATCTGGCGGGCGGCGGGCCGACTGACGACGACGCCATCCGCGAGGCGATCGCCGGGAACCTGTGCCGCTGCACCGGCTACACGAAGATCGTCGAGGCGATCGCCCTGGCCGCGGACCAGCGGCGCGCCACGCGGAATCCGGCCTGAGCGATGCCCGTCGAGCCACCGGTCGCGTCGCCACGCTCTCTCGCCGAGGCCTACGGCCTGCTCGAGCATGCCCCGCATCGGCCACTTGCGGGCGGCACCGACCTTCTCGTGCAGATCACCGGCGAGCTGGGCGAACCGCCCGACCGCGTGCTCGACATCTGGCGACTGGAAGAGCTGCGTGGCATTCGGGTCGAGTCCAACGCGCTCGTCCTCGGCGCTCTGACTACCTACGCGGAGCTCCGCCGCTCACCCCTGGTGGCCGAGTTCCTCCCGGCCTTCGCCGATGCGGCGGCGACGATCGGCGCGGCCCAGATCCAGAATCGAGGCACGATCGGCGGCAACGCCGCCAACGCGTCTCCCGCCGGCGACATGCTGCCGCTCCTCCTCGCGTGTGACGCCCAGCTCGTGCTCGGCAGTGCCTCCGGCGAGCGCTGGGTCGCGGCGCGAGAGTTCTGGCCGTCCTACCGGAAGACGGCGCTGTCGGCCAACGAGCTGTTGCTCCGGATCAGCGTGCCGCTCGTGGCGGATCGACAGGTACGGTTTCGGAAGGTCGGCACGCGCCGAGCGCAGGCCATCAGCAAGGTGGTGATGGCGCTCGCCTGGCGCGCCGGGAACGACGCGTGGCGGGACGTTCGACTGGGCCTCGGCTCGGTAGCCGCGACTGCCATTCGCGCCTTGCAGACGGAGGCGGCGCTGGAAGGCTCGACCCCGGACGAGGCGAGCGCAGACCATGCCGCCTCGACCCTGGCCTCCGAGCTCGAGCCGATCGACGACGTCCGTTCCACGGCCGACTATCGCCGCGCGGTCGCTGCTCGCGTGCTCCATCGGTTGATCCGGGATGAGGGTGCCTGGTGATGAAACCATGACCAGTCGACCACCGGGCGTCGAGATCGATGCTGCTACCGCAGGGGCGCATCAGGACGGAGTGCTGACGCCCGAAGCCCTGGACTTCGTCGCGCGGCTGCATCGGTCGTTCGATGCTGATCGGCTCAAGCTCCTGACGGCTCGAAGAGTGCGCCAGGCCGAGTTCGTCGCGGGTGCGCTGCCTGACTTCCTGCCGGAGACGGCCTACCTTCGCGACGACCCGACCTGGCGCGTCGCCTCCGCCCCGGCGGACCTGGATGACCGACGCGTGGAGATCACCGGCCCGGTCGAGCCCAAGATGATGATCAACGCCCTCAACTCGGGCGCGCGCATCTTCATGGCCGATTTCGAGGACTCGCTGTCCCCCACCTGGGACAACCTCGTAACCGGCCAATGGGCCGTTCGCGAGGCGGTCCGTCACCGCCTGACCTTCAAGACCGATGAAAAGGCGTACACCCTCAATGCCGAGATCGCGACGCTGGTGCTTCGGCCGCGCGGCTGGCACCTTGACGAGTCGCACCTACTGGTCGATGGCTCCCCCATCTCCGCCAGCCTTTTCGACTTCGGCCTGGCCTTCTTCCACAACGCCCAGGAACAGCTGGCACGGGGCTCGGGGCCTTACTTCTACCTGCCGAAGCTCGAATCGCACCGCGAGGCGCGGCTCTGGAACGAGGTCTTCGTCGCCGCCCAAGAGTGGCTCGGCATCGCGCGCGGCAGCATCCGGGCCACCGT
>JBBQGI010000221.1:0-2337 GCA_038322875.1 Candidatus Limnocylindria bacterium | reverse complement strand
CGGCGTCAGGTCCAATAGCAGGCTCGCCACCCGCAGCTGGTGCCCACGATATGCGTCGCGTGCCGTTGCCTCGGCTCTCATGCCGGCCAGTCTCCTCGGCTCCGGGCGAGCGGGGAATGACCCCAACGTACCCCCCGGTACCGGTCTCAGGCGCGGAGCGCCGCCTCGATCTGCATGCGGGTTGGCAGGCCACCGCGTGCTCCGGACTGCCCGACGCTGATGCCGGCCGCGGCATTGGCGGCGGCTACCGCATCCTCCAGGGTTTCGCCCGCCGCCAGCCATGCGGCGAGGACGCCGGAGAATGCATCGCCCGCTCCGGTGCCGTCGACGACCTTCGTCGTGAGCGCAGCAGCTGGCCTCCGGTGCTCACCGTCGGCGAGCAGGGCCCCACTCGATCCCAGCGTCACCACCACCGCCCTCGCCCCGGCCTCGATGAGCCGGGCGATCGCATCCTCACGATCGTTGGTCTGCGCGGCGGCGAGCAGCTCCTGCTCGTTCGGCGTCAGGATCGGGCCATGCACCAGCAGCTCGGACGGGAGGCGCTGGCCGGGCGCCGGATTCACGATCGGCTGCAGCCCTGAGCGAGCCGCCATCGCCACGGCGGCGACGACGGTCGCCATCGGTATCTCCAGGCAGGTGAGCAGGACCCCCGTTTCTGCCCTCAATCCGACCAGTGCGACGTCTTCGACCGAGACCTCGGCGTTGGCACCGGGTGCGACGACGATCTGGTTCTCGCCATCGCGCGCGACCGCAATGATCGCGACGCCGGTGGGCGCGGGAACCCGGCGTACCCGCGACACGTCGACACCCTCGGCTCGAAGCGCGGCCAGGGACTCCTCGCCGTCCTGGTCGCTGCCGACCGCCCCGACCATGACGACCGATGCCCCGGCGCGTGCAGCGGCGACCGCCTGGTTGGCGCCCTTGCCGCCGAAATGCCTCGCGAATTGCCCGCCGAGGACCGTCTCACCGGGGCGTGGCAGGCGGGGTGCTGAGACGACGAGGTCGACATTGATCGAGCCGACCACGACGACCGGGCCCATCGGCCGTCCTCAGGCCGCCGCGGCGGCGACGATGCCTGCCAGCGCGCTCGCAAGGGCTTCGAACTGCGAGAGGTCGTTGTACGCCGCCGCGCTGATGCGCACCAGTCGTCGCCAGGCTCCGCCATGCGGCCGTTGCGGCCAGGGCGTGACCATCACCTGCATGCCGAGGCGACCGAGCTGGTCGTGCACGGTGTCGTCGTACAGCTCGATCCCCTGGACTCGGGCGGGGCGCATCTCAACGGGCAGCGGCACGGATGCCATTGTGCCGAGCATCTGGTCGGGTGTGGGAGCCTCGATCCCGAGCGCAGCGCAGAGCAGGTCGCGGCCGGCCATGGCCAGCTCGTGGTTGCGCTCGAGGAGCGCGGCCCACCCTCCCGGCATGAGCTCCTCCCCGAAGCGAATCGCCTCCGGGATGGCGAGATAGGCCGAGGGATCGGCGGTCCCGGTCCAGTCGAACTCGACCCGGAAGCGACTGCGATCCGATCTGGGCGAGTTGGCTCCGTGGCTGATGGCGAGCGGGCGAATCGCAACCTGCCGATCGCGGCGGACCCATAGGAACCCCGAGCCCTTCGGCCCGCAGACCCACTTGTGCAGGTTGGCCGTGTAATAGGCGGCGCCGACCGACGGCACGTTGAGGCCGACCTGCCCCGGCGCGTGGGCACCGTCGACCAGGGTTTCGACGCCGCGTGCGGTCAGCTCGGCCACCAGCTCAGCGATCGGGTAGACGAGTGCCGTGGCCGAGGTGATGTGGTCGAGCACCGCCAGCCTCGTGCGCGCGGTGACCGCGGCCAGGACCGCCTCGCAGACGCTCGCGGGCGACGTGATCGGGAACGGGACCGATGCGATCACCACGCGCGCCCCGTGACGCTCGGCGACGAACTCGATCGCGTTGCGGGCCGCGTTGTAGGCGTGATCGGTGGTCAACAGCTCATCGCCCGGCTTGAACTGCAGGGAGCGCAGGACCGTGTTGGTGCCGGCCGTCGCATTTGCCACGAAGGCCAGGTCATCGGGATGCGCTCGCACGAAGGCTCCGAGCGCATTGCGCGCTGCGTCCATCGCGGGCTCGAGGTCATGCGAGAAGAAGAGGACAGGCTCGGCCTCCATTTGATCGCGCCAGGCCTGTTGGGCCGCCAGCACCGGGCGTGGGGCCGCGCCATAGGAGCCGTGGTTGAGGAAGGCGATGGCAGGATCGAGCGTCCACTGGCTGGCGAACTCGGAGGGCATCGCGGGCTATCGTAGACCGATGTCCGAGCCGTCCGCCGATCTCCCACGGCCCGCCGCCCTGATCTTCGACCTC
>JBBQGI010000220.1:0-2374 GCA_038322875.1 Candidatus Limnocylindria bacterium | reverse complement strand
TGCGCGCCCTTGAGCGCCGACTCGCTGAAGAGGATCCCGTTGTTGGCCAGGATCCCCACCGGGTAGCCCTCGATGCGGGCGAAGCCGGTCACCAGCGTCTCGCCGTAGCGCTGCTTGAACTCGTGGAACTCGCTGCCGTCGACGAGCCGCGCGATCACCTCGCGCGCGTCGTAGGTGACACGTGAATCGGCAGGAATCACCCCGTACAGCTCCTCCGCATTGACCGATGTCGCGGCCCGCTCCCTTCGCTCCCACGGGGCCTCCGGCTTCCGCCAGGCGAGGCTGCGCACGATCTCGCGGCCGATCGCCAGGGCGTGCTCGTCGTCCAGGGCGTAGTGGTCGGCCACGCCGCTGGTCACGGTGTGGACCTCGGCGCCGCCGAGATCCTCGGCGCTCACCTCTTCGCCGGTCGCCGCCTTCACCAGCGGCGGTCCGCCAAGGAAGATGGTGCCGGTCCCCTTGACGATCACCGTCTCGTCGGACATGGCCGGGACATAGGCTCCGCCGGCGGTCGACGAGCCCATCACCAGCGCGATCTGGGGGACCCCGCGCGCCGACAGCTGGGCCTGGTTGTAGAAGATGCGGCCGAAGTGCTCGCGATCGGGGAAGACCTCGTCCTGGAGCGGCAGGTACGCCCCGCCGCTGTCCACCAGGTAGATGCAGGGCAACCGGTTCTCGAGGGCGATCTCCTGCGCACGGAGGTGCTTCTTGACGGTCATCGGGAAGTAGGTGCCGCCCTTGACCGTCGCGTCGTTGGCGACCAGGACGCACTCCACCCCCTCGACCACACCGATGCCGGTCACGATTCCCGCCGACGGGGCCTCGCCCTGGTACAGCCCGTCGGCCGCCAGGGCGGAGAGCTCCAGGAAGGCGCTGCCGGGATCGATGAGCCGCTCGATTCGCTCGCGGACCGGCATTTTGCCGCGTTCGCGGTGGCGGGCGATCGACCGCTCGTCGCCGCCGGCGCCGCGCTCGCTCACGGCGCGGGTTCGCCCTCGCAGCTCATCCACCAGGGCGCGCATGGCGTCCGCATTGGCGGCGAAGGTGGGCGATGCGGGATCCAGGGCGGAGCGCAGGACGGCCATCGGTGCTGCGATTATGGCCGCACGGCGACCGGCGAGGCGAGGGCTAGGCCAGGGTCACCAGTGGGACGAGCTGGGTGATGTGCGCGGTATTGACGATCACCACGCTCACCACGTGCTCGAAGGGCGGCTCGCCGTTGTGCAGGATGTACGCATCGGTCAGCGGCAGGAAGCGTCGGCCGCGGTAGAGCATGTAATCGCCGGCCTCGCCACCGGGCGCCACGTGCAGGTTGCCGGTGACGCTGAATGGACCGGCGCTGAGAGCCACGCGCCGGAGCTTGCGATGCAGTCGCAGCTGTCGGGCGGCACGCCACTCGGGAGGCATCGCCAGGATCAGCTGATCGGTCTGGATCGACTGCCACTCACCGGCGTCGTCGGAGCCGGGCGTGATCTCGGCCGGCGAGCCATCGGCATTCGGCGCCGCCATCGGGCCGGGGCTCGGATGCCAGAGGCGCAGCTCGTCCTGGTCATTGAGCAGATCCGTGATGCGCTGGCCGTTGGCCGCGACCCAGGCCACGATCCGCGCATCGGCCGTGTAGAGCTCGATCGGCGCCAGGTCGTTGCCGGTCGAGGCGAGCGCAGCAGAGCCGGAGGAACCCCCTCCAGCAGAACCGCGGCGCCAGTTCCAAAACGTCATGGCGGTATCGTCGTTGCCCGGTGCCACTCGCGGAAGGGACACGAGAGTACTACGGGGGGCTGTTGCATCCGGTCACCGACCCCGGACCCGGGACCCTCCCGGGGCGTTCTGGAATCGGCCAGGCCTACAATCGGGCGCCGATGAGAGCCAGGATTCGCGCCACGCTCGCCGGCCTGCTGCTGCTCACCGCCTGTGCCGGGCCGAGCGTCTCGCCGAGCGCGCCGGCGTCGGCTTCGGAAGCCGCGAGCCTGCCGCCCCCCTCGGCCTCGGCCGCTCCGAGCTCAGCGGCGCGTCCGTGGGAGCCGACCGGCCTGGGGATCGACGGCGAGGGCAACCTGCTTGCGACCGACTGCGTGGGCGGCTACGTCTATCGCGTTGATCCGTCGGGCCAGGCCGCGCGGATCGCGGGCACCGGCATCTCGACACCGCAGGGCGGCCTCACCGCCGACGGGATTCGGGCCACCGAGGCCGATATCCACTGCCCGGCCGATGCCCTCGCGGACGTGGCGGACAACGTGCTGGTGGTGGACCACGCCGACAACCGGATCCGGCTCATCGACAGCGGCGACACGATCACCACCATCGTCGGAGGCGGCCCCATCGGCACCAGCACCGATGACGGCAATCTCGCCGGCGACGGCGGCCCAGCCCTGGC
>JBBQGI010000219.1:0-2375 GCA_038322875.1 Candidatus Limnocylindria bacterium | reverse complement strand
GCCGAGCGACCATGTGGACCGATGCGCCGGGCACGCATCGGCGCAGGATGTCGGCGTCCAGGTCGATGTTCAACTCCGGGTCGTATGCCAGTCTAAAGGTGCGCTGGCCAGGACGTGGGTGGGACTTCGATGACGCGGCCAGCCTGTTCGCCGTAGTCCCAGACGTCGATGGGCGGCGGTCCACGCCGAGCGTCGTGAGGGCGGTGCAGATCTGGCTCCGATGATCGGTCCCGTGGTCCCGGGGAAGTTCACGAATTGCGGGCGCGGAACCCCTCCGTTGCCCTCCACGTGGACCGCGCAGCCCAGTCGTAAGAGCTCGACAGCCAACCGTCGCCGATGAGTTCTGCGCCGATGCCCAGTCCAATGCTGTGACGGTTCCAAAACGAGCGCAATGAAAGAGAGACCCATGAGGAAGCTGGTTGTCATCGAGTTCCTGTCGCTGGACGGCGTGTATCAGGCGCCGGGAGACCCGAACGAGGACACCGAGGGCGGATTCCGACATGGCGGGTGGCAGCGGCCGTACTTTGACGACGTCCTGGGCGAGGCTTCGGTCGACGGCACGGCCGGGACCGATGCGCACCTGTTCGGCAGGAAGACCTACGAGATCATGGCCGCCTACTGGCCAACGGCGCCAGCCGACGATACCTACGCCAAGCACCTCAACAGCGTGGCCAAGTACGTCGCGTCGGGAACGCTCCGCTCTGTGGACTGGCAGGGCTCGACGCTGATCGAAGGCGGGGTCGCCGCGGAGGTCGCCAAGCTCAAGGAGGCCCGGGAAGAAGATCGCGGTCATGGGCAGCGGCGACCTGGTTCAGACCCTCATGGCGCACGACCTGGTGGACGAGTACTCCCTGATGGTGTTTCTGATCGTGCTGGGCAGCGGGGATCGGCTCTTCCGGGATGCCGAACAGGTCCGGCGCCTCAACCTCGTCGATTCGAGGGCGACCGGCACCGGCGGCCTTATGCTCACGTACCAGCCAGCCCGATAGGCACGGAGGCTCCGAGTGACCACTGATCCCTCGCCGATCGAGACCTATCTCGCAGCGTTGCCGGCAGACCAGCGCGCGGCGCTCGAGCGACTGCGGAACCAGGTCGCGCGGCTCATCCCCGAGGCGGTCGAAACGATCAGTTACGGCATCCCGACGTTCAAGCTGCACGGCCGTGGGCTGGTGGCGTACGCCGGCTGGAAAGCGCACTGCAGCATCTACCCCATGAGCGGCGCGTTCCTCGACGCACATGCCGACGCCCTGAAGGGGTATCGGGCCGCCAAGGGGACCATCCACTTCACGCCTGAGGCGCCGCTCCCGGAGGCTTTGTTGGAGCGCCTGGTCCGGATGCGCATCGCCGAGCTCGAGTCCGCAGCACGCTGATGCCCATATGCGGCCCTAGTGAGGCAAATTCGGTGGCTGACTGATGTCAGGCCACAGAGCAGGTCACGCGTATGTACACAGCCATCGCGATAGGAGATCAGTCATGAATGAAACACTGGGAAAAGGAGCGGACGTAGGCTCGTGGCCGAGGGGTATCGGTGCCATCACTCTGTTCGTCGACGACTTGGAGGCCGCGAAGCAGTTCTACCGGGAGGTCTTCGGCCTGTCGGTAAAGTTCGAGGACGACGACTCGGCCGTGTACGACTTCGGGAACACGCTCATCAACCTGCTGAAGGCCACAGCGGCGCTGGAGTTGATCGAGCCTGCAGCGGTGGCAAGTCGCGAGGCGGGGTCCCGCCTTCAGTTCACCATCGAGGTGGATGACGTGGATGCCATGTGCGTGGAGCTGGCCACACGCGGAGTGGAGCTGCTGAACGGCCCGATGGATCGGCCTTGGGGTATCCGAACCGCCAGCTTCCGGGACCCCGGCGGCCACATCTGGGAGATCGCGAAGTAGCCGACGATCGGATTTGGTCACCCCGGCACTGCCCACAACCACGGAGGAATCGATGTCGCAACCGGTACAAGGCATGGAGAGCAAGACGCTCCTCGATTACCTGAACGCTCAGCGCAATCACGTGCTTGGAATCCTGGAGGGGCTTGACGACGAAGCCCTGCGGCGGCCGGTGCTCCCGTCGGGGTGGAGCTGCCTGGGCCTCCTACGGCATCTCGCCCTGGATGACGAGCGGTTCTGGTTCCGCGGCACTGTCGCCGGCGAGCAGAGCGTGATCGACGAAGTGTCCGGTTCTCCCGACGACGCCTGGCAAGTCGGTCCGGATGTGCCGGCCGAGGCCGTGTTCGACCTGTACAGGCAGGAGATAGAGCGCGCGAACGCCATCATCACCGCCACTCCTCTGGACACCGCACCCGCATGGTGGCCCGCCGAACTCTTTGGCGACTGGCGGCTTGACGATCTGCGGGAAGTCATCCTGCACGTGATGACTG
>JBBQGI010000218.1:0-2398 GCA_038322875.1 Candidatus Limnocylindria bacterium | reverse complement strand
CAGCAACGACCGGAGGCGCGATGTCCGGCCACAGCAAGTGGTCCCAGATCAAGCGGCAGAAGGGTGTCAACGACGCCAAGCGCGGCGCGCTCTTCACCAAGCTGACCCGCGAGATCATCACGGCTGCCCGACAGGGCGGCGGGGACGTGGACGGCAACTACCGCCTCCGCATGGCCGTCGACAAGGCACGCGCCAACAGCATGCCCATGGAGAACATCAAGCGCGCCGTCGAGCGGGCGACCGGGTCGGGCGCCGACGCCGTGCAATACGAGGAGATCACCTACGAGGGACTCGGCCCTGCCAACGTGGCGGTGATCGTCACGGTGATGACCGATAACCGCAACCGGACCGCCGGCGAGATCCGCAGCATCTTCACCAAGATCGGCGGATCGCTGACCCCGGTGGCCTGGCAGTTCGAACTGCGCGGTCTGCTCAATGTGCCGCTCAAGGGGAACGACCCCGACGAGGTGACCCTGGCCGCGATTGATGCGGGCGCCAGTGACGTCGGGTCTCCCGAGGGCGGCTCGATCCTCGTCATCACCGAGCCGGCCGACCTCGAGCCGGTTCGCGAGGCGCTTGCCGCCGCCGGCTACTCACCCGACTCGGCCGAGATCTCGATGGAGCCGACCACCAAGGTCGAGATCGGCGATGAGAAGGCGGCGCGCCAGGTGCTCGGCTTCGTCGAGCGCCTCGAGGAGCTCGAGGACGTGCAGAACGTCTATGCCAACTTCGACCTGCCGGATGCCCTCATGGAGCAGCTCGAGGCATCGGTCGCCTGAGCCACTGCGGCGCTACCATGCTCGGGTGATCGCTCTCGGCATCGACCCTGGCACCGCGATCTGCGGATTCGGGGTCGTGTCACTCCACGACGGGGTGCTGCGCCTGATCGATGCCGGCGTGGTGCGCACCGACGCCACCCGGACCGACGCCGAGCGGCTGAGCACGCTGCATGCCGCGCTCGGGCAGCTCCTGATCCTGCACCGACCGCAGCGCGTCGGTGTCGAGCGGCTCTTCTTCCAGCGCAACGTCCAGACCGCCATGACTGTGGGCCAGGCGCGCGGCATCGCCCTGCTGGTGGCCGCCCAGGCGGGTCTGGAGGTTGACGAGCCGACCCCGAACGAGGTCAAGCAGGCCGTCTGCGGAAACGGCGCCGCCGACAAGGGCCAGGTCGCGGCCATGGTCGCCCGCCTGCTCGACGTGGCGATGGACGGCGTTCCCGACGACGCGACGGATGCGCTGGCGGTGGCGATCGGCTGCGCCTATCGCGGTGCCGCCCTGGTCAAGCTGGCAGCCATCCGATGATCGGTGCGCTGCGCGGGCCGGTCACCCACATCGGCCAGGAGTTCGTGCTCATCGAGCTCGGTGGGGTGGGCTACCGGGTGATGGCGGGACCGTCGCTGCTCGCGGGCCTGCGTCTCGGCAGCGAGGCGCATGTCTTCGTTCACCACCTGGTGCGCGAGGACCAGCAGGCGCTCTTCGGCTTCGGATCTCCCGAGGAGCTGGCCTTCTTCGAGCTTCTGATGACCGTCTCAGGGGTTGGACCGCGACTGGCCCTGGCGATCACCAGCGCCCATGCCGTCACCAAGCTCCAGCTGGCGATCGTCACTGACGACGCGGACCTCCTTACCTCGGTGAGCGGGGTCGGGCGCAAGACCGCGCTGCGCGTCATCCTCGAGCTAAAGGAGAAGATCCACGCCGCCGGGATCGCCGCCGGCGGGGGATCGACCACCGACTCCGACGTCGTAGCGGCGCTCGAATCGCTCGGCTACACGGCCTCCGAGGCACGTCGTGCTGCCGGTGCGGTCGCCGGCAGCGAGGACGGGTTGGACCTGCGCATCAAGGCCGCTCTGCAGGAGCTCGCGCGCTCGCGATGACCCAGGTCACCCTCGCGGACTGGCGTGATCCGAACGTAGCCCGCCGCATCCTGACCGACTTCCACGTCTGGGCGGTGGTTGGTTGCTCGCCTGACCCCACGCGTGCCAGCCATGGTGTCTCACGCACCCTCATCCGCCATGGCTTCGAGATGATCCCCATCTATCCTCAGGAAACCGTGATCCACGGCATGCGGACGTTCAAAGATCTCGCCGCTGCGGCCGCCAGCCGCGCCCCAGAGAGTCCCGTCGAGGTGGTCGACATCTTTCGCGCCTCCCATCGCGCGGGACGGCATGTCGACGAGGCGATCGCCATCGGCGCGAAGGCGGTCTGGATGCAGCTCGATGTATGGGACGAAGAAGCCGCCGAACGGGCCGCCTCCGCGGGGCTCCTGGTGGTGATGGACCGCTGCCCGGCGATCGACCTGCCCCTGCTCGGGATCGGCTGAGCGTCAGTCGCGGCGGAGCACGAGCCCGATGCGCCCGAATGGCGGGCGGGGATCGGCGTAGGTCTTGACCGCCGGATC
>JBBQGI010000217.1:0-2423 GCA_038322875.1 Candidatus Limnocylindria bacterium | reverse complement strand
GGAGGCGGCCACCCGCGACGACACCAAGTACTCGCTCGGCAGCGTGCTGAACCACGTCCTGCTGCACCAGACGGTGATCGGACAGGAGGCGATCCAGCAGATGGCGATGGCCGGTGAGGAGCCGGACGTCGTGATCGGCTGGGCGGGTGGCGGCTCGATCTTCTCGGGGTTCGCCTTCCCGTTCCTGCGCGAGAAGCTGCGCGGGTCGTCGACGACCCGCTTCCTGGCCGTCGAGCCGGCCTCCTGCCCATCCCTGACCAAGGGTGAGTACCGCTACGACTTCGGCGACGCCGTCGGAATGGCGCCGATGGTCAAGATGCACACCCTCGGCAACACGTTCCGGCCCGCACCGATCCACGCCGGCGGGCTGCGCTACCACGGCATGGCGCCGATGGTCTCGCACCTGTACGAGCTGGGGTTCATCGAGGCGCGTGCCTACGCCCAGAACACCTGCTTCGAGGCAGGCGTGCAGTTCGCGCGGACGGAGGGGATCGTCCCCGCTCCGGAGTCGAGCCACGCCATTCGCGCGGCGATCGACGAGGCGCTTGAGGCGCGCGATGCCGGCGAGGCGCGCGTGATCCTGTTCAACCTCTCGGGACACGGCTACTTCGACATGGCCGCCTACGACGCCTACCTGGCGGGTGAGCTGGTCGATGTCGAGTACGAGCCCCAGCGGGAGGCGGTTGCGGTCTAGCCCTCTGGACCGATGGCAGCGCCGGGCTCGTGCCCGGCGGCGTCCGTTCTATCCAGCCTCAGATCAGTGGACGAGGGCCAGGGTCACTCCGTCGGCGATCGGGACCATCGCCAGGTCGACCCGCTCGTCGAGGGCGATCGCCGCGTTGAGGGCGCGGATCGCCTCGGTGTCCGCGTCGGTGACCCCGGGATCCGCGACCCGGCCGCTCCACAGCACGTTGTCGATGGCGATCAGCCCGCCGGGCCGCACCAACCGCAGGGCGCGCTCGTAGTAGCCGGCGTAGTTCGCCTTGTCGGCGTCGATGAAGGCCAGGTCGAAGCTCGCGCTCGCGCCCTCCTGCAGCAGGTCATCGAGCGTCTCGAGCGCCGGACCCAGTCGAAGCTCGACGCGGTCGTCCACGCTGGCCGCGGCCCATGTCCGACGCGCGACATCGGTGAACTCGCGGGAGATGTCGCAGCACACGATGCGACCGTCCCCCGGCATGGCGAGCGCCATGGCGGTCGATGAGTAGCCGGTGAAGGTCCCCACCTCCAGGATGCGCCGCGCTGCGAGCAGCTTGACCAGGAGGGAGAGGAGCGCGCCCTCCTCGACGGCGATCTGCATCTGCGCCTGCGGCATCAGCGCCGTCTCCTCGCGCAGGCTGCGCAGGACGTCGGGCTCGCGGACGCCGACCCGCTCGAGGTACGTGTTCAGCTCCTGGCTGAGGCCGATCGATCCACTCGACATGGCGCCATCCTAGCGGTGGGCTAGGCTACCCCGCATGAAGTTCGGGCTCCAGGTCAACAGCTTCACCTGGCCGGGCGGCGCGGCCGCCATCGGTCCGACCCTGGCCCGCGTGACGCGAACCGCGGATGACGTCGGATTCGACTCGATCTGGGTGATGGACCACTTCTTCCAGATCCGGGGTCTCGGCCCGCCCGAGGCGCCGATGCTGGAGGGGCTGACGGCGCTCGGCTTCATGGCCGCCAACTCGGAACGCGCGCGCCTGGGGCTGATGGTCGGGGGCATTCATTACCGGCTGCCAGGCCTCTGGATCAAGGCGGTGACGACGCTCGACGTCCTCTCCGGCGGCCGTGCCTGGTTCGGGATCGGGGCGGCCTGGAACGAGGAGGAGTCGACAGCGCTCGGCTTTCCCTTCCCGCCGCTCCGC
This sequence comes from Candidatus Limnocylindria bacterium, assembly GCA_038322875.1. GTDB lineage: Bacteria > Chloroflexota > Limnocylindria > QHBO01 > QHBO01 > CF-167. The sequence goes on along the minus strand of JBBQGI010000217.1, from coordinate 579 downwards.
GAGCGCTTCGAGCAGCTTGAGGAGACGCTGCAGATGGCCCATGCGATGTGGTCCGGGGGGACCGGCACGGGGGAGTCCTTCCCCGGCAAGCACTTCACCGCGACGCGGCTGATGAACTCACCGCAGTCGATCTCGCGACCACGCGTGCCGATCATGATCGGCGGCGGCGGGGAGCGGAAGACGCTGCGCCTGGTGGCGCAGTACGCGGATGCGTGCAACGTCTTCGGCGACGCGACCCGCATCGCGCACAAGTACGGGGTGCTGCGCCAGCACTGTGAGCGGCTGGGACGCCCATACGAGGAGATCGAGCGCAGCACCCTCCAGAGCGTCGATCTGGATGCACAATCCAGCGACGAGCTGGTCGAGCGCTTCGGCGCTCTCGGCGAGGCGGGTGCGCAACACATCCTGTTCAGCGTGCGCGGGGTGAGCGACGTCACCCGGCTGGAGCGGATCGGCGCCGAGGTTCTGCCGCAGCTGCGCTAGGTGGCGAGCAGCTCGGCCTCGACGTCGGCGATGGGACGCACCGAGCGCTCGCCGCTCGCCCGATCGGTCACCTCCGCGCCACCAGCCGCCAGGGAT
>JBBQGI010000216.1:0-2453 GCA_038322875.1 Candidatus Limnocylindria bacterium | reverse complement strand
CGTGCCCCATCGACCCGGAACAGGAAGCTGCCGAACAGCCCGAACGAGGTCCCGAGCACCACGAACAGCAGGCTGAACCCGGCGATGAAGAGGAGCGCCTGGCTGAAGACGGGGCCCCGCCAGCTGACCGCCGCCGCGCCGTCGTTCGCGACGGTGGCGGTCTCGCCCAGGAAGGCGAGGTAGACCGGGATGAGGGCCAGGACGCACGGTGAGATGAAGCTGAGGAGCCCGGCGGCGAAGGCGAGGGCGAGGCTGACCTCCATCAGCGGGCGAGCACGGCCGCGGGGATCGTGACCTGCTGCCCGGTGCACACGTCGATCGCATCGGGATTCAGTCCGGCATCGGTCAGCGTGGCGGGCCGAGTGACTTGGTTTGCATCGCAGTGGAATGGGAGATCGCTCTGGGGGACGCAGGCCGCGGCAACGAACACGACCCCGCCGATGGCGAGGTCGGCGACCGAGCCGGGAGGGATCACGCTCATGTGGAATTCTCCGTGCCGGGGGCGGTGCGCCGATGGTAGCCCACGCCGATCGTCAGCGGGACGGGGCCGGCCACGCGCTGCGCAGGTAATTCACCAGGTCCCAGCGATCGGCCGGCGTGAGGGTCGCGGCGAATCCGGGCATGCCGCTCCCCAGGCTGCCATTCGCGATCCGATAGGCGAGTGCCCCGTCGCTCAGGCCCGGGATGCTCCACGCGAGATTTCCCGGGTCTGCGAGCAGGGCATCTGCGGTCGGCCCCTCACCCCCGCCGTCGGCCCCGTGGCACGAGGCGCAGTTGGCGAGGAAGAGCGCGTGGCCGAGCTCGACCGAAGCCTTCGTTGCCTCGGTCGGGTTGTGGCGCGCTGCAGCGGCGGCCGGCGGCACGTCGGCTGCACGAAGCGTCTCCCGGCTGACGATGCCCAGGCCGGCGACCAGGAGGACAGCGGCAAGCGCGACGGTCACCGGCGTGCTCCACTGGGCCGTACGTGTGCCGACGCGCACGGCGACAAGAGCCATGGCCAGGGCTGCGGTGAGCAGCCAGCCGAGCAGGCCGTCTGGCAGCAGGCTCCAGAGACGGGCCAGCGGCTCGGGGACCGGTACGCCGGTCGAGGGAGCCGGCAGCAGCTCGGGCTCGGTGATGGGGGTAACCGCGACCCCGAAGCTCGTCTGCTGCGGGGGAACGCCGCTCCGCAGGACCTGAACACCGAGCGCCCACTCGCCGACAATCGGCGTGTACTCGCCGCCGCTTCCCCAAAGCCACGGATCCGTCCCCGGCGCCAGGCTGACGCTGCGCACCGGCAGATCGGTCCCGGCCGGTGGACCGAAGGTGAGGGTGACACCGCGGATGTCGGTCCGGAAGGTCCCATCCACGGCGTGAGCGACGCTGACCTGGTAGCGCTGCGGCCCGGGCTCGGGCCGGTCGACGGCGAGGTGGACGCTTGAGTCGCCGGCCACGCCCAGGAGCTGCAGCACGCCAGCGGGCGATGCTACGAGGGCTGGGGCGCGCGTGGCGGAGGGCTGGCCGGTCGTCAACCCCGCGGCGACGACAACCGCCAGGGTGCCGATCGCCAACTCAGCTCCCATGACCGGCAGAGCACGACGCAACGCCCCGGTGCGGACGAAGAAGAAGTTCACCGCCCCCAGCGCGATCGCGGTGCTGAAGAGGAGCGCCTTGGCCAGGAGCAGGTTGCCGTAGTCGCTGGCGACCAGCTCCCGCGCTGCCCCGAGCACGACCGGTGAGTTGGCGATGCCGGTCAGCGCGACCAGTGGTGCGGCCACGAGCGCGACGCGGGAGTGTCGGCCCAGCACGGTGGTGACCGGAAGATCGGCCGCCTGTCGGGATCGGGCAGCCAGGATCAACAAGCCGGGTAGCGCTCCCAGCCAGGCAGCGACCGAGATGAGGTGGAGCCAGTCGATGGCGGCGAAGATCGGCCCGCCCAGGGAAGCGGCATGCCCCGCCACCGCCGCACCCGCCAGCGAGGCCAGTGCTGAGACCAGGACGGCCAACAACAGCAGGCGCTCCCGGTCGCTGGGCGAGCGCGCGCGACGGCGCGCCTCATCGACCTCGAAGTACCGCGCCGCGGCGACGAGCCCCGCCACCCCGGAGCCCACCAGGGCGAGACGCATCGCCATCGCGAACGGCGTCGCTCCGAAGGGCGCAGCGAAGTCGAGCGGGATGATGCCGCCGCCGTGCCCCGGGTGTCCGACGCCGATCCCGAGTGACTGGGCCGAGAGGGTGAGATAGGCGGCAATGCCCCCGAAGGCGATTCCAGCGGAGATCGCGATCCAGCCCCATGGCGCCAGCGTGGCTGCCGTGAGCACGTTCGCGTGCGCGAGCGCCGGCCGTGCCGAGACGAGCCAGAAGACGGCAATGCCAAGGGTGAGCAAAGCTCCAGTCAGCGCCAGCCAGCGCATGGCCACGAGCAGCGGGCTGTTCGACGGGGAGCTGCTCTCGGTCGGCAGGTTCGGGGCGGG
>JBBQGI010000215.1:0-2454 GCA_038322875.1 Candidatus Limnocylindria bacterium | reverse complement strand
CTTCTGCCAGACGGCCACGAAGGTGTCGTGCACGAGATCCTCCGCCTGCTCACGATGGGCCACGACGCGAAGGGCGGTCGCCATCGCGACCGACGCGTAGCGGTCATACAGCTCGCCCAGGGCGTCCCGATCGCCGGATCGGATCCGTTGGGCCAGGAGCGCATCGTCATTCGACTGCGGTCGATCGATCAACAGCCAACCTCGTCGCCAGCGACGCTCGCCCATATACGCAGAACGGTCCGCCACTGGTCTCGCATCAGTCTGCCACCAGGGCTCAGATCCAGCACCACCCCGATGGGGGAGGCCCGGTGCTGATCTCGTCGTCGGGCAGCTCCAGGGTGGGCGCTGCGGGACGATCGCAATCGGCGAACCAGATCCGCGAGCGCCACGCGTCGGGGGCCAGGGGCTGAGCGGTCAGGACAGGGAAGAAGAAGGCGAACGAGGCGGCCACCGTCAGCGTCGCCATGCCGATCGCAACCTTGCCGGGCAGCGACCGCCAGGCCAGCGCCGCCAGGAGGCCGAGTGCGCCGCACAGGAATGGGATCGTGGGGAGCAGGTACCAGATGAAGACCTGTGAGCGTGAACCGGAGAGGACGAGCCAGGGCAGGTACGTGCCGATGGCCGCGGCCAGCAGCACCGGTTCAGGACGCCACAGGCCGGCACCCGAGCGCGCCCAGCGCACCGCGATCGCCACGAGCGCGACCGCGCCCGCCCACCAGGTCAGGGGATTGCCGATCGCCATGATCTCGCGGTAGGTGCCGCCACTGGTCGCAAAGAAGTACGCGACCGGGCGCTTGAGAAGGAGCCATGACCACGGGGCCGACTCGTACGGGTGGTCGCCGGCCAGGCCGATGTGGAAGCGCAGCATCGCGAGCTGATGCTCCAGGATGCCGCGCCAGACCGATCCCTCGCGCCACGGCAGCGCCAGCAGCTGGCCATCCACTCGGCCGATGTAGGTGGCCAGGTAGACCAGCAGCGGCACCACGCCCAGCAGGAGCAGGGACGGGCCGAGCTCCCGTCTCAGCGCGGTGGCGAAGGCGCCGCGCCGATCCGCCGGTGCCTCGCTGACGGCGCGGCTGGCCGCAGCCACCTCCCAGGCGACAAGCAGGACCACCAGCGCAACCGCCACGTAGCCGCCCGACCATTTCACCGCCGTCGCCGCGCCCAGCGCCAGGCCGGTCGCCAGTCGCCAGGGTCTGCCCACGCTCACGCGACGCAGCCACGACGGAGCGTCGAGATCCTCGCCTCGTGGCCCGCGTTGGCGTGCGCCGTCGAGCACGGCGAAGAGGAGGCTCGCGATCACGAACAGGGTCACGAACGAGTCCAGCATCGCGACCCTCGACTGCACCAGGTCCAGGAAGTCGGTGGCCAGGAGCGCGGCCGCGAAGGCCGCTCCCACGGTGGCAGCAGGCGCGGGCACGTGGCCCGCCAGCAGCCGGCGCACGAGGAGGTATAGGAGCGCGACCCCGAGCACACCGGCCAGGACCGAGGCGATGCGCCAGCCGAAGGCGTCGTAGCCGAAGAGCCGGATGCCGGCGCCGATCAGCCAGTTGCCGAGTGGCGGGTGGGCACCGCTGACCAGGTCGTCGATTCCGCACTGCGCCGTGTCGATCACGAATCGGCACGCGTTGCGAGCGTAGAAGATCTCGTCGAAGACAAAGCCGGCGGGGCTCGACAGGTCGACCAGGCGGACGATCGCGGCGCCCAGGGCGACGGCCGCCAACGCGACCCAGTCGCGTCGCGCCCAGGCGGGAAGATCCTCGATGGCTGGCTCCTATTGGCGATCTGCCGCGCGCCCGATCTTGCCGGACCGCGCCCATCCTAGCGACCGCAGACCCGCCCGGGTGGGCTGCTAGACTCGGAACCGTGAACTACGAGCTGTACATGGCCGAGGCGATCGCCGAGGCGCGTCGCGGCGCCGAAGAGGGGGAGATGCCGATCGGTGCAGTTGCCGTCCTGGACGACGCCATGATCGCTCGCGACCACGGGCGCATCCTTCTCCAGCGCGACCCCACGGCGCATGCCGTGCTGCTCACCCTGCAGGCCGCCGCTCGCAAGCTCGACGCCAAGCGGCTCCCCGAGGTGACCGTCTTCACCACGCACGAGCCCTGCTGCATGTGCGTCGGGGCGCTCCTGGAGGCCCAGGTTCGCACGCTGGTGTATGCCGTTCCCGACGAGCGGCGCGGCGCGGCGGGCGGTGCCATCCAGCTGGCCAGGGCTCCCGGCCTGCCCCACCAGATCTCCGTCATCTCGGGCGTGCGGGAGGACGAAGCCCGGCGCCTGATGGCCATCGCTCCGACTCCCGCCTGACCAGCCCGCTGCTAGACTCCCCAGCCGGAGAGGTGTCCGAGTGGTTTAAGGTGCCGCTCTCGAAAAGCGGTGTGCGATGAGCACCGTGGGTTCGAATCCCACCCTCTCCGCCACGTCCCACCGGCCCGGAGAGGTCGCCTAGTG
>JBBQGI010000214.1:0-2468 GCA_038322875.1 Candidatus Limnocylindria bacterium | reverse complement strand
CCTCGATGCCGGGCATCGGGATCCCCGCCGAGCCGGGCTTGACGGCGAGCAGCTCGACCCCGTACGGGTTGCCGAAGATCGGCCCGCCGGTCTCGGTCTGCCACATGTGGTCGATCACCGGCACGCGGCCGTCGAAGACGTTGGTGAGCCACTCCCAGGCGGGTGGGTTGAGCACCTCGCCGGCGCTCACGACGCGCTGTACGCGCGACAGGTCGTGGCGCGCTGGCCCCTCATCGCCGTAGCGCATGAGGGCGCGGATGGCGGTGGGGGAGCTGAAGACGCCGGTGACCCTCTCCTCGGCGATCCGCTGCCAGGCAACATCGGGCTCGGGATGGTCGAGGGCGCCTTCGTAGGCGATGGTCGTGCAACCGATGATGAGCGGCGCGTGGATCATATAGGCGTGCCCCACGATCCACCCGATGTCGGAGGTGCACCACCACACGTCGTCGGGGGTCATCCCGAAGAGCCAGCGGGCCATGCTGACGATATGGACCTGGTAGCCGCCATGTCCGTGGACCGCCAGCTTGGGCCGGGCGGTCGTCCCCGACGTGGCCAGGATGAAGGCCGGGTCGTCGGCATCCATCGCCTCGTACCCGCTGTCGTGGCCCTCGCCGCCGCCGAGGAAGGCATCCCAGGTGATGTCGCGCTCGGTCAGGGTGGCGGTGCCGGGACGGCGCTCGAGGATGACCACCCGCTCGACGGGATGCTCTGCGGCGAGCGCCGCGTCGAGGATCGGCTTGAGCTCGACGTCCTTCCCCTTGCGGAAGGTCAGGTCGGCGGTCAGGACGACGCGTGAGCCGGAGGCCCGGATTCGGTCGCCCAGCGCGCCGGCGCCGAACCCGGCGAACACGACGAGATGGACGGCACCGATGCGCGTCGCGGCCAGCATGGCGGCGATCGACTCAAGGCACGTGGGCATGTAGATGGTCACGCGGTCGCCGCGACCGATCCCCAGGCCGCGCAGGGCCGCGCCGACCCGCTCCACCTCGGTGAGGAGCTCCGCGTACGTCAGCGTGCGCCGGGCGCCGCGCTCGTCGGCGGCGATGAGGGCCGGATGGTCGCCGCGGCCGGCCGCCACGTGAGCGTCGAGCGCGGTGTAGGCGAGGTTGGTGGTGCCGCCGCCGAACCAGCGAAATGACGGCGGGTTCGGCTGCTCGAAGATGCGCTTTGGCTTCTCGAACCACCCGATCGCGTCGGCGGCCTCGCGCCAGAACCCCTCTGGGTCGTCGAGCGCGCGTTGCAGCCAGGCCGCGACGCGCGGGGTGACCGCCTCGCTCATCTCGCCTCCTCGACGAACCAATGCGTCGGCCGCTTGAATCGCGCCGTCACGATACACCTGCCTGGCAACGCCTTCGGTCCCGGCCGTGCGTGCCGTATGACGTCGAAGATGCACGGTACGGGACTAGAATCGGCCTCCACTGCTGAACAAAGGGAGCGTGTCCGCATGAGCGATGAGCAGGCCGGCGCAGCCGGGGCGATCGAGAACCTTCTCAGGGAGGACCGCACCTTTCCGCCGCCCATGGCGTTCGTCGAACAGGCGCTCCTGAAAGACGCGTCGATCTACGAGCGGACTGCCTCGGAGGACGGGTTCCGCGCGTTCTGGACGGATGAGTCTAAGCGCCTCGACTGGATCGAGCCCTGGACCGAGCTCTACACCTGGGACCCGCCGTACGCAAAGTGGTTCATCGGCGGCAAGCTCAACATCAGCGTCAACTGCCTCGACCGCCATGTCGCCAATGGTCTCGGTGACAGGGTCGCCTTCTACTGGGAAGGCGAGCCGGGCGACAACCGCACGCTCACCTACGCAGAGCTGCTGGAGGAGACGTGCCGGCTCGCAAACGCGCTGCGTGGTCTCGGCGTGAAGAAGGGCGATCGGGTCGCCATCTACATGCCGATGATTCCCGAACTGCCGGTCGCCATGCTGGCCTGCGCGCGTATCGGCGCACCCCATTCGGTCGTGTTCGGCGGATTCAGCGCGGACGCCCTGGCGGGACGGATCGAGGATGCGCAGTGCTCGGTACTGATCACCGCGGACGGTGGGCATCGCAAGGGTGGCGTGGTCGACCTCAAGTCGCAGGCCGATGACGCGGTGGCACGGTCGTCATCGGTCAAGCACTGTGTCGTCGTCAAGCGCACGGGCGTGGATGTCGCCTGGACCACAGGGCGAGATCACTGGTACCACGAGCTGATCGCGGATCAGCCGACCATCGCCGATCCGGAGCCGATGGATTCCGAAGACCTCCTCTACCTGCTGTACACCAGCGGCACCACGGCCCGGCCGAAGGGGATCATGCACACCACCGGCGGGTACCTCGCAGGGGTGGCCGCGACGCATCGGTACATCTTCGACATCCATGCGGAGACCGATGTCTACTGGTGCATGGCGGACATCGGCTGGGTGACCGGGCATTCGTACATCGTCTATGGGCCTCTGGCGAATGCGACGACCGGGATCATGTATGAGGGCG
>JBBQGI010000213.1:0-2469 GCA_038322875.1 Candidatus Limnocylindria bacterium | reverse complement strand
ACCTTGCCGATGTGCGTCTTGACCGTCGACTCGCTCATGAACAGCTGGCGGGCAGCCAGGGGCACCGAGTCGCCGTCCACCAGCCGCATGAGGACCTGGATCTCGCGCGGAGTCAGTATCGGCTTCGCGGCCGCCAGTCGGGCGCGACGCCGCATCGCGACCGCCAGTCCCGTCGCGGTGAACGCGTCGGGCGCCGTGGCGGCGCGGCGAATTGCTTCCAGCACCTCATCGGCCGATGAGCTCTTCAGGACCAGTGCAGAGGCTCCAGCGTCCAGTGCCTCCAACAGCGTTCCATCATCGTCATGCATCGTCAGCACCACGATGCCCAGTGAGGGGTAGGTGGCTCTCGCTGACCTAGCCAGCCCAAGTCCGCTACCGTCTGGCATGGAGACGTCGACCACCAGGACATCTGCGCTGCTATTGGCGACCAAGACCTGTCCTCCCGCCAGCGAGGAAGCCTGCCCGACGACAACCAGATCAGGTTCGGTGTCGATGAGTCGGGCGATCCCCTCACGGACGAGGTTGTGGTCATCCACAATGACAACTCGGGTGCTCATGAAAGAAGACGCCGCCTTTCGGGAGCGAGGTAAGGAGTGTTTCTCGGCCGTCCTCCGTTGAGTGCCAAAGTGACGACGGTTCGGGCGCCGCCAGGTTGAACGATGATCTCGGCGCCCAGGGAAGTGAGCGGATGATCCAGGAACGCATCTGGTCCCAGGTCTGACGTTCCATCGTGCGAGATGTACAACCATGCTTGAGGGGCGTCCACCTCAAGGCTTAGCTCGATCGCGCGCGTGTCACTGGCATGTCGGGCGTCGGCAAGGACGTCCAAGATCAGTCTGTAGATCAGGGTCTCCAAGTGTGCAGGGAGTCGATAGACCGACTCACAAAGTCGCAGCCCAACAGCGAGCCCGGTCGATGCCCCGAACTGCTGGAGCCGGGCACCCACGACAGCGCCAAGGCCCTGGTCAGGGCGAACGGCCATGCGCAAGTCGGCGATCCGCAACCGCAGGTCGGTTACTACGATACTCAGGTCCGACCGCACCTCGTCCAGTACCGGTGCGAACGCGGGAGCCAGGTTCGAAGCCTGGCGGCGGGCGACGTCGATCCGATAGCCAAGCGCAACGAGCTCCTGAGCGATGCCGTCATGCATCTCACGCGCCAGGCGTTCGCGTTCTTCGAAGGCGGCATGCTGGCGGAGCGCAGTGAAGATCAGGGCCACGTCGACGTTGGCGCTGTGAGCCTCGGCGAGGTCGATCAGGGCCTGCAGGTCCTCCGTCGCAAACGGCGCCGTCGCAATCCGGTCGGCGACGACCACTCCGATGCGGGCCCCCTCGGGATCGCGCAGTGGAGCAGCCATGAGCGCCCTGTGGTCCCCGGAATCCGAGATCCACATTCCAGCCTCGGCGACTCCTGATCGCCACACCCGTCCCAGCACGCACTCGGATGTGATCGGGTCAGGCCAGGGCAGGCGGTCGATGCCGCGAATCGCGAGGGGAACGGCCGGCTCTGAGCCGAACCCGACCAGGACTGCGGTCCGGCTGCCAGAGATCCTTCCCATCACCGCGTCCAACAGAAGCTCCGCAGAGGTGGGGGCGTCGAAGCCGCCATCGATCGAGCCAGCCAGAGCGTCGAGCCGGCGCAGCAGCAGAGCCGCTTCGCGGGCTGCCCCCGAATTGAAGGTCGGCAGAGCATTCTGGTGACGCAGGAACGTTGACCAGGCCGCAACAACGCCGATCATGAGCGACATCCCGCCCCACTGGACCAGGTTGACGGCGAACAGCGGGACGGTGTCGTGACGCAGCAGGCCAGCCGCAGTTCCGATGCCGGTGCTCACCAGCACGGCCAGAAGCGTCGCGCGGCGTCCCCACGCCTCACCCGCCCGGAAGGCGGGCACCAGCAGCAGTATGAAGGCGCCGGGCCCCGGAGCGGCGTTGACCCACAGCGAGAGGCCGGCGAGGAAGGCTCCGACCATGACCAGGGCGAAGGCCTGACCGCGACGCGAACCAAGAAACTCTGCTGCGAGCAGTCGCCCCACAGCGAGGTCAACGGCGAAGAGGAGAAGTGCCCACGGGAGCACAGAGAGCCATTGCCCGCCCACCCCGGCGAGGAAGATCGCAAGAAGGACCAGGGCGCCTCGGAGCCACGTGCCGGTCGAGCTGTTCCACGACGATCGCACTGGCGTCCTACCCGTCTAGTACCCCGAAGTCTGAACTCACCCCATCATGACGGACACTTCGCCGCTTTGTACGTGTAATGGCCTATTCCCGGCGATGGGTCTTTTCCACAGGCCCTTGGCCGCCGATCCCTTCGTCCACAGTGGAGGTGGCTTTCGTCCACCGCCAACGCCGGCACGCGCAGGCTAGGGCGCATGACGTTGATTGCTGTCGCCCGCCGCTCATTGGCCGCCGCCCTGGAGCTGGGGCTGCCAACCACCTGTGGCGGGTGCGGCGGATCCGGCCCCTCGTGGTG
>JBBQGI010000212.1:0-2514 GCA_038322875.1 Candidatus Limnocylindria bacterium | reverse complement strand
CTGGCCCTGCTGCGGGGTCCACGGATGGAAGTGCTCGCTGACCATGAAGCCGGCCGAAAAGCCGGCCGCCTCTGCCTGCTCGCACCATCCCAGCAGCTCGGTGGGATGGAACTGCTCGAGCATCGCCGCGTAGCCGATCTTCGTCACCACCGAAGCCTACCCGAGTCGAGGCCGACAAAAGACGAAGAGGCCGCCCCGCGCGATGCGGGACGACCTCTCCGGGAGGGGCTGGGGGTCAGCTGGTGGCTGCGGCCGGGGACTCGGCTGCGCCGGGCTGCCGCGAACCCGGGAACCCGAAGTGTCGGCCGCCCGGACCGTGGCCCGGGAAGGTGCCGTCGGCGAGCGCCTTGTCGAGCTGCGCGAGGATTGCGTCTGCCCGGGCCTGCGTGAGCTTGTCGGCCGTGACCAGCGCGTCAAGGTCCACTTTGGCCGCATCGTGGATCGCCTTGGTGACGTCGGCGTAATCCTTGCCCTTGTCGGCGGCGATCGTCTTCAGCGAGTCGCCGTCGCGGAGTGCCTTGACGAGGTCGGCCTTCTCCATGCCAAGCGCGGTGGCCGCCGCTCCGACCATGTCAAAGCGCAGATCGGCGCGAGCTGCGTGCCGCGTGAAGCCATGGAATGCGGCTCCAAGCAGGCGGCATCCGTCGCCATCGGCCTTGTCGATCTGGGCCTTCATGCGGTCAGCGACGTCCGCCGGCAGATCGCCTGCCGTCACCGCGGCGTCGATGGTGGCGATGGTGGCCGCCTTCGCCGCCGGAACCAGTGCATCGACCGACACGCCAAGCTCGTCGGCAAAGGTCTTCTGCCACAGGGCGCAGTACCTGGCGGCATCCGCTGGGTCCGCTGCGGTCTCGGTCGTGGGAGCTGACCCCGAAGGTGCTGCCGCGACTGCGCTGATCAGGGTTCCACCCACGAGCGCGGCGGCGACAAGGCCGCCGGCAATGCCCAGGGTCTTGAGGTTCTTCACGGTGCTGGTCCTCTTGGTGATCGTCGCTTGCTGCGACTGTGTTGGGATGGAGCATCGAGCCTGCCGGTCAAGATCGCGTCAAGATCAGCCCGATTGGTCTTGACATCCTCTGAATCGACCGACGACTAGCATCTGCTCATGGTGCGTGCGCGAATCCTGATCGTCGAAGACGAGCCGCAGCTGCGCGGGCTGTTGCGGCTGTACCTCGAACGAGCGGGCTATTCGGTGACCGATGCGGGCGATGGCGCATCCGCGCTGTCTGCCTTTGCTGCCGGTGGAGCCGACCTTGTCATCCTCGACCTGATGCTGCCCGGCATGCAGGGTGAGGCGGTGCTCGAAGCGCTGCGCGAGGAGGCTGACGTTCCGATCCTGATCACCAGCGCCAAGCGTTCCGACGCGGAGCGGATTGCGGGCCTGCGCCTCGGGGCCGACGACTACCTGGCCAAGCCGTTCAACCCGCACGAGTTGACCGCCCGCGTGGCAGCCATCCTCCGTCGCACGAGACCCGCGGTGGAGACGGCTGCGATCCTCTCGCTGGCGGCTGGGCGCCTGGTCCTCGATTCCGCCTCCCGGCGCTACACGCTGTCTGACGGGCGGAGCGGCCGGCTGACGCCGGGCGAGTCCGCGCTGCTGGTGGCGCTGGCGCGCCGTCCCGGATCGGTCGTGGCTCGTGAGCAGCTGCTCGAGGTCGTGGCCCGGCGTCCGGATGAGGTATTCGAGCGGGTGGTCGATGTTCACGTCGCCAACTTGCGCCGCAAGCTCGGCGACGACGCCGGCGATCCGTGGCTGATCGAGACGATTCCCGGCACTGGGTACCGCCTGGTGGCGGAGCGCGACCCCGCATGACCGCCGAGCGCAGCGGACAGCCGCTCAGCCTGCGCCTGGCCGTGGCACTCTCGGTGGCGATGGTCGTGGTGCTGCTGATCGCCGGGTTGGCCGTCAATCGCCTGGTGAGCGGGTCACTGGAGCAGGAGCTGAGCGCCGCCGAACGTGACCGCATCACGCTCGTGGCCAGCACACTCGGCGACCTCGATCTGAGCCGCCCGCGCGTGAAGCTGGGCGCGCAGCTCGTGCTGCGCAGAATTGCTACCACGATGCGCGGCCGCGCCGAGCTGATCGACGCCGACGGAAACCTCCTGATCGACGAGGGGCGCCTGCCGCCAGGGGTGACGACCGAGCGGATCGAGGAGCCAGTGCCCGGTGCCGCTTCGACGCTGGTGATCGAGGTGCCGAGGCCCGATCGCGCGTTCCTGCGCGTCTTCAACGTAACGCTCCTGCTGGCGGGCCTGCTGGCCGTGATCGCGCTCGTCGCGGTCTCGCTCTTCCTGTCGGCGCGCCTGACGCGGCCGTTGCGGGGGGTGACCCTGGCGGCCGGCCGGCTCGGCCAGGGGGACCTCGGGGCGCGCGCAGTCGGTGGCCCGGACCGCGAGTCCGCCGAGCTGGCCAGCGCCTTCAACCTGATGGCCGACCGCGTCCAGCGCTCCGAGATGCTCCGACGGCGCGCGGCGAGCGACATGGCCCATGACCTCGCCACCCCGGCGACCGTC
>JBBQGI010000211.1:0-2526 GCA_038322875.1 Candidatus Limnocylindria bacterium | reverse complement strand
GGTCTGCGCCCAGGTGATCGGCAACGACGCGGCGATCGCCTTCGGCGGCGCGGCCGGCAACTTCGAGCTGAACATCATGCTGCCCATGCTGGCCCGCAATCTGCTCGAGTCGATCCGGCTGCTGGCATCCGCATCGGTCCTCTTTGCAGACCGATGCGTCAGCGGCATCACCGCTGACGAGTCACGTTCTCGCGAGTTCGCGGAGGGGTCACCCTCGATTGCAACCGCGCTCAACTCGGTCCTCGGCTACGAGGAGGTGGCGAGCATCGTCAAGCAGGCCCTCGCCGAGCGGAACAGCATTCGCCAGGTCGTGATCGAGCGCGGCCACGTCGAGAAGGGCACGATCAGCCTCGAAGAGTTGGATCGCCTCCTGGATGTCATGAAGATGACGAGGGCTGCGAAGGCGTAGAGCTGAGGTGTCGCGCCTTCGGCATGCCGCTTGGCCCGCGCTGCTGTCGGCATTCATCGTCATGAGTCTCGGCGGGTGCTCTCTGGACCCTTTTGAGACGAGGATCGTCCCAGGTGTCGCCCCGCGCATGACAAGTGACCAGGTAGCAGACCTTGTCCGACACAGTCTTACGGTCACCCGCGATGGCTTCGCTCCCGACTTCAACGTCCCAATTGACGTTGTCACCGTCGGGGCCCTGAGCTTCGCCGAGGCAATGTCGCGAACCGACGGGGGCGTGATCAGGGAGGTTGATCCGTCCGGCAATCCCGTCGTGCATGGTGTTACCTGGTTTGTAAGCGCCAACGGGCCGTTCGTGGGCACGCACACGCCTCCCGGAGCCGAACTCCCGCGAGCGACGAGCGGCTACTTCACCATCGACGATGCGAGCGGGGTAATCATCGGCTTTGGGTTCGACAAATAGTCTTCTCGTACAATCGGACTCCGCATTCTGGAGACCTCCACCTGTGACCATTGCCACCACGAGCTACAAGAACCTGATCGGCGGCCGCTGGGTCGACGCGCAATCGGGGAAGACCTTCGACAGCGTCAGCCCGGCAAACCACGACGACGTCGTCGGCTCATTCCCAGCCAGTGGACCCGCTGACGTCGACGCGGCGGTGGCGGCCGCCAAGGCCGCCTACCCGGCCTGGTCGATGATGCCGGCGCCCAAGCGCGGCGAGATCCTGTTCAAGGTGGCGCGCATCCTGGCAGAGCACAAGGAAGAGCTCTCGCGGCTCATGACGCGCGAGATGGGGAAGGTCCTGACCGAGGCGCGCGGCGACGTGCAGGAGGCGATCGACGTCGCCTACTACATGGCCGGCGAGGGGCGGCGGCTCTTCGGGCAGACGGTCCCGTCCGAGATGCCGGACAAGTTCGCGATGGCGATCCGCAAGTCGATTGGCGTGGTCGGGGTCATCACGCCCTGGAACTTCCCGATCGCGATCCCCGGCTGGAAGCTCTTCCCGGCGCTGATCTGCGGTAACAGTGCGGTGATCAAGCCGGCCAGCGACACGCCAGCCTGCGCTGTGCGCTTCGTCGAGCTGCTCATGGAGGGCGGCATCCCCGACGGCGTGCTCAACATCGTGACTGGCTCCGGCGCCGAGGTCGGCAACGCACTGGTCGAGCATCCCGACGTGCGGGTCATCTCCTTCACCGGCCACACCGATACCGGCGTCGAGATCAGCACCCGGGCGGCCGCGACCCTCAAGCGCGTCAGCCTGGAGCTGGGCGGCAAGAACCCGATCGTGGTCTGGGAGGACGCCGATCTGGGCCTTGCCCTGGACTCCGCCGTCTGGTCGGCCTTCGGGACGAGCGGTCAGCGCTGCACGGCCGCGTCCCGCCTGATCGTGCATCGCAAGGTGCATGACGAGTTCGTGGACGCGCTCCACAAGCGCGTGGCGTCGTTGGTCCTCGGCGACGGGCTCGTTGACGGCACCGATGTCGGCCCGGTCATCAACGACAAGGCGGTCGAGCGCATCGCGGCCTACGCCGCCATCGGTCGCGGCGAGGCGGACCTCGTGATCGGCGGCGAGCCGGCTCGCGAGGGTGCGCTCGCCAAGGGGAGCTTCTTCCAGCCGACCATCTTCACCGAGGTCAAGCCCGATGCGCGCATCGCCCAGGAGGAGATCTTCGGACCGGTGACATCGGTCATTCCGGTCGATTCGTGGGACGAGACGGTGCGGATCGTGAACTCCGTCAAGTACGGGCTCTCGACCTCGCTCTTCACCCGCGACGTGAACCTGGCGTTCCGCAGCATCCGCGACTTCGAGTCCGGGCTGGGGTACGTGAACCACGGCACCATTGGCGCGGAGGCGCACCTGCCGTTCGGCGGCACCAAGGCGACCGGCAACGGTCACCGCGAGGTGGGCCAGGCCTCGCTCGACTTCTTCAGCGAGTGGAAGAGCGTCTACATCGACTACTCGGGGAAGCTGCAGCGCGCGCAGATCGACATGGAGTTCGTCGACCAGGAGCAGGTCTAGGCCAGCTTCAGCCTCGCGTTTTGAGGGCGGCCTCGATCTCGTCGAGGTGCTCGCTGCGGTGCTCCCAACGGCTGGCGCTGATCGGGCTGTCTGGGTCTC
>JBBQGI010000210.1:0-2558 GCA_038322875.1 Candidatus Limnocylindria bacterium | reverse complement strand
CGCCGCCCTGTCGGGCAGCCGTGATGATCTCGCGGGTCAGCTTGGTGAAGAGCGCGCCGCGCTTGGCGTCGTTGACACCCTTCTGCCGCTTGATCTGGGACCACTTGCTGTGGCCGGACATCGCGCCTCCGGTCGTTGCTGAGAGGGCAGGATTGTAGCAATGCCTCCACGGGCTCCCTACCATGCGCCGATGGAGCCCCTCCTCGATCACCCGCGGAACGCCGGCGCCCTGCGCTACCTGGCACATGGGCGCGACGCCGTTGATGCAGCCTTCGGGCCGCCCGGCGACGACGTCGATCGGCATCATCTCGGGACGAGCCCCGGGGTCGTCGGCCGCCTCTGGGAGGAACTCAACGCTGCGCTCCCGAGCGACGCGCGCTGGCTGGTCTTCGATGCGCCGGCGCTCGTGCATCCGGAGAGTGGACTGATCCTGGTGGCCGCGATCGGAACGCAGTATGCCCTGCGCCTGCTACCCCCGGACCAAGCGGCTGCGGTTGCCGCCGGCGCCGAGCGGGTGCATTCGTTCCGAAGCGTCGGCACGACCCTCGATCTGGAGGCCACCTTTGGGTCGGATTGGCGCTTCGGCCGCTGGGACGCGCGCGAGGCTGACTGGGTGAGAGCCAGCTACGAGGCCGGAGGCGACTGACAAGCCTCGCTTGCGTTCAGCGTCGCTAACCGCCAACAAGGCCAGCTGAAATGGGTGAATGAGGCGCTCCGCGATGCCCACACGGCAGTCACTGACGCCGGACGCAACTGGCGGCCATGCCGGCGCCCATTTCGGTCCGCGCTTGGAGATTGGCGACGCTGGGCGCAAGGTGGTACGAGTGTTGTCGGCCGCGCGAAGGCGTGGCATGCTGCCGCCGATGTCGAACGAATCGACCCACGACGCGGCGGCTGCCTACGAGCGCCCGCCGCAATGGCGGCCGTACCGGCCAGCCAACCTTCCCGGCCCGATGGATCCGCGCGGGCTGCTCACCTTCGGCCTCAGCGGCCTTGGCCTCCTGGTCCTGACCTGGCAGTCGCGCCGCAGCGCAACGCTGCCGGGCAATCTGGCTGCGCTGGGGGTGACGGTCAGGGCGCTCCTGATCGTTGTCTACCTGGGCCGCCTCATCATCCTCACCCCGACCAACCTGCTGGTGGCGATCCCCGCGGCCGCGACCGGCCTGATCCTCAGCCCGCTCTTCTACATCTGGTTGGGGATGGAGCTGCGCCGCCGCTGACCGTGCGCGCAGTGCCAGGCCGCGCCGCCGGCTCCCTATACTTGGCCCCCACCCCCGGCCTGACGACTGGCCCGAGGCGACATCGGCCTCGGCTTCTGCGACCCGCGACAAGGAGCACCGATGAAGCCGACCAGCCCAGACCGCATCCGGAACGTCGCCCTGATCTCCCACGGTGGCGCCGGCAAGACCAGTCTCGCGGAAGCGATGCTCTTTGACGCCGGCGCCATTCCACGTCTCGGCAGCGTCGATTCCGGTTCGGCGACGCTCGACCACGATCCGGATGAGCAGAAGCGGCAACAGAGCATCAACCTGGCTATCGGAACCCTCGAAGCCGATGGCGCCCGCATCACGCTGGTCGACACGCCCGGCTACGCCGACTTCCAGGCCGACGTGGTCGAGGCCCTCGCCGCGGTCGATGCCGCGATCGTGGTGGTCGACGCCTCGGCCGGGGTCGAGGTCGGGACGGAGGAGGTCTGGCGCCTGGCGGAGGAGCGCAAACTGCCCCGCTTCATCTTCGTCAACAAGATGGACCGCGAGAACGCCAACTACGACGCGGTGCTCGACGGACTGAAGGCGAAGTTCGGGCCGAAGATCGCGCCGGTCTACCTGCCGATCGGTTCAGCCGACTCGTTCCGCGGCTACATCGACGTGATCGAGCAGCACGCCAACGTGTACGAGGGCGGCAAGCCAAGCGAGGTGCCGATCCCCGACGACATGCGCGCCGGCGAGGAGGCCCGGCGGGAGGCGCTCGTCGAGGCCGCGGCGGAAGCGAGCGATGAGCTGATGACCCGCTATCTCGACGGCGAGACGATCACCGATGTCGAGATCGAGACCGCCGTCCATAAGGGGACGCGCGAAGGCAGCGTGGTCCCCGTCTTCGTGGGCAGTGCACTCAAGAACATCGGCGTCCGCGAGCTCGTGACCATGATCGCCAAACACATCCCCTCCGCCGCCGAGGTCGGCGCTCGTAGCACCACGGACGGCAAGCAGATCGAGCCGGACCCAGCGGGCCCCCTGGTGGCGCAGGTCTTCAAGACCACCGCCGACCCCTTCGTCGGCCGCCTCACCTACCTCCGCATCGTATCGGGCACGATCCATTCGCAGGGACATCTGTGGAACGCCACGCACAAGGCGGAGGAGCGGATCGGCAACATCCTCGGCCTGCTCGGCAAGGATCAGCTGAACATGCCGCAGGCAGGTCCCGGCGACATCGTGGCGGTCGCCAAGCTGGCGAGCACCCAGATCGGCGATACGCTGGTCGGAGATCGAGCCCAATCGGTGAGCCTGCCACAACTGCAGTTTCCTGAGCCGAGCCTGCAGGTCAGCATCGAGCCGGAG
>JBBQGI010000209.1:0-2585 GCA_038322875.1 Candidatus Limnocylindria bacterium | reverse complement strand
GGCGCCAACCTGAATGCCATCCTGGGACGCTTCCGACCCGGCGAGGCTGGCTTCGACGTGATGCATTTCAACCTGCACAAGACCTTCTCGACGCCACACGGCGGCGGCGGTCCGGGGGCCGGGCCGGTCGGGGTGTCGGAGCGATTGGCCCCCTTCCTGCCCACTCCGCTGCCGCTGCTGGTGGCGGGCGACTCCGAGCAGGTGCGGCGCAACGCCTGGGGCGGACGCGACACACCCGACGCGCGCTTCGCCCTCGAGGAGCCGGGGGCGCGGCCGGGCAGCATCGGCAGGGTGCGCGCCCACACCGGCAACTTCGGCATGTTCGTGCGCGCCTACACCTACATCCGCAGCAACGGCGAATCGGGGCTGCGCGAGGTCAGCAACGACGCGGTCCTGGCCGCCAACTACCTGCGCGTGCGCCTGGCCGATGCCTTCGACCTGCCCTACGACCGCGTCTGCAAGCACGAGGTCGTCTTCAGCGGGCGGCGGCAGAAGCGGCAGCACGGGATCAGCACCCTGGACATCGCCAAGGCGATCCTCGATCACCGGATCCACCCGCCGACCATCTACTTCCCGTTGATCGTCGAGGAGGCGCTCATGATCGAGCCAACCGAGACCGAGACGCTCGAGACGCTCGACGCCTTCGTGAAGATCATGCACGGCATCGCCGAACAGGCCGCCACCGACCCCGATGCGCTGCGCCGCGCACCGCTCACGACTCCGGTCGGCCGCCTCGACGAGGCCGCGGCGGCGCGCCGGCCCGACCTGCGCCACCAATTCGAGGCGAGTGTCGCCGAGCCTTGAACTCCGGATCGACGCGCAGCGTAGTATGAGCGTCCATCGGCGCATCGCACCAGGGGTGCCATTGGCCACGATCCAGCCGGATGACCTCGTCGAGCGGATCCAGTCGGGGGACCTGGACGCGTTCGAAGAGTTCTTCCATACCTTCAAGCGACCGGTGTACGCCACCGCCCTGGCGATCACCCGCGACCCATTCCTGGCCGAGGAGATCCTGCAGGATTGCTTCGTCAAGGCCTACCGTGTGCGCGGCCGTCTCCGGCGCGACGTCTCGCCGCTGCCGTGGCTGCAGCGTGTCACGACGAACCTCTGCTACACGCGCATCGCGCGCCGGCGAGCGATCACCGAGCCGCTCACCGCGCTGATCAGCAACCTGGTCGCCGATCTCACCCAGCGCCCCGAGAAGGTGGCCGAGTCGCGCGAGATCATGGAGGTCCTGCAGCGCGGCATCGATTCGCTGCCGCCGAAGCAGCAGACCGCCATCATCCTGTACTACCTGCACGGCTACTCCCTCGCACAGGCGGCAGCCATCGCCGACTGCCGGATCGGGACCATGAAATCGCGCCTGCACTACGCGCTGAAGGCGCTCCGCTCACGGCTTCCCGTCGAGCGGCGGGGATCTGCCGTGGGCGTCGCACCACTGGTTGGCAATGAGCTGCCGTAGGGTCAGTCGCGAGCTGCTCGAGCGCTTCCGCTTCGGCGTGGAGCTCGATGTTCGCTCCGATCCGCACCTCGCTCACCTCCAGTCCTGCGGCGCCTGCCGCGAGGAGGTCGGGCTGGATCGCGTGTTGGTGATCCATCTGCGCCGTGCGCTGCACGGCCGCGTCGCGGACGCCTCGCCATCGGCGCGCAGCTGGGACGTGGTCCGGGCGCGGGCACTGGCCGTCGACGCTCCGCCGCGCTGGCCCGCCGTCGGGTGGCGTTGGATGCGTCTGGTCCCGGCCGCCGCGGCGATGAGCCTGATGGTCTTCGCGGTCGCCGTTGCGCAGGACTCCGAGCGCCCGGCGGTCATCCAGGACCGCAACTGGCAGGGCCTCCAGGTCCTGCCGGCTCCCGAGCCTCAATGGGAGATGCCCTGGTGGCTCAAGGCGCGCACCGGGCCACCGCCCGCAGCGCAGCCGCACGGGCCGCTCGCGAAGGCGGCGGAGGGCCTCACCCGGGCCACGCACGCAGGGCCGTTCTCCGAATTCGTCGAATAGGCGGGTGAACCCGCGGTGGCAGTCGTGGGTAGTGTTAAGTGGTGAGTCTGATTCCTTGACGCAGCGCTGCGTCAAGGATGATGATTGGCCGGCCTTGCCCGCGGCGGCGGTCGTTGGGCGCTGCCCAGAGGTCCCCGCAGGGGCGGGGCACGCAATTGCAATCGGTTCAGCGGAACAAGCAACAGGCGAAGGAGGAGAGGAGGTCGAACCGCGAAGATCGCCACGACGGTCGTGACGCAAACGTCACCGCGAGCGTCGATGACTCGAGCTCATGGCGGTCGGCCCGATCAGCCGCGAAGCGCGGCTTGCTCAACTGACGCCATTCAGGCGAAAGGATAAGAGGTCTATGTTTCTAAAGAAATTCATGGGTGGCTTCGTCGCCATCGGCCTGGTCCTGGCGGCGTGCTCGTCGCCCGGGAGCAGCGTCGCGCCCTCAGGCAGCCAGCCGGCCGCAAGTGGCGGTGGCAACGTGGAGCAGACGCTCCGGGTCAATATGAGCCAGGAGCCGCCGCACCTCGACCCGACCCAGGCGGATGACAGCATCTCGATCCAGGTTCTGCGGTCGATCACAGCACCGCTGGCCTACTA
>JBBQGI010000208.1:0-2619 GCA_038322875.1 Candidatus Limnocylindria bacterium | reverse complement strand
GGCGGCCGGCCGCCCGACGACCGCGGAGCGCCCGATCACCACCGCGCGGCGGCCGGCGATCGGCACCTGGTAACTGCGCAGGATGGCCATCACCGCCAGGGCGGTGGCCGGGACGAAGGTGCGCTCGCCACGGGCGATGCGACCGGCGTTCAGCGGCGTGGCGCCATCGACGTCCTTGGCCGGATCGATCAGGGCCACCACGTCGTTGACGTCCAGGTGGGCCGGTACCGGTTGCGCGACCACGATGCCAGCCACGCTCGGGTCGCGGTTGAGGGCGCCGATCCGGGCGGCGAGGTCAGTGAGCGCCACTCCCTCGGGCGGGTCGATCTCGATCGCCTCGACGCCCACGCTTCGCGCGGCGCGCCAGACGCTGTTGGCATACACGGCCGACGGCCCGCGCGCATCGAAGCGGATGATCGCCAGGCGCGGCGTGGCTCCTGTCCGCTCGTGCAGGTCGGCGATCCGGTCGGAGAGGTCCCGCCACAGGCGGGACGCCACGGCGCGGCCGTCGAGGATGCGGCCGCTCACGCCAGCACCAGCCGGGCGTCGACCGCTCGCATGGCTGCCGTTTCATGCTCGCTGGCCAGCGCCTCGAGCCGGGTGATCTCGTTCGGTGCCGAGAGGCGCAGCGGCTCGCCGGCGGGCAGGTAAGGGAGGTTGATGCGGACGTTCAGCAAGGCTCCGCGGAGCGCGGCGGAGGCGAGCTGCGCGGCGACGCCCGCATCGCTGACTGCGTTGCGGTTGCCGATCGCGGCAATCCGCTCGGCCAGCTCGAGCACCTCGGCGGCCACGGCCGCGGTCCGCAGCGGGACGCGGGCCGCGTTGACCATGGCGATGCGCAGGGCAGCGGCCCGGGCCTGGAGCTCGGGCGGTGAGTCCTTCGGCATGCGACGGGCGTGTACGACCGAGGCGTACGCGGTGGCGTCCTCTTCGGCCAGGTCGAGCAGCAGATCCCGGCGCGCATGCGCCTCGGCGCGCAGCCCGGTGATCGTGACCTCGTGCTCCGCATAGTCCGGCCGGCCGATGGTCAGCTCGGCGACCATGCCGACCAGCGCGGCGCCCAGCGCGCCGGCCAGCGCGGCGGCGCTGCCACCGCCGGGCACGGGGTCGCTGCTCGCCAGCTGGTCCAGGAGTGTGTCGAGGGTGAGATCGGAGAGTCGGGTCGGGTCGCCCATCGGCGAGCTGCCTCATGCGGATTCGAGGCACCCAGTGCGGCGGCCGCGGGAAGCCTCCGGCCCGATTGTACGGGCTAGACTCCGAGCCGCATGAAGCAGAGCGGCTGGCGCATCGCGCTGATCACCACGGTCCCGCCGGTGGCCAACGCGCTGGTCCCCGTCCTCCGTGAACTCGGCCACGACCCGGTGGCTGTCATCAGTGCGCGCCGGCGGCAGCCCGCTCCGGCCGGCCGGCAGCCGATGGGTGACGAGACAGCCCCACCCGGCCTGGACGTGCTGCTGGCGCATGACAAGTGGTCGGTCGAGGCGCTGCTCCGCTCAGCGCGCCCCGACCTGGCGCTCTGCTGGGGCTTTCCGTGGCGCATTCCGCAGGCCGCCCTCGACGTGCCGCCCCTCGGCGCGGTGAACTGCCACCCCGCGCCGCTGCCGCGTCACCGCGGACCGATTCCGCTGGCCTGGGCCTTCCGCGACGGCGACGGCAAGTTCGGCGTGACCTGGCACCGGATGGATGCGGACCTGGACACTGGCGCCATCCTGGGGCAAGCAGCGGTGCCCATGCTCGACGACGACCATAGCATCGAAGTGGTGGGTCCGCGGATCGGGGCCATCGCGATCGGCCTGCTACCCGGGGTGCTGGCTCGCATCGCGGCCGGCGACCCGGGGGATCCTCAGCCAGGTGAGGGAGTTACCTGGGCGGGCCATTTCGGCGAGGACTACGCGACGGTCGACTGGACACAGCCGGCCCGTCGCATCCATGACCAGGTGCGGGCGTGGGCCTTCACCTTCGACCTCTCGCCGGTGGTCGGGCCGATCGCCGACCTGGACGGCCAGCGCGTCCGCCTCGTGCGGACCTCCCTCACCGATCCGGGTGGCGACGCCCGGAAGGTGGACACGGCCGACGGACCACTCTGGGTGGTGGAGACCGCGCCGGTCGGCTGAAGGTTGGGCTACGCGGCCTCGTCCAGCGCGTCCACGAACCAGCGCCGACGCCGGCCATCGAAGACGAGCGATGCCTGCCCGCCATCGGTCTCGACAAGGTAGGTGATGCGGGGACCGCGCTCGACGGGATAGGCGGCCGTCTCGTCGCGAATCGCGTCGAGCGCGATGACGGTCAGCTGTCGGCCGCCGACGCGGACGGTCGAGGGTCGTGCCTGACGTCGATCCCAGCGCACGCGTGCCTCGGTCGGCGTGATCTTGGTGAGTGCCATCGGTTCCATTGCTCCTTCACGCCGCCTGCGCAGGGCACCGAACAGGCGTTCTAATGAACCAGAGTATACGAACGCGTGTTCTATCTTGTCAACTTTCGGAATCGTTGGGCGCCGCGGGCTTCTCGCCGAAGTCGAATCGGCGACGATCGCGGTGGCCGATCAGCCGTGCCCGGGTGATCGCCTTCTCGCCGAACCGCTCGCGGACGGCGTCGATGGAGGCCGTGATGCGGTCGGTC
>JBBQGI010000207.1:0-2625 GCA_038322875.1 Candidatus Limnocylindria bacterium | reverse complement strand
GCCGCGTCTGGAATACGGCCGCGGCCGATACCAGCGCGAATGGCTGGCGGACAACGCATCGTTCCGCGAGTACATCCTCGATGAGCTGCGGACCCGGGGGCCGCGGCGCTCCCGCGACCTGGACGACCGGGCGGCGGTCCCCTGGCGGACCGGCGGCTGGAACGACGGCCGGAACCTGGGACAGATGCTCGAGCTCCTGTGGCGGGGCGGCGAGATCGCGATCAGCCGCCGCCAGGGGACACAGCGCCGGTGGGACCTCTACGGGCGCGTGCTGCCGGAGGTCGAGCCGCTGCCGGAGGAAGTGATCGCGATCGAGACAATGGATCGCCAGCTGCGCGCGCGGGGCTTCGCCGATCCAGGGTTTGGGACCGCCATCGACTATTGGCTGCCGGCGCGCGAGATCGGCTTGGCGTCGCTCGTGGCCGATGGCGTCGCGGTCCCGGTGGCCATTAACGGCCTCCCGGGCGACTGGCTCGTCCACAGTGAGCTGCTGGCCGCGCTCGACGGCGGCGCCTGGCAGCCGCGCACCACGCTGCTCGGCCCCTTCGACCCGCTCATCTCCGACCGTGATCGCGCCGAGGCGCTCTTCGACTTCCATTACCGCCTGGAGATCTACGTCCCCGCGGCGAAGCGCGAGTACGGGTACTACGTCCTGCCGATCCTGCACGGGGATCGGCTGATCGGTCGGATCGATCCGGTGCTCGACCGCAAGCGCGGGGTGTTCACCGTGAATGCCATCTACGCCGAGCCGAATGCTCCGGGTGACGCCTGGCCCGCGGTGAAGCTGGCGATCGACGAGCTGGCCGCCTGGATCGGTGCCGACGAGCTGATCCTGCCCACGCTCTCTGCGCCCTGGCGGTAGCCAAGCGCGCCGTCAGCTCAACACGGCGGGGAATCCCAGGTTCATCGTGATCTCGTCCGCGTAGTCGCAATCGGTGCAGGAGGGCTCCTTCCGAAGGCGCAGCGTGAACGGACTGCTCGGTGCGATCGATCGGTCGATCGCAACCAGAAAGGCATGCGGGGCGGCGTCCGTCGTGCAGCCGACGTTCTCCGGAGGGGGCGTTGCCAGCGTCTGAAAGCTGGTGGCGAAGATCCCGTACACCAATCGCTGAGAGGAATCGACGCCGATGCCGTCCAGCCGGGCAGCCGCACAGAACCCACCAATGCCACTGACATTCACAACCAGACGTGCCACGAACTCGCGATCGAGGTCAACTGCCGGCGCGTCGGGGCCGAGGCCCATTCCCAGCCAGAGGATCTGGTACTCACTCGCGTCATCTGCCGCGGTTACGGCGTCGGTGACCGTGATGCCCACCTTGGACGCGTTCGCCGAGCCGAGCAGCCGCCAGCCCGGTCCGCTCGGCGGCTGGAATCCCGGCCCCGCCACCCACCCTTCCGGTTGACTCGGGATCGGGATGTCGGGCAGACGGATCTCGCTGGCCACGAATTGCTGCCGGCACCACAGCTCCATCTCGTTGGCATCGAGGTTTGGATACCCCGCGAGCAGCGGGACTCGGCGGCAGGCCGCTGATGCGGGGTCGGCGTATCGCCCGACCACGACCACCGGGATGGCGGCCTTCACGCGTGGATCCGCGAGCGCCCGGTACAGCTCGACGTTGGGCGGCACGTGAAGCGGGACGACGGTACTGGCAATCTGCGCCGGTTCGATCAGCCACGAGGGACTGCCCCAGTAGCCGGAACGGCCACCATGTCCGAAGATGGTCACGTTCAGCGTCAGGATGCGGTCACTGAAACATCTCACGCGAAGCGGCTCCGGGATCCGCCCAAGTTGGTTCGGATCCGCCGGGCAGGCCCAGGCCGCGCGCCGCAACGCCGGCCCGGTGGGAGGTACCGAGGCATCGGGATTGGCGCCGGGCTCCCGCGGCGGGACCTGGAGATCGGCGGCCAACCAGCCAAAGACCCATTCCCCCGAGCTCAGGCTGAATTCAACCCGGTACCACATCGCCCCGGCGATGACGGTGGGTTCGTCGA
The DNA here is from genome assembly GCA_038322875.1 of Candidatus Limnocylindria bacterium. Taxonomy (GTDB): domain Bacteria; phylum Chloroflexota; class Limnocylindria; order QHBO01; family QHBO01; genus CF-167. The sequence goes on along the minus strand of JBBQGI010000207.1, from coordinate 633 downwards.
CGATCATCGCCTCGGCGCCAGCATCGAGGGTGGCAAACGTCGCGCCTCCCGGCTCGAGGTAGGCGTCCACCTCACTCGTGGTCTGGGCCATCTCTCCGGGGCGCAACGGCTGGGCCACGTCAGTGCTCGGCCTTGCGGTTGCGGAAGCGGGCATGTCTGAAGGGGAAGGGCTCGGAATCGCGCATGCGGCGGAGAGAAGGACCACGACAGCGATCAGCGAGGTGGTCATCCCGCGACGCGTCACCCAGACGGTGGGCGCCGACATCGAACTGCTCATGAAGCCCCCGTGTGCGCGCCCTGATCGTAGTCGCTCTGCCTAGTCCTCCAGGTAGACCCCGTCGACGAAGCACCAGCGCCAGTCCTCACCGGGCTCCATCGTCTCGGCGACCGGATGCCCCTCCGCGAACGCATGGCCCGATGCGTGGCGCCCCGGCGACTGGTCGCAGCAGCCGACGTGCCCGCAGGGGAGGCATCGGCGCAGGTGGATCCAGCGTCCGCCGGTCGCTAGGCACTCCTCGCAGCCCCGGCCCCGAGCGGGGACCGGGTACACGCCGCCGAGGTGATGGCAGACCGGCTCGAGGCTCACGCCGCGATGGTAACGGTCCGCTCCTCCGAGCCGCGCAGAACGGTGAG
>JBBQGI010000206.1:0-2650 GCA_038322875.1 Candidatus Limnocylindria bacterium | reverse complement strand
GGCTGGAACTTGCGTCGCCGCCGGCCGGGGCCTTCGCGCTGGTCGCGGAGCTCCCGGATCCGGGAGTTGCGCTGCTCGTTGCGATCCCAGCGAGGATCAGGGGTTCGGGTCATCAGGTCTCCTGCGGGCGGGCCGGAGTGGCCCGGGCGTCCAGGTATTCTTGCAGGATGAGGCGGGCCGCCGCCGAGTCCCGCTCCCCCGATGCTCGCGTCGGGTGGCGCCCGGCAGCCGTCAGCCGCTCGCCTGCCTCCCAGCTGGTGAGTCGCTCGTCCACGAAGACGACCTCCAGGCCGATGGCGGTCAACTGTGCGGCGAAGGTGCGCGCCGCAGCTGCCTGAGGGCCTTCGCTGCCGTCCATGTTGCGTGGCAGCCCCACCACGACGCGTCTGGCGCCCTCGGCGCGTGCCAGGTCAGCGATCTGCTCCAGGTCGGCACTCTCCCTGCGGCGCTGGAGCGCCGGACGCGCGAATGCCTGTCCGGTCTCCTCGCTGCCGACCGCCAGGCCGATGCGCCTGCTGCCGTGGTCGATGCCGATCACCGTGCTCATGGGCCCGCCGACGCGTCCGGCGACGCGACGGACGTCTCGACAATGATGCGGAACGGGATGCGCGGAAGGCGATCCAGCCAGCCCGGCCAGAGGTCGACCTGCACGGCGCCGATGTCGGCGAGCTCCGCCTGCGCCTCGTCGACGGTGAGCCCCGCCACCCGGTCACGCACCGCGGACTCGTCGATCGCCGCAGCCGCGGCGGCCCGCACCATGACCTGGACCGTCATCCCGTCTGCCGTCGCTGTGGCGGCCCCGATCTCGACCTCCACCGAGTCAGCGATGATGGAGGTGCCGCTCGGCGCCGCGCTCGGGTCGGCCTGCAGCGCCTCGGTTGCCGCCGCCTGGACGTCGGCCCGCGCGACGTACGGTCGATCCACCGCCAGGGTGCCGTCCAGCTCGAAGGTCGCGATGTCCTCGGTGCCTACCAGGTCGCTCTGGATAGCGATCACGGGCGCTTCGCCCGGCTGCGGTCCGGCGTAGACCCTGTCGGTCTGGCCGGCGAGGCTGTCCGCCAGTTGCGATGCCAGGTCGCCCTGGAGGGCGGCAACCACCGGATCCACGTCCAGCTGCTGGATGACGATGTGCGGAATCTCGGCGCCACCCGTTGTGGGATCTGCATTCGCCACACGTCGGTTGAATCGGATGGCGGGGTCGTCGATCGTGTCGATCACGCCCGCATCCACGTTCCCGCTCGCGCCCCCCACCACCGCGACCACGCCGACGCTCTTTTCCCCCGGATCTCCAAAGAATGCGCCGCCCGGCACGGTAATCGTCTCGGTCGTGGTGAACGCGATCGTGCCGCCGTCCGAAACCTGCGTTCCCTTTGGGATCTGGACCGAGCTGTTGCGGTTGAAGAAGGTCACCGTTCCGGTCGCGGGAATCTCCTCGAGCCTCTGGCCGGTGGCGGTGCCCCGAGCCGTTGCCCGCAGATCGCTTGGCTGGTGGCCGGCGATCGGCAGGTTCAGGAGGTACGGGCGGGGCGGGACCGCGACTGTCGCCGGCGTGATGCGCACGGTGGCCCCGGGAAGGAGCGCAGCACCGACCACGAGGAGGACGGCCAGCATGCCTGCGAGCCACGGCCATTTCGGCAGGCGGAAGCGACCGCGAGCAGATCGTGGAGGGCCGCCGGGAACAGCTCTCTTTGGGGTTCTGACCACCACCGTCTCGTCACCTGGCCGGGACCGATCGGCTGGTGCCGCGAGCGCGGCGCCCACCGGTGCGATCTCGGCCAGGCCGCGGACGACATGGATCGGGGCTCGCGTGGCGCCCCCGCTGCCCTGGAGTGCGACCTTGCCCGAGGTTGCCTCCGCGACAGATGCATAGGCCGCAATCCCCGCCTCGCCGGCCACGGCCCGCGTTGCGGGGTCGGCAACAAGCGCCAGGGTGCGCTTCTCCTCGGCCGCCACCTGGGCGAGCAGGCGGAGCGCGACCGAGCTGGAGGTGGCTCGGCTGCGGCCGGGGGCCACGATCACCACCGAGCTGGCCTCGGCCGCACGCAGCCGGCGCACGACCGACGTGATCTCGTCGTCGGGCTCCAGGTAGATGAGCTGCGGCTGCTCGGGCATCGGTCTCACAGTTGCATGCTCCGAACGGCACGGCGCATTGCGCGCTCGGCGGCGGTCGTGGATGCATCGAGGATCAAAGCCTGATGCGCCAAGGCCATCGGTGTGACGTCCTGGCGAGTCGTCATCTGGCCGCTCGCGTCACGCACGCCGGCCACATCCTCGGGTGACAGGCCGCGCACTTGCGGTTGCCGTGCGAAGGGAAGGTGCCGCCACCATGTGTCGCCATTCAGGGTCGCGATCAGCTGGGGCAGCTGAGCGCCGCCACCGCACAGGTAGACCCGTCCGGGGAGCAGCTCCCCCTCGGCCAGGTCGGCGATCATCAGCTCCACGCCGCGGAGCCATACCGAGGCATCCTCGGCGAGCGCAGCGTCGAGCGCGGCCGGCTCGATCGATTCGGGCAGCTCGCCGCCCTCCCCGGCAGAGACTTTGAGCGCCTCGGCCCGGGCGAACGAGAGCGAGAAGCGCTCGACCAGGCCGCGGGTGAAGGCCCGTCCGCCGAGCGCCAGCATCTTGGTCCCGGCGATGCCGCCGTGACGGA
>JBBQGI010000205.1:0-2653 GCA_038322875.1 Candidatus Limnocylindria bacterium | reverse complement strand
CGGGCGCAGCGGGTCGTCGTGCAGCTCGGCGCCGGCCACCGCAGGCATCCAGGCGTCAAGGAGGCCGATCAGCGAGCGGGCGATCCGGCTCTTGGCCTGGCCACGCTCTCCCAGCAGGATGATGTCCTGGCCCGCCAGGATAGCGTTCTCGACCTGCGGCACCACCGTCTCGTCGTAGCCGATGATCCCCGGCAGCAGCGGCTCCCCGTTGCGCAGTCGCGCGACCAGGTTCGACCGCATCTCCTCCTTCACGCTGCGCGCCGAGGGTGGCGATGGTGGGGCGGTCGGTCATGCGATGGCTCCTTCGGGCAAGGACGGGTAGTGGCTGACGACCGCCGCGACCGCCGGGGGATCGCAGATCCCTCGCGCAGCCAGCTCGGCCAGGAAGGTCGAACGTTCCGCCAGCTCAGCCTCGAGCGCCCTAGCGCTGAGCCCTAGGCTGGCGGCCAGCACAGCGTACGCCGCCGGGTCGTGGATGAGCGGGCGCCCCCTGCGGCCGCCGTCGCCGGAGAGCATGGGCGGCTCCGGCTCGCGCTGCGCGCCCGACAGGCTTGGCGATCGTGTGCCCTCGATGGCGGCCAGCCGCACCGGTGCCAGCGACCCATCGGCCTCGAGACGCAGGTGCCACGCCTCCTCGACGCGGCGATACATGCCGGCCGGAGTCTGGTAGGCGGAGTACTGCAGATAGATGGTCAGGCCGGCGAGGTCGGCGTCACTCGCGCCGAGCTCGCCCCGCAGCGAATCCAGCGCCTCCGGCAGCGAGTCGGCGTGCATGGTGGCGCCCATCCCGTAGCCCTTCCCAGCCAGCTCCAGCGCGCCCTGCGCGTTGCGGCCCCAGACATAGATCGGCAGGTGATCGCTCATCTCGTTGACGAGGAGGTAGCCGCGCTCCGGTCCGATCTCGGCGGTCCATTCGAAGTCGCCGCGCCAGCCACGCAGGAAGACACCGACCGTGCCGTCGGGCAGGAAGTCGACCAGCGCCGAGAGGGTCGTGGTCTTGCCGGCCATCGGCGCCTCGGAGGCGAGCATGACGCTCCTGCGTCGGCTGGTCGCCGCCCAGAGGGTCGCCATCAGGCGGGCGTCGAGGCTGCCGCTCTGCACGATCTCGACCGCGCTCATCGGTCGCGGCAGGCTCCAGTGGTAGCCCCACCAGCCCTCGGGGAAGCGGCCGTACCAGGCGTCAAGGCTGGCGTCGGGCTCGGGCTCCATGGTGGCGGCCACGGTACGCGCGGCCACCGTGGGGCGCAACAGGCCCATCAGCGGTCGGTATGATTTCGCCCATGACCGACGCCGAGATACCCGCACCCCGCCCCATCATCCGCGGCGAGCTGGTCTGGCTGCGGCCCACCGAGCCCTCCGACATCATCGCGGACGCCCCCTACTCGGGCGATGCCGAGGTGGCGCATTTCGGAGGCATGAAGACGTCCTGGAGCCGAGCTTCGGCGGAGCGGTTCTCCACCGAGTTCATGGCCCAGATCGGTGAGACGAGCTATCCGTACACGATCTGCCCGCTCGGCGAGGAGCGTGGCATCGGCGCCGTCTTCCTGCGTAGCGTGGACAAGGTGAATGGCAGCGGGATCGTCGGCATCTTCATCACCGACCGCCGCTATCTCGGCAAGGGCTATGGCACGGATGCGCTCAATGCCCTCGTCGACTTCGGCTTCGGCGAGCTGCGGTTGGAGCGGATCGAGCTCGAGGTCTTTGACTACAACACGCGCGCCATACGCTCATACGAGAAGGCCGGATTCCAGACCGATGCCGTCCTTCGCCGCGCTCGATTTCATCGCGGCGCACACCACGACATGCAGATCATGTCGATCCTGCGTGACGACTGGCTGGCCCTGCCCCGCAAGCGCAGCTGGGAGCTGACCGGACCCTAGTCCGGCTGCTGCCTCGTCGCGCGGGGCAGGGTGATGGCGAAGACGGTGCCGCCAGGACTCGTGCGCTCGACGCCGATCTGCCCGCCGTTGGCGACGAGCAGCTCACGGGCAATGGTCAGCCCGATCCCGCTGCCTGTCCGTGGCTCCTCCGTCGCCCGAGCCCGATCCGCGCGGTAGAACCGCTCGAAGACGTGTGGCAGGTCCTCGTCCGAGATCCCCGGACCCTCGTCGGTCACCCGCACGACAGCCTCGGTCCGAAGGAGCTCGACCTGGATGCCAACCGTGGCCCCAGCCGGCGAGTGCTGGGCCGCATTCGCAAGCACGTTGCGGAGAGCGCGCCCGACCTGGGTCGGATCGATGTCCACCACAGTGCCGGTCGGCGGGGGCTGCACCGCAAGCGTTACCCGGCGTTCGCGGAAGAGCGGCTCCATCGCCCGCTCGACCTCGGCCAGCAGCGGACCCAGCTCCTGGCTCACCTGACTGCGCTGGACCGCCGCCGACTCGGCGTCGACCAGCTCTCCAAGCTGCAGGATGACGCCCGAAAGGGCTCCCGCCGCTGCCCGGGCCCGTTCCAGCTGTTCGCGATCCGCGGGCAGGACCTCGTCGAGCATCGCCTGGAGCTGTGACTCGAGGACGGTCGCCGGGGTGGCGAGGTCATGGGCCATGTCGCTCGCCGCGCGCCGTCGGAGCATCTCGGAGCGCTGGACGCGGTCGGCCATCAGGTTGAAGGCGCTGGCCAGCTCGGCGGACTCGCGGTCCGGGCCACCGACTGC
>JBBQGI010000204.1:0-2685 GCA_038322875.1 Candidatus Limnocylindria bacterium | reverse complement strand
TCACCGGGTGCAAAGCTGTCATGAACGAGAGGGCAGCGACCGGTGCCCGGGGAGCTCGCAGCCATGCGCCGATGGTTCGGCCGTCGAGCGGGTAGGCGGTTCGGAGCAGGGCGCGATGGGCAGCCAGGCGACGCCGATTCGTCCGACTCTCGGACACGACAACCCAGACACTCACCCCGGACGCGGCGAGCCAGCCGCGCTCGGCAGCGATTCGCGCGGCGAGCCGCTTCTTCCGATCCACCGTGCTCAGCAGGTCCTGGAGATCGACCACTTCGGTCTTGACTTCGACCACGAGCAGTGCTCGAGTCGGCGCGTGCCAGGCCAGTAGGTCGATCGACCCGCGCTCGCCGTAGATCGAGAACGAGGCTTCGGGCGTCACCAGCCAGCGCGCCGCCGCCAGGTCGTGGCTGACAGCCCCGACCAACCGCGCGTGGCGCGCGTCGAGCAATCGGTCGAGCTCGCCACCGTGCCAGCGGGCGTCAGGTCGAGGCGGATCTCCATGGCAGCGGCGACGGCACGAACCGCGCCGACCGAGAGTCGGCCAAGGTGACCGCGCTCCACCCGAGAGATCGTTGCCTGCGAGACGCCCGCTCGTCGGGCGACATCGGCCTGGCGCCAGCGCCTATGGCGGCGAACAGCACGAAGGACCGATCCGACCCGCTGGTCGTCCATGCGAGCCAGTCTCGCTCGCGCGACCTTACCGCGACCTTATCGGCCCATTAGGTTCGCGTTGACATGTGCGGGCACGCTCGGTACCGTCACCTGCACGTACAACCACGCAGACGAAAGGAGCAGCCCGATGACCAACCTTGCCATCGCGCGCCCTCGCCTGCACGGGACCGCACCGCGGCCCTGATCTCGCGACGGGCGCGCTCCACCGCCCACCTCCGATCCAGATCAGTGGAGACCGACCCTTGCATCTGACCGTCCTTCCCGACGCCGCGCCCGCCGCGACCGAGACCCTCGTCCATGGGACCGTGCTGCGCGCCCGGAGCGGCTTCTACACCGTTCGCATGGACGACGGCACGCAGCTCGAGTGCCGCCTCCGCGGCCGCGTCAAGCAGGAGCGCGGCGACTCCGACCTGGTCGTCATCGGCGACCGGGTGGCGATCGCGCCACTCGGTGACGGCGAGGGGATGATCGAGTCGATCGAGCCCCGTCACAGTCGCTTCTCCCGCCGCCAGCCGGGTCCTCGCGGCAACTGGAAAGAGGACATGATCGTCGCCAACCTCGACCAGGTCCTCGTCGTCTTCGCCTGCGTCAATCCGATGCCGCACCTGCGCATGGTCGACCGCTTCCTGGTGGTCGCCGAGCACAACGAGGTCGAGGCCGTGCTGGTCGCCAACAAGGTTGACCTGGTGGGGTTCGCCGGCGCCCGCGACCTCTTTGCCGGCTACGAGCGGATCGGCTACCCGGTGCACTACGTCTCCGCGCGTGAGGGGATCGGCGTCGAAGAGCTCGCAGATCGGCTCATTGGCCGGGTGAGCGTGGTGACGGGTCCCTCCGGCGTAGGGAAGTCGACCCTGCTGAACGCGATCCAGCCCGGGTTGCGGATCGACACCGGCCCGGTCAGCGAGACGATCCACAAGGGGCGCCACACCACGACCTCCGCGGAGCTGCATCGGCTGACCGCGGCCGGGGGCGGCTACGTGGCCGACACGCCCGGCCTTCGTGAGCTGGGCCTGTGGCAGATCCCGGCCACAGACTTGGCCTGGTGCTTCCCGGAGATGCGCGATCACCTGGGAAACTGCGGCTTCAACGACTGCCGCCACCTGGCCGAGCCACGCTGCGCCATCCTGGCGGCCGTGGCAGCTGGCTCCATCAGCCAGGAGCGCTACGACTCGTACCGGCGGCTGCTGCTGAACGAGGACTGAGTGCGAGGGGTCTTCGCAGATGCGTCGGCGACAGGTATGCTCCGCCACCTAGCGACAGAGGAGGCGCCGTGGCCCGCGACTTAAAGCTCGACCTGCTGCACCGCATCCCCCTCTTCTCCCGGTTCGCCCGCCGCCACCTCGAGCGGCTCGGCATGCTGACCGAGGAGGTCGACGTCGATGCCGGCAAGGTCCTGATCAAGCAGGGCGACACCGGTGATGACCTGATGATCGTGGTCTCCGGCCAGGTCGGCGTCGAGCGGGATGGCCAGCGGATCAACCAGCTCGGCCCGGGCGACTTCTTTGGCGAGATCGCGCTCATCGAGCGCGGCCCGCGCACCGCCACCTGCACCGCCGAGGCGGCGACCACGCTTCTGGTCGTCAACCACCGGGACTTCCATGCCGTCATGCAGGAATTCCCGGAGATCGCGGCGGAGGTGCTCCTGACCCTCGGCCACCGCGTCCGGTTGCTCGAGCCGGACGCCGTCCACTAGGAGGCGCGCGTCAGGGGACTGCCAGCTGTCTCGTCGCAATCGCCACTGCGACCGCCGCAGCAGCCTGAGCGAAGGTCGCAACCCGGCCCAGGTTCACGTTCTCGACCGTGTCGCAGGCGAGGTGGTAGCAGGCGTCCAGCTGCTCCCCGGCGGTCCCCCCGAAGCGCTCCGCCTGGGCATCGGTCTTGAGTTCGTTGGCTCCACTGAAGATGCCGCCGGTCGGGATCCCCACCTCGTCGAACGAGGCGTGGTCGGAGGCCGCGCCGATGTCGTGGCGCTCCGCTCCCACCCCCGCCGCTTCGAGGAAATCGACCAGGAAG
>JBBQGI010000203.1:0-2692 GCA_038322875.1 Candidatus Limnocylindria bacterium | reverse complement strand
TTCGTTCGGGTACTCTGTGGCGCATGAGTTCTGCCGCCCGATTCTCGACATCGGTCCATGCCGACCGCCTCCGCCGAGCCGCCGCACAGGCCGCCGAGCGCGACCTGCTGGCGCTCCTTGTCACGCCGTCGTCCGACTATGCCTATCTGCTCGGCTACAACCCACCGGCGCTGGAGCGGCTGACCTGCCTGATCGTGCTGGCCGAGGGCACGCCCAGCCTGGTGCTGCCGCGCCTCGAGGAGCCGCTGGCGCGTCACGAGCTTGGCGATCTGGCCGATCAGATCGACATCCTCGCCTGGGATGAGACCGATGATCCCTTCGGCGTTGTCCGTCGGCGTCTCAAGGGTGGCGGGCCCATGCGCGCGGCCGTGCAGGACCAGATGTTCGCCCGATTCGTCCTGCGCCTGCGTGCGGCGCTCGACCCCGTCGAGCTGGTCGAGGCCGGGCCGTCGATGACCGCGCTGCGTCGCATCAAGACGCCCGAGGAGGTTGATCGTCTGCGGGCCGCCGCGGTCGCCGCCGACGAGGCGATGCTCGCGATCACCGGCGAGCGGCTGTCCAGCCGTACCGAGGCCGAGGTCAGCGGCCGCATCCGCCAGCTGCTGCTGGAGGCAGGGCATCAGACCGCCGACTTCGCCATCGTCGCGTCGGGGCCGAATGCCGCCAGCCCGCACCACGAGGCAGGGGAGCGGGTGATCGGAGCCGGCGATGCTCTGGTGCTTGATATCGGCGGGACGCGCGACGGCTACTGCTCCGATACGACGCGCACCGCCTTCGTCGGTGAGCCGCGACCCGAGTTCGCCGCGCTCTACGCCGTGCTGCGCGAGGCACAGACGGCGGCGTGGGCAGCGGTCGCGCCCGGCGTCTCAGCTCGCGACATCGACCGCACCGCGCGCCGGATCATCGACGAGGCCGGCTACGGCGAGGAGTTCATCCACCGGACGGGCCACGGCATCGGCATGGAGACGCACGAAGAGCCGTACATCGTCGAATCCAATCCGGAGCCGCTGCAGGCAGGCCACGCATTCAGCATCGAGCCGGGGATCTACGTCGCGGGGCGCTGGGGCGCGCGCATCGAGGACATTGTCGTGTGCACCGAGGCCGGCGGCGAGCGCCTCAACACGACCAGCACGGAGCTCTACCTGGTCGACTAGGTGCCGACCTCGCGGTGAGAGGAGACGAGGGCGACCAGGACCTGGTCGATCGCCGCGGAGGCTTCGCGGAAGGCGGAGGTGACGTCCGTGACATCGGCTGAGCGGCGACGCAGATGGGCGGCGATCGCCTCGAGGACCGGCGAGCGGAAGAAGAGGAAGGCCTCAACCGCCTCGGCCAGTGAGAGGCCGGCCTTCGAGGCCTCGGCGCCGTAGAGGGCGCCCATCTTCTCGGCCTCACCGAGCAGCAGCTCGCGCTCGGCGCGCTTCCCGGCGGCGACGTACTCGATCACCAGGTTGAAGGTCCGCTGGCCCCAGCGCCGAAACTCGGCGCGCTGGTCGGCGTTGAGACGAGCCTGCCACGGCTGGCCGGCATAGCCGGTGCGCTGCATCCGCCGCTGCACGTCGCCGACGATGGTCCCCGCCGAATCAACCAGGCGCTCCATGCCATACCGATGCCGTCGCGGCGCGTTGATCATCGCCTCGAGGCTCGACCGCAGGAAGCGGCGATGCCCGCCGGGCGTCTGGTAGCTCTGCACCTTGCCGGAATCCGCCCAGCGACGCAGCGTATCGGGTCCGACGCCCACCAGGCGCGACGCGGCGCCCAGCGGCAGCCACGGGTCATCGGGGTTGTCGCGCTGCGAGGTGGGATCGGTCAATCTGGGTAGACCTCGACCTACATCGGTAAATCTGTGCACCCGATGATAGCTGCCGACCTCAGCCCTCGCGGAGCTCCTCCGGGCGCGCCCCACCGAACTGCTTCCACATATGGACGATGGCCTCCATGCCACCGCGGTAGTTGGCCAGCGGCATCCATTCGTTCGGCGCGTGGAAGTTGCCGTTTGGCGAGGCGAATCCAATCATCACCGTCTTCAGCCCGATCTGCTTCTCGAGCGCCGCCACCACCGGCACCGAGCCACCGGTGCGCTGGAAGAGGGGCGCCTTGCCGAAGGCTTCCTCGAGAGCCCGCGCGGCAAGCTTGACCGCCGGAGCGTCCAGCGCGGTGAGCGCCGGTGCGCCGCCGTGGATCACTTTGACGTCGACCTTCACCGTCGGCGGAGCGACCGACTTCAGGTGCTCGACGACAAGTCGCTCGATCTCCTGGAAGTCCTGGTCGGGAACAAGGCGGGTCGAGAACTTGGCGGCGGCCCAGGCAGGGATGATCGTCTTGGAGCCCTCGCCAGAGTAGCCACCCCACAGCCCGTTGATGTCGAAGGTGGGACGGGCCGACATGCGCTCCAGCAGGGTGTAGCCGCGCTCGCCGTCGCCAGCTGCCGCCACGCCGATCGACTCCCGCCACGCCTTCTCATCGAAGGGGAGCGCCGCGTAGGCGGCGCGTTCGGCATCGGCCAGCTCTGGGACACGGTCGTAGAAGCCGGGGACCGTGAAGCGCCCGGCCTCGTCCTGCAGGCTGGCGAGCATCTTGACGAGCACGTTGGCGGGGTTATCGATGCCGCCGCCGTACTGACCCGAGTGCACGTCCTGGAAGGGCCCGGAGACCTTGACCTCGAAGTAGGCAATGCCGCGCAGGCCGTAGGTGA
>JBBQGI010000202.1:0-2753 GCA_038322875.1 Candidatus Limnocylindria bacterium | reverse complement strand
GTGCGCCGGACCGCGAATGGTTCGGAGCGAATGGTCTTGCCGGTGGCGGGATCGCGCTCGCGCCGCCACTCGTAGAAGGCGTCGGCAGGGATGATGCAGCGGTGGCGCGCAAAGGCGGTCCGAAAGAGCGGTGAGGTCTCGACCGTCTCGGCCCGGGCGTTGATCAGCCGTGCCCCCTCCTTGGCGCTCTTGGCGAAGAATGGGACCAGCCCCCAGCGAAACGCGTCGACGATCCGCTCCCCATGGTGCTCGACGACGGCTGCGACCTCATCGGTCGGGGCCACGTTGAACCGGTCGCCGGCAATCTCCGCCGCAGGGCGGGCATGGAACAGTCGGGCCAGCTCCTCAGAGGAGCGCGGCTGGGCGAATCGGCCGCACATGCGAGGGGACTACCCGCGCGAGGTGCGGGTCAGACCTCGGACGCGGCGCACTCCTGGCACATCGCCGCCGCCGGAATCGGGGGCTGCGGCGAACCGGTGGCGCGAGGAAGTGTTCGGCCACAGATCGTCTGCTCGGGATCGCGCTGCAGGTGGACCTTGGAGAACTGTCGGTCCGGGAGGCGCCAGGTCACGTACTTGCGGTCGTTCGTGGTCGTGGTTGTCATCTCAATCCTGCGCATAGCGGGACCGCGGAAACCGCGGCGGGGGATGGGTATTGTGCCCGAAAAGGGCTCTCAGCACAAGGGGTCGATGCGGCCAACCGACGGCAACGCAACGCGCCGCGGCGCGGCATCATGTCCACATGACACGCATCGGCATCCTGACCGGTGGAGGCGACGTGCCGGGTCTCAACTCGATCATCAAGAGCGTGGTCTACCGCTCGTCGGAGATCGGCTGGGAGACGATCGGCATTCGTCGCGGCTGGAAGGGCCTGACCCACCTGGGCCCGGCGGGCAGCTCGGATGGCGAGTTCGTCACCGCGCTGAACCGGGATAGCACCCGCGCGATCGACCGCAGCGGCGGGACCATGCTGCACACCTCGCGCACCAACCCGGCGCGGATGAAACAGCAGAGCCTGCCGGATGGGCTCGATCCCGCGCGCCTACCATCGCTGGAGACACATGAAGGTCGCTTCGATCTGACACCGATCGTGCTCGAGAACGTCGAACGGCTGGGCCTCACCCACCTGGTCGCGATCGGCGGTGACGACACGCTGGGCTATGCCGAGCGTCTCTCCCAGGAGGGCGTGGCGCTGGTTGCGATCCCCAAGACGATGGACAACGACGTGCAGGGCACCGAGTACTGCGTCGGCTTCTCGACGGCGGTGACGCGGGCCAAGGAGCTGATCAATCGGCAGCGCACCACGCTCGGCAGTCACGAGCGGATCGGCGTCTTCCGCATCTTCGGCCGGAACAGCGGCTATTCGGCGTGGTACGCCGCCTACGTCACCAGCACGCGCTGCGTGATACCGGAGGCGCCGTTTGACCTCGACCAGCTCAGCTCGCTGCTGATCGAGGACCGGATGGGCAATCCGAGCCGATATGCCCTGGTGATCGCCTCGGAGGGCGCCGCGTGGGCGGGCGGCACCCTCCAGGAGTACGGCGAGCCCGACGCATTCGGCCATCGCCGGCCGGTCGACATCGGGTCGGCCCTCGCCGACGAGCTCCACCTCCGCACCGGGGTCGAGACCGTCCATTCCGACCTCACCTACGACCTGCGCAGTGGCGATCCCGACGCACTCGACCAGATGGTGGCGACCACCTTTGCCAATGTCGCGGTCGACCTGCTGGCCGATGGGGTCAACGGGCGAATGGTGGCGATCCGCGACGGCAAGTACGCCCACGCGCCGCTTCCCGACCCCGCCCTCGGCCCGCGCCACATCGACGTGCCGACCATGTACAGCACCGCTCGCTTCCGGCCGCTCTACGGCCACCGGCTCGGCATGCCGTTGCTGCTCGGACCCTCCATCGGAGCATGAGGCCGGCCGTTTCACTCCCGTATGGCCCCGCCCGACCCGTGCCGTTCGGCCCTGTCGACCAGCACGCCGCGGTCTCAGCGTGGGGACATCACCCGCACCGGACGATCCGCATGGAACGAGCCCCGGCCGCTCCCGCCGACCCTGACGTCTCCGCCGATGCCCCGACGGGCACGACGGAGCTGACGGTCACCGTGCGGGCGGCCGTCAGCCGCGGCCGGGCACTGGCCCTGCTCGGCAAGCCGGGTCGCAATGCGTGGCTGGGCGAGGTCGTGGAGGCGCGCATGGCCGACGGGCAGGTCGACCGCCACCTCGTTGACCTGGAGCTGCGGTTCGGGGGCCAGGCCTCAAGGATGGCGTTTCGGAAGGCGGCCTACGTGGACGTCGGCCCCGTGCGTGACGATCGGCCCGATTCGCTTCGGCTCGGGATCTCGTGGCGAGCCGCCCGGCTCACGCCGCTCTTCCCGGTCTTCTCCGGCACGCTCTCATGGTTCGCCGGCGACCTGCGGCTGCGCGGCTACTACGCGCCACCCGGGGGTGGAATCGGGATCGTCGCGGATCGTCTGCTCCTCAACGTAGCGGCTCGGGGGACGGCACGCCTGCTCCTCGAGCGGATCTCAGCCGCCATGCGCCAACAGCTGGCGGAGGCTCAGGCGTCGTCCAGTCGGTAGCCCGCCGGGAGGGCCTCTCGCAGTGCTGTAACGGCCGGCTCCAGTTAGCCCCGACGTCGCACGTGCCCACCGCCGGACGGTGAGCACGCCTTGACGAGGTCGAGGGCCAAGTGCATAGTACGCGGAACGCTATAGCGGACCACGCTATAGCGCGCCACGAGTCATGGG
>JBBQGI010000201.1:0-2753 GCA_038322875.1 Candidatus Limnocylindria bacterium | reverse complement strand
GGGGGATCTCCTCTTCGCGACCGTCAACCTGGCGCGCTGGCTGAAGCTCGATCCGGAGGAGGCGCTGCGCGTCGCCAACCGCCGCTGGATCGAGCGCTACGAGCGGGTCGAGGCGCTCGCAACATCGCGTGGCCTCGCCCTCGCCGAGCTCTCAGCCGATGAGAAGGATCTCCTTTGGAATGAGGTCAAAGCCCGCTGAGCGAGTAGGATTCTCCGACGTCGGGGCGTAGCGCAGCCTGGTAGCGCACCTGCTTTGGGAGCAGGAGGTCGCCCGTTCGAATCGGGCCGCCCCGACCACGCCCCACCCGTATCATCGGCGCCCAATGCCCACCCCTGTAGCGGCACTGATTGTCGCCTTCATCGCTGCTGTCCTGCTGACCCCGCTCGTGCGCTTCCTGGCCAAGAGCCGGGGACTCCTGGATGAGCCAGCCGAACGCAAGATCCACGACGTGGCTATTCCACGCCTGGGTGGCATCGCCATCGCTGTCGCCTTCTACATGGGCTTGGCGGCCGCTCTGATCGTCGAGTCTCCAGGTGCGGGCCTGCTGGGCGCATCGAATCAGCTGGTGGCGGTGCTCGTTGGCGTTGCGCTGATCGTCTGCGTCGGCATCGTCGATGACCTGTTCGGCATGCGAGCACGTGCCAAGCTCTCAGCGCAGACAGCCGTCGCGATCGTCGTCGTCTTGCTTGGGATTTCCATCGATCACCTCGACGGTCCGTGGGGCCGCATCGCACTTGGGGCCTGGTCCATTCCGCTGACCGTTGTTTGGTTCGTGCTGGTCATGAATGCCATCAACCTGATCGACGGCTTGGACGGGCTCGCGCCCGGTGTGGCCTTGATCGGCATGGTCGCCTTCTACTTGATCGCGTCGGTCGGCGGCGCGACTCCGCCGATTGCAGCGGTCGTGGCGGCTGCCGCGGGCGGGGTCCTCGGCTTTCTGCCGTTTAACCTCTATCCCGCGAGCATCATCATGGGCGACACGGGCTCTATCCTGCTTGGCCTCCTGCTGGCCGTCGCTGGGGTCGCCGTTACGCAATCCGGCTCAGTAGGCGCCGCACCTTGGGCCTCCCTATTGGTGCTGGGGCTGCCGCTCGCGGACACGGCCTGGGCCATTATCCGGCGGGCCACATCCGGCGCCGCGATCTTCGCCCCGGATAAGCGCCATCTCCACCATCGCCTGCTGGCCGCCGGTCTGTCGCAGCGTAACGCGATGCTCCTGCTGTGGGTGATCTCCGCACTACTTGGCCTCGCTGCGGTGCTGGCCGCTCATTAGAGTCGGCCCTTAGAGTCGGCCCTTCCCAACGAAATCATGTCTCCGGCAGTGTCGTATTCACGCGACGCTGCATGGATGGGGCGGGTCGCCATGGTAGCAATATCGTTCATGGAAGCTGCCCACGCCGTGGTGCCCCGGTGCCACGGAAGAACGTTCTGGTGGGGTTAGTACCTTTGCGCGAATCGCCGCGCGAACCCTAGACTAGACGTGGCGGTCACAGGCGCGTTCAGGCGCAATCCGTGTGGCGACGAGCGCCTGAGTGAGGAATGTGTCAACCGAACTGATCTTCATCCTGATCACCGGCGGCATCGCCGCGCTCGTGGGCGTGGGGGCACTGGTTGGCGTCATTCGCGAGCGCATCCGCCCGGGGGCGCCGCCGCTCATGCCCGCCTCGACGAACCCTCTTACTGACGACGAGGAGCCCACCTCCCCGCTCACCGCCCCGTCCCACGAAGGCGTGGTACGGGTGGTCTGGTGGATCGCCATCGCGGGCGTGCTGGTGGGGATCGGCATATCCAACGCCTACCCGTCCAATCGCCCCGCGATCTACGCCGTCGGCGGAGCTGCGGCGCTGCTCGTCGTCGTGCTGCACGAGGTGATGCCGCGCCGGTGGCGGGGCCGCATCACGCTCGGGCTCGAGGTCTTCACCGCGCTCGGCCTGGCCAGTGCCCTGGTCTGGCTGACCGGCGGGGCTGAATCCCCGTTCGTCTTTGCCTTCCACCTGGTGGTGGTGGCGGCCGCCCTCACCATGGGCACGCGGCTCGCCGTCCTGGTGGCCGCGGCCGCGTCGCTGGCCTATCTGGGTCAGCTCGTGCTCGCGCCGCAGGGGGTATCGAGCTCCGACCTGCTGCGCGTGGGGGTCAACCTGGGCTCCCTCTGGCTGCTGGCCTACCTGGCTGGGGTCTATGCCAGCAGCGAGCGACGCGTTCGTGCCCGGGTCCTGGAGCTGTCACAGACCGACGCGCTGACAGGGCTCTTCAATCGGGCGCAGCTCTTCCCGACGCTTGACCAGGAGGTGCAGCGCACCCGGCGCAGCGCGCGCGGCTTCTGCGTCCTGATGATCGACCTGGATGGGTTGAAGGGGATCAACGACTCGATGGGCCATCTGCGCGGAGACGAGGTCCTGCGCGCCGTCGGGCGCGTGATCACCGGATCGATCCGGGGCGTCGACTCGGCATATCGCTACGGCGGCGACGAGTTCCTCATCCTCTTGCCCGAGACCGAGTTCATTGGCGCCTACGTTGTCGCGGAGAAGATCCGCGAAGGGGTGGAGGCAATTGCCGAGCTGCATGGCGCCGAGCAGGCACCGACCAGTGTCAGCATTGGCCTGGTCTCGCATCCCGAGGACGGCGCGTCGGCCGAGGAGCTGATCATCGCCGCCGACCGGGCCATGTACCAGGCGAAGTCGCTCGGCAAGAACCAGATCAGCGGGAACCCGCGTCCGCGTCGCATCGGCCAGCGCAGGCTGCTGGCCGCGCC
>JBBQGI010000200.1:0-2795 GCA_038322875.1 Candidatus Limnocylindria bacterium | reverse complement strand
GTCGGTCGCGATGGCGACCGCCCTTCGCGTCGTGGCCCATCGTGAGCAGGCGGAGGATCTCGTGCACGACACCTTCGTGGCCGTCTGGCAGAAGATCGACCGATTCGATCCGATGCGCGGCAGCCTGCGCGCCTGGCTGCTCACGATCGTGCGGAATCGCGCCATCGACCGGCTACGAGGCGCTCGTCCGAGCATGGTCATCGAGGATGCCGACGAGCAGTCTTTGCTCCGCACCGGTGCCAATCCAACCTGGGACGCGACGATCGCGCGCCGCTCGGCGGCCGAGCTGCGGGTCGCGCTCGACGGGCTGCCACCCGAGCAGCGCCAGGCGGTCGAGCTCGCCTACTTCGGCGGCAATACCTATCGGGAGATCGCGGTCCTGACCAACGTGCCGCTGGGAACGGCCAACGGGCGCCTGCGCCTGGCCCTGGCGAAGCTACGTGACGCGCTGCTGCCGACGGATGCTGCGCCGGCGGCGATCGCCGAGCGGATGGGCGCGCCGGGTGCCGAGCGATGAGCGAAATGCTCGACTGCCAGGCGGTCGATGAGCTGGACGCCGCGCTCGCGCTCGGTGCGGTTGAGGCCGGCGAAGCGCGAGCCGTTGCGGCGCACCTGGCGACCTGTGCCGAACCGCACGCCCAGCTGCGTGCCTTCGTCGGAGCTGGCGAGGTGCTGATAATGAGCAACGACCCCGTCAATCCCAGCCCGGTCCTGCGCGATCGGCTGATGGCCACCATCGGGCGGACCCCGCAGGAGCACCGACCCATGCCCGGACGCGCGTCGTCTGGTGGCTGGTTCGATTGGCTCTCGCCGCGGGTGGCGCGTCCATTGGCGGTGGCGGCGGTGGTCGCCTTTGTGGCAGTGGGAGCCTGGAATGTCGCTCTGCAGTCGCAGATCGGCGAGCGCGAGCGAGCGCTGCGGGCTGTAGCAGCGGCGATCTCCGGGGGCGAGGTGGCCGTCCGGGTCGACGGCAGCGCCGGGCGCGGCTACCTGGTCGACACGCCGGGAAGCGGCGCGACCCTGGTGGTCGCCGACCTGGAGGCTATCGGCGCGGACCAGCTCTACGAGCTCTGGCTGCTGGATGCCGACGGGGCGCCCGTGGCGGTCGGCACCTTCCGGCCGAGCCGCGAGGCGGTTGCGGTCGTGGCGATTGATCGCGACCTGGCCGGGTTCGTCACCTTCGCCGTCACGGTCGAGGCGTCGAGGGTACAGGCGCCGACCGGCGAACCGGTGATGGTCGGAGAGCTGACCGCGAGCTGAGCGGCGAGGTCCGGGCGCCGCCAGATTGACCGCGGCATGACCCTCCGTCGGCAACGGCCGGCGTGGGACGCGCCGCCGTCGGCGCCCCGGGAACCGACTAGCGGCGGCGCTCGCCGGGCAGGCTCATCCACTCGCCGCCGCGGTTCATGACCCCGCTGCCGCCAGGTCGACCCTGGGGACGCCGTCCCGGCCGCGACCCGCGGCCGCCGGCCCAGGCGGCCGGTCCGGGGCGACGCTGGCCATGTGACGCCTGGGGACGACCCCCACCCCCGCCGGTGCGTAGGCGGATCGGCTCGGGGCGAACCGACGGATCGGGCGCGAAGCCAGGCACTACTTCGGAGGGAATCGGCTGGCCGAGGAGCCGCTCGATCTCGCGCAGCATCGGCGCTTCGTCGACGCAGACCAGGGAGATGGCGTCACCCTCGATCCCCGCGCGACCGGTGCGGCCGATGCGATGCAGGTAGTCCGACGGCACCATCGGCAGCTCGTAGTTGACGACGTGCGGCAGCTGCTCGATATCCAGGCCGCGCGCGGCAACCTCGGTGGCGATCAGGAGGGTCACGCGACCCTCCTTGAAGTCCTTCAGCGCCCGCACCCGCTGCGGCTGCGACTTGTTGCCGTGGATCGCGGCCGTGGCGATGCCGTCCTGCTCCAGCTGCTGAGCCAGCCGATCCGCACCGTGCTTGGTACGGGTGAAGACCAGGGCCTGGTCGACCGCGTGGGTGCGCACCAGGTGCGATAGCAGCTCACGCTTGCGTCCGCGGTCGACGGGATGGATCACTTGGCGCACGAGGTCGGTCGGCGTGTTGCGCGGGGTGACCTGGACCGATGCCGGACGGTCGAGCAGACCCTCGGCCAGCTGCCGGATCTCGTTCGAGAAGGTGGCGCTGAAGAGCAGGTTCTGGCGGCGCGCCGGGAGGAGCGCCAGGATCGCGCGAATGTCGCGGATGAAGCCCATGTCAAGCATCCGATCGGCCTCGTCGAGGACCAGGATCTCGACCGCACCGAGGTCGATCGTGCGTTGGCGGGCATGGTCGAGCAGCCGCCCCGGGGTGGCGACCACGATCTCCGGACCGCGCCGCAGCGCGTTCAGCTGGCCGGGGAACCCGACCCCGCCATAGATGGTCGTCGAGCGGCGGCTGTTCGAGCCGTACACCCGGACGCTCTCTTCGACCTGCATCGCCAGCTCACGGGTGGGGACCACGATGAGCGCACGAATGCGGGACCGCGCACCGGGAACGGGCTGGGATGCGGAGAGGCGCTGCAGCATGGGCAGCACGAAGGCGGCGGTCTTGCCGGTGCCGGTCTGGGCGCCTGCCAGCAGGTCACGCCCGGCGAGGACGAACGGGATCGCCTCCCGCTGGACGGGGGTGGGTTCGGTGTAGCCCTGCGCCGAGACGGCGCGGAGCAGAGCGGGCGCAAGCCCGAGCGTGGAGAAGGACATGAAAGCTCCTGACGGGGCCCTCCCGCATGTGCGGGGCCCGGTCAGGGCAGTGGTTGGATCGGGATCGGGACGGTTGGAAGACCGCGGCGCG
>JBBQGI010000199.1:0-2808 GCA_038322875.1 Candidatus Limnocylindria bacterium | reverse complement strand
GCCGGCCACGACCGGCTGCCCCTTGGTGAGCGTGCCGGTCTTGTCGAAGATGACCATCTGCAGCTCGCGCGCGCGTTCGAGGGCGATCCGATTCTTGACCAGGAGTCCGTTCTGCGCCCCGAGCGAGGTGGAGATGGCGATCACGAGGGGGATCGCCAAGCCCAGCGCATGCGGACAGGCGATCACGAGGACTGTCGCCGTACGGACGAGGGCTCCCTCGCGGTCGCCCTGGACCCACCAGAAGAGGAGCGTCGCGACGCCCGAGGCCAGGGCCACGTAAAAGAGGATCGCGGCGGCCCGGTCGGCCAGTGCTTGCGCTCGCGAGGCCGATGCCTGCGCGGCGGCAACCATGCGCATGATCCCCGACAGCGCGGTCTCCTCGCCCACCGCGCTGACCTGGATGCGGAGGGAGCCTCCCGCCGCGACGGTGCCGGCGACGAGCCTGTCGCCGACCTCCTTTGCGACGGCTTGCGACTCACCGGTGATCATCGACTCGTCGACGTCCGCGGTCCCTTCGGTGACGACGCCATCGGCCGGGACGCGGGCTCCGGGGCGGACCAGGACCACATCGCCGATGCTCAGCGCGGCCAGTGGAACCGTCTCCGTGCCGTCGGGGGTGACCAGTTCCGCCGTGTCGGGGAGCAGCTCGGCGAGGGCGCTGAGGGCTCCACGGGCCTGCGCGATCGAGCGCATCTCGAGCCAATGCCCGAGCAGCATGATGGTGATCAGCGTCGCCAGCTCCCACCAGATCTCGACTTCGAACAGGTGGAGCGTTCCGGCCCACGATGTGCCGAAGGCGACCACGATGGCCAGTGAGATGAGCGTCATCATCCCGGGTTGGCGATCGCGGATCTCCGGGATGGCCCCACGGAGGAAGACCAGGCCGCCGTACAGGAACACAATCGTGCCCAGGATGGCTGGAATCAGCTGCGATCCGGGGAAGACGGGTGCCTGGTAGCCGAGCCAGTCTTGCGGGTCCATGCTCCAGATGACGACCGGCAGGGTCAGCAGTAGGGTCAGCCAGAACTTATCGCGGAACATGGCGACCGAGTGCCCGGCGTGGCGATCGTGCCCGCCGTCGTGTCCGGCGTCCGCCGCCCCGCCGCCGGCCGTGGCCTCGTGGTGCTGGTCGTGATCGTGCTGAGGCGCGTTGTCCATGATCCGCGTGTCGCTCCAATACTCCCCAGTAGTATCGCAGCGATGTCGTCAGCGTTGCCGATCGTGGGCAGAACTGCTCGATAAACCTCAGGGAGCTGCTAGGATTGCGCGCCGCCCATCGGCCGACAAGGAAGGATTGGTTCCATGGTGCGATCCCTCGGCGTGGTCCTGCTTCTCGTCGGCCTGCTGGTCGCGGGTTGCGCGACCCCCGGCACCAGCAGCAGTGCACCGAGCGGTGGTTCGCCGCTCGCAGGTGCCACTACATCGGCCGCCGCATCCACCGACTCGTCCCAGCCCGTCGGAGTCGCGGTCCTTGGACACTCGGGGGCCACGGGGTACGACTCGGATCCGGACCAGCCCGACAAGGACGTCAGGGCGAACTCCTGGGCGACGGGCACGAATCCGCAGGTCGCAAGCATCTATCTGCGCCTGCTCGCCACGGACCCCAGCCTCGAGGGTCACGCGTCGAACATCGCGATCGACGGCTCGAACGTCGTGAGTCTCATTTCGCAGGCCACGAAGCTCGTCGGACAGGCACCCAAGCCAACTCTCGTGTTGGTCCAGTCGATCGACAACGACATCAAGTGTGACGGCACCGACGCCGCGAACTACGAGCCGTATCGGACTAAGCTGACGCAGGCGATGGACATCCTGACCCAGGGTGTGCCCGACGCGAAGATCTTCTTCGTCAGCCAGTGGGCCGACGTCCAGACCTACGATCGGGTCGTGTTCAGCGTACAGCCGCAACATCTGACGGGCGACGGTCCGTGCGACCCGGTCAGTTCAACGACCGGGAAGATCGATCCGGCCAAGGAGGCATACCTCCAGGGTCTCGTGAACGACTACTTCGGCATCGTCACGGAGACCTGCGCGCTCTACCCCAGCTGCCGCACCGATGGCGGCGCGATGCAGCACATGGACCTCGTGCCCGCGGATTTGGCCTCGGACTTGAACCATCTGTCGGTGGCGGGACACGCGAAGATGGCAGCGATCGAGTTCGAGGTCCTGCAGGGGAGCTGAGCAGGGCCGCATGCCGCGCCGCCGCGGCCGAGGTCAGGTTCCGGGCGTGAAGACGTCCGCCGAGGAGAGCGGCAGGGTCGCCGAGACGCCACCGGCCACCAGCACCTGGCGGTTGGCCAGCGGCGTGGCGCTGAAGCTCGTGCGCGCGTCGAGCATGCTGCCGGTCGCCATCACGGTTACGGCCAGGATCCCCGCGAGGATGGGGCGGGGCATCGGCGCGGGACTAGGGTCCGTAGAGCTCGGCTGCCGCTGACGCGTTGGTTCCGTCACTGCCACCCACCGCGAGGACCCTGCCGTCGAGCAGCAGCACCGCCCGGAGATTCGTGTGGGCCGATGGCATGGTGGCGGTGGCGGTCCATGAACCGCTGACGACGTCATACAGCTCGGCGGTCGACGACGCCTGCGAGGCGATCGAGCCGCCCATCACCAGGACCCGGCCGTCGGGCAGGGTGACGGCCGCCGCCGACTGACGGGCTTCGAGCATCGACCCGGCGGTCTTCCACGACTTCGTGTCGGGGTCATAGACCTCCGCCGTGGACATCGGCTGGGAGGTGACGTCGAGGCCGCCGGCGATGAGGACCCGACCGTCGGGCAGGACCGATGAGGCGAACGCCCATCGCGCCTCCAGCA
>JBBQGI010000198.1:0-2808 GCA_038322875.1 Candidatus Limnocylindria bacterium | reverse complement strand
GCTTGACGACCCTTTCCTCCCCGTCGCCGATGAGGGTCACCTCCAGGTCGGAGTTATGCCAGCGTCGAAGCTCGTTGAGCGTTCCGAGGAAGTAGCCAGCCTCGCCGCGCATCCAGAACCGACGATGGACCGCCATGGCGTAGGCGACGGCCGCATCGAAGCCGACTCCGCCCGCCGCGCCGAAGTAGCGCCGGCTGCCATCCGGGCGGGACGCGCTACCGATGTCGAAGGGCCGCGTCGTGGATCCCAGTGCGATCGGCAGGGAGCCCCTCGCATCGATCGGCAGGTTGACGCTGCGGGCCATGTCATTGCCGCGGCCGGCAGGCACGATGCCGAGCGCGGGCGGGCCGGCATCGGTACCGACACCGGCGGATAGGAGACCGTTGATCACCTCCTGGATGGTGCCATCGCCGCCGACGGCGATCACGCGATCGTGGCCCAGATCGGTGGCAGCGGCAGCGAGCTGCTCGGCGTGCCCGCGCTCTCGCGTCTCCACCAGCCGCGCGTCGATCCCCCGCCCCTCTAGCCAGGTCTGGATGCGGGGCACGATGCCATGCGCGCGGCCGCTGCCGGCGATGGGATTGACGATGAAGAGGGGCGCCGTAGGGGCTGGCACGCCCCCGATTCTGCGCCGGGCGTCAAGGCGGGCGATCAGCCCTCGACGTTGACGCTGATCGTGTGGTGGCCGCGCGCGCCATCGGGCGGAGGACGGGTGATCGTGTCGGTCTGGACCTCGCCGTCGCCGTCGGTGGCGCGCACGCTGAGGATATGGGACCCGGGCGTCGCGCTCCACTTGTAGAGCCATTGCACCCAGGTCGCGTCGGAGATCGGCGCGGAGAGCTGCGCCTCGGCCCACGACCCGTTGTCGACCTGCACCTCGACCCGCGAGATGCCGCGGTCCGGCGCCCATGCGACGCCGGCGACAGGCACCTGTCCGGCTCGAACCGAGTTGCCGCGCTGCGGAATGTCGATGCGAGACTGAGTCAGGATCGGCGCCTTCTTGGCCCAGCCGAGCGGTATCCAGTAGCCGTCGAACGCCTCCAGCGTGGTGAGGCCGATCTTGGTCAGCCACTTGGTGGCCGACACGTATCCGTACAGCCCGGGCACGATGAGGCGCGCCGGGAAGCCGTGCTCGGCGGGCAACGGCTCTCCATTCATCGCCACCGCTACCAGGGCCTGGCGGTCCGACTGGTCGAGCCAGGCGGTCGGGAAGCCCGCCGTCCAGCCGTCGAAGGCGTGCCCCACCACCTGTGTGGCCCCCGCCTGCACGCCCGCGCGGTCGAGCAGCTCGCGCAACCGAACCCCCTTCCACAGGGCATTGCCGACCAGCTCGCCGCCGACCTCGTTGCTGACACAGGCGATGGTCACGTACTCCTCGTGCATCTCCATCGCCAGCAGCTCGGGGTAGGTCAGGCTGAATGGATGGTCGACCATGCCGTCGACGTCGAGCTTCCAGGTGCCGACATCGAGACGGGGCGTCAGGAGCTGCGTATCGATCCGATAGAAGGCGCGGTTTGGCACCACGATCGGCGTGATCCCGTCGACCGCCAGGCTGGCCCCCGCGGGGAGCGCGGCGACCGGATCGACCGCCGGCGGGATGCTGGTCGCAGTCGGCGCGGCGTCGGCGCGCGAGTTCAGCAGGACGCGGCCGATCCCCCCGCCAGCCACCGCTAGGGCGGCGACGCCCATGGAGGTGCCGAGGAACCGGCGGCGGCCCCAGTCGGGCATCTCGGCGGTGCCGCTCGGCGTGGCGAGTCGAAGGAGCCAGCCGAGGACGGCATTGGCGACCACGACCCCGATGACGGCCGCCAGCACCGCCAGAAGCGCATCCACGAGCGGGTCGCGCAGCGAGGCGAAGAGGCCAAGGATCGCGATGCCCGCAAAGCCGGCGGTGGTCCACGGCCGGTGGTAGCGGGCCACGATGCCGAGCACCGCAGCCAGCACCAGTGCACCGACCACGATCGCCACGTTGAGCGCGAGCTTGTCCGCGAGGCCGAAGAGATCGACCACGATCTGCTTGGCACCGGGCGGCTGGAGCGAGATCAGGAAGGCACCGATCTCGAGCACCACCGATGGCGCCCCCGCCACGAGGCCGGCCAGCAACTCGGTGGCCCCCAGGGCGACCCCGCCGGCGACGATGCCGGCCAATGCCGCGGCAGGGCGTGAAGGGACCGGAGGCAGGCGGGTCGGGGTCATCTACGCGTATGTGTACCACGCTCTGCGGTCGGGCGCTCTAGGCTTGCCGGCGTGGCACACCTGTACCTGGCGCCGGGCGCATCCGGCAGCGCCGCTGGCCTCGCCCCGGAGATCGCGGCACTCGGGCGGCGGGGCATCGCTGCCTCCGCAGTGCAGCTTCCCCGCGGGCGAGCCGAGGCTGCCATCGCGCCGTACCTGGCGGCGGCACCGTCGTCGCCCGAGACGGCCATCGGGGGCCACTCGTTCGGGGGTCGCGTGGCCTCGCTGATCGCGGCCGAGCATGAGTTCGGCGCGCTTGTCCTCCTCTCCTACCCGCTCCACGCGCCGGGCGGCGCCGATCGCTGGGACGAGCGGACCGCGCATTGGCCAAGGATCGCCTGCCCGGTCCTCCTACTCTCCGGGGACCGCGATCCGTTCGCAAGGATCGGGCTCCTGCGGGATGCTGTGCGCCGGCTACGGTCGGCCGAGCTGGTGGTCTTCCCGGGGGTCGGCCACGGCATCGGTCCAGTCTTCGACGATGCGCTCGATCGGGTGGCGGCCTTCGTGAAGGCGACCATCGGCTGAACTAGGACGCAGGCAGCGTCTCGATGAGGCGGAAGCGCTCGCAGACGA
>JBBQGI010000197.1:0-2846 GCA_038322875.1 Candidatus Limnocylindria bacterium | reverse complement strand
GGTCTCACTGCCCCGCATCACGACCGCGCCGCTGCGACGCGCTTCGGTTCGTCTCCTGGCCATGGTCTCCTCGTGCTCGACAGGTCCCGCCTCGGATGGTAGGGTGAGGCATCGATTCGTGCGGGTCGCGACGCCGTTCATGGCGGCAATCGCCTCGGCAGCCGCCTCGGCGGGACCCCAAAAACCCAACCCCGCTACCGCGAGGATTCTATTGCCGGACCTCCTGCGCCGTGTCGCGCTGCTGACGCTCGTCAGTTCAGTCGCGATCGGCCTCCTGGCCCCGCTCACCACGCGATCCGCGACGCCGATGTCGCCCGAGTCGATGCGCCTGCTGGCCGCCGCCGACCAGCCATCCACCACTGCCGACCGCGCTGCCGTCCAGGGACGCGAGCGATCCGCGGCCCTCTCCCTCTCGACTGCTGCCGACCCGATCGGGCCAGAGCTGCTCGGGGACAACCCGGCGCTGGCGATGCCCCCGAGCGCTCCAATGGAGGCGACCCTCTACCGCCACGCGGCGCCGGCCAAGAGCACTCCTGCTCCCACGAGCACCGTGAGTGGCAAGGCGACCTGGTACTGCTGCTCGCTCGGTTGGCGCGGCCAGGCCGTGGTGGCGCTGCCCGGAGCCCTCGGCGGCCACTACGACTCGCCGCCGGCCGCCAAGTTCGTGACCGTCTGCGCCGACCGCTGCGTCCTTCTCCCGATCGTTGACTACTGCGGTTGCTACTGGGGAAGCTCGAGCCAAAAGGTCGCCGACCTGTCGCCCGAGGCTTGGGCGGCCATCAGCGACAGCAGCCGCTCGGCCGGCGTGATCAAGGTGACACTCCACTTCGGCGGCTGACCCACCCCCGGCCGCTAACGCGTGAAGCTCAGGATCGCGATCCCCCCGATCATGATCAGGGCGATGAAGATCACGATCAGGCGTGCTCCCCAGTTCATCCTTCGCTCGGGGAGTGGCTGGTAGGGGCGACCGCGGCGCTGGGAGCGGCGGCTCATCGGCCCCACTCCCGCCGCAGCAGAAACGGCGTGGTGAGCGCCTCTCGCGTGCCCACGCTGCGCAGCTGCTTCCTCACCCGCTTCAGCAGCTTGCCGTGGTATGTGCCGTCGCCGTAGGGCTCGTGCAGGCGGGCCACATCCCAGTCGTGCGTGCCGGCGATGGCGCTGGGAGGGAGGAATCGGTCCAGGACGGCCTTCGCCTCGTCGATCGCCACGAAGCGGCGGGGCCGGGTCGCATTATCCAGCACGGTCAGCAGGTCGGCGAAGCTGGCCTCGAGGTCGGTGACGAGCGTGGAAAGGCGCTCCATCGTGCCGGGCATGCGCTCCTGCCTGAAGAGGCCGCCGAGGAGCGCCTTGTGGTCCTCGGCACCCAGGTCGGCCAGCGCGTCGCGCAGGCTCGGAACGCTGGCGCCAGCATCTGCCGCGGGAACGTCGTAGTCATAGAGATGCACCATCATCGGACTCCCAGTCTAGGACGCCCGGCGTCACACTTCCGGTGGCCGCCTCCCACCGGTTGCGCCTCGAGGTACTGGGCCATGGTCCGGCCAGGGTTGAGCGGCGGGCTACAATCGCGCGGTCCTTCAGGCGCCGCGGGCGCCATCGGTCCATGACGGAGAGGAGCCACCTGCTCGCATGTTGCTCGACGGCAAGAAGCTGCTCATCACCGGCGTCCTCACCGACGACAGCATCGCCTTCAGCATCGCCCGGGTGGCGCAGGAGGCGGGCGCCGAGATCCTGCTGACCGGCGTCGGGCGCGGCATGAGCCTCACCCAACGAGTGGCCAAGAGGCTTCCCACCACGCCGGACGTCCTCGAGATGGACGTCAACAACCCCGAGCATGTCGAGGCAGTGGCGGCCGAGGTCATGCGCCGTTGGGGGCGGCTGGACGGGGCGGTACACGCGATCGGCTTCATGCCGCAGGACGGCCTTGGCGGCAATTTCCTGAACACTCCCTGGGAGAGCGTGGCGTTGGGCTTCCAGACATCGGCCTACTCGCTGAAGGCGATGAGCGCCGGCCTGCTGGAGCCGCTGCAGGCCGCCGACGGCGCCTCCGTGGTGAGCCTCACCTTCGATGGCCGCTACGCCTGGCCGATCTACGACTGGATGGGTGTCGCCAAGGCGGGACTCGAAGCGGTCACCCGCTACCTGGCGCGTGACCTCGGCGCCCACGGGATCCGGGTCAACACCGTCTCGGCCGGACCGATCCGCACCATGGCCGGCAAGAGCATCCCCGGTTTCGACCAGATCGCTGACACCTGGCTGAAGCGAGCGCCGCTCGGCTGGGACATGAACGACGCGACCGCGGTCGGCCAGATGTGCTGCTTCCTGCTCTCCGACTGGTCAGCCATGACCTCGGGCGAGCTGATCCACGTGGACGGTGGCTACCACGCGATGGGGACCGATATCCACACCTAGGCCTGCGCCCAGACAGCTTCGTGCTGAAGCAGCCACTCCTTGCGCCAGCGACCGCCGCCGTAGTTGCCGGTCTCCCCGGTCTTGCGCACGACCCGATGGCACGGGATCAGCAGGGCGATCCGATTCGCCCCGTTCGCGGTCCCGACCGCCCGTTGGGCACGCGGTCGTCCCACACGGGTCGCCAGCTCTTCGTAGCTGACCCGCTCGCCCGGGCTCAGGGCGCGCAGCTCGGCCCAGGTTCGCTGCTGGAAGTCGCTGCCGGGGGCGATCAGAGGTACGCCGAAGCTGCGTCGCGTGCCCGCGAAATACTCGTCGAGCTCGGCCTGCAGCCGGTCGAGCTGCGAATGCCGCCCGACCACGATGGGGCGCCCGAGGCGGCGCTGGACGACCTTGAGCTGGGTCGGCAGCATCCGCCGATCGGTGAACTCGAGCAGGCA
>JBBQGI010000196.1:0-2883 GCA_038322875.1 Candidatus Limnocylindria bacterium | reverse complement strand
CCGCTACGCACTGCGAAGGGGCGATGCAAGGTCCGGTCCGGTTGCCATACATCGCGCCTTTCTTGATCCGCGGGCGCCCCAAACTCCGCTGGATCATCTCCCGGATCACCTCAGGGTCAGGCCAGCGACGGTCAGATGGACTTTGCGGCGAACTGGCATATATTGCCAATTCGATTTGAGGAGCTGCAAATGGGAACCAGAAACGTCGTTCTGACGGATGCACAATCTGAACTGGTCGACCAGCTGGTCGTTTCGGGACGGTATCAGAACGTCAGCGAGGCGCTCCGGGCCGGCCTGCGCCTGCTCGAGCGCGAGGAGGCAGAGCTCGGCGACCTGAGGTCCCGTCTCAAGGTCGGCTTGCACCAGGCGCGGGCAGGCGATCTGGCCGATGGTTCCGGAGAGGACGCCATTCGGCGCGCCTTCGCCGCGGCGCGCGACCGCAGCTGATGCCGAAGCCATGGCGTCTGACGCGTCAGGCCGAGGCATCTTTGACTAACATTGCCCAATGGACAATCGAGTCTTTTGGTCCGCGTCAGGCCGACGCTTATGAGGACGACCTGATCGAGCGGTGCCGGGCAATCGCCGACGGTAGGGCACAGTCGCAGAGCTGCCGCATCATAGACCCGGACCTTCCCGACGATCTGCGCTTCACTCGCAGAGGTCAGCATTTCATAGTGTTCGTCGAGGGTGCCGAAGCGGTCGTCATCGTCGATTTCCTGCACAGCCGAAGCGACCTGCCGGCGCGGCTCGCCCGGCTTTCCGAGCCGGACTGCTGAAAGCGGGCTGCCTTTGCCGCCGCCAATGCTCAGGCCGACAGCCACGATCCGGTCAGGCGAAAAGGCGGCGACCACGTGATCGTGGATCGAAAGCGCATCCTGAAGGATCGCCGCCGCGCTGGGTCGCCCGGTGCTGGGAGCATAGCCACGGTAGGTGGAAAGTCACGACGTCCCGG
Source organism: Candidatus Limnocylindria bacterium (assembly GCA_038322875.1). Taxonomy (GTDB): domain Bacteria; phylum Chloroflexota; class Limnocylindria; order QHBO01; family QHBO01; genus CF-167. Next base: position 1,931 of record JBBQGI010000196.1, on the reverse strand, counting down.
TCGGGAAAGACCGACTGGAGGTAGACGGCGAGCGTATCGGCGTTCCAGGCGTTGCCCCCGAACCCCAGGATGAGAGCGGATTCCGCAGAGGGCTGAACTTCCGTCGGGAGATAGACGCCGACAAGCTGTTCCCCGGAGGGTGCCTTGAGTGCGAGCCGCTCAGCCGATGACGGCGGAGCGGCTGCTCCGTGACCCATCGCCCATCGGGGAAAGATGAGCCAATCCTGCGCGAGCGCGATAAGGGCGACGACGAGCACATATAGACCGGCGAAACCAGCCGCGAACTTCACGAACAGGTTCACGACCGAACGTCATCCGACGCGTGGCGAGCCGCAATCGGCATCGGCGCCAGCCACTCGTCGAGTTTCGACCAGCGCTTCCGACCGGAAGCGTTCTTGACGGCGATGGCGACGGCTCTGGGCTGGCCCACGAGCACCACGAGCTGCTTGCCGCGGGTGACGCCGGTGTAGAGCAGGTTGCGCTGGAGCATGGCGTAGTGCTGGGTCAGGACGGGAATGACCACGGCGGATACTCCGAACCCTGGCTCTTGTGAATGGTGGCGGCATAGGCGGGGACCAGCGTGTCGAGTTCGCCGAAGCCGTAGGTGACTGCGCGACCGTCGAAGCTGGCCGTCAGTTCCCCCTCGTTGATGTCCACGCCGTCCACATAGCCTATATCCCCGTTGTAGACCTCCTTGTCGTAGTCGTTCTCGATCTGCATGACTTTGTCGCCCGGGGCGAAGGTCCAGCCGAAGCGCTCCACCTTCGTCTCGCCTGACGGATTGAGCGCCGCCTGCAGTTCGATGTTGAGCGATCGAGCGCCGACACCGCCTCGGTTCATCGGGCAGAGCACCTGGATGTCGCGGATCGGGTTCAGACCGAAGCGCTTGGGAATCCGCGACTGCACAAGCTCCACGATGCGGCTCACGGCCTGTTCGGGATCGGCCGCGGGGACGAAGTAGAAGTCGGTCCCGCGATCCGGCTTCGCCAGATCCGGCATCTGGCCCTGGTTGATCTGGTGGGCATTGATGATGATCTTGCTCTGCGCCGCCTGACGGAACACCTCGGTCAACCGGACCGTCGGCGCCGCGCCAGAGCCGATGATGTCGGCCAGGACCTGCCCGGGGCCGACCGACGGCAGCTGGTCGATGTCGCCGACGCTCAGCAACGCAGCGTGATCCGGGACGGCTTTCAGCAGCGACTGCATGAGCGAGACATCGACCATGGACGCCTCGTCGACGACCAGGAGATCGCACTCGAGCGGCGTCTCCTCACCGCGCTTGAAGCCGAAGGCCTTCGGGTCGAACTCGAGCAGGCGGTGGATGGTCCTGGCCTCCATGCCGGTCGCCTCGGACATGCGCTTGGCGGCGCGTCCGGTGGGAGCGCAGAGCAGGATCTCCGCGCCCTTGACCGACAGGATGCGCAGGATCGAGTTCACGATGGTGGTCTTGCCGACACCGGGGCCGCCGGTGATGACCAGCACCTTCGAGCGCAGCGCCAGACGGATGGCCTCGGCCTGACTGGCTGCGAGCATGAGCCCGGTGCGGCCCTCGATCCACGGCAAAGCCTTATCCGCGTCTATCTCCGGCCACGGCGCTGCGCCGGACATGAGGCGCCGAAGCCGGTCAGCGATGCCCCTCTCTGCGTGATAGAGGCCGCTGAGAAAGACACATGCCGTGTCACCTACGCTGTCCGCCGTAACGGCGCCCTCGGCCAGCTCCAGATCGACGGCCGTTCCGATCAGCGCTTCAGGCGCCTCCAGAAGCTTCTCGGCAAGCGCCATCAGCTCTTTGTGGAGAGGCGCGCAATAAGGACCCCGTTTCCGGGGTGATCGGCTTCCAAAAGGGACCCCTCTGGCGACGGGGTTCACAGTGCTCCCGAGGTTATTGGGAGCCGAGATTGGGATGCTGGTTGTGGAGACGATCGCCAAGA
>JBBQGI010000195.1:0-2898 GCA_038322875.1 Candidatus Limnocylindria bacterium | reverse complement strand
CAGGAAGAACGGGATGACGGTGCGATCGATGAAATCGAGCATCGGTCAGGTGCTGGTCCGGGGATCGACAGCCACCAGGTACACCGCCACGATCACCGAGAGCAGCGCGCCCCCCGCCATCCAGCCGCCGAGGAGGTCCATCGGGTAGTGGGCACCGAGGTAGAGCCGGATCAGGCTGATCGCGCCGATCAGGCACAGGGCGACGACGTACGCGATCACGCCCCGCCCTCGATCCAGGCTTACGCGCGCCACGCAGAAGGCGAGCAGTCCGTAGAAGACCGTCGCCCGGAGCGCGTGGCCGGCAGGGAAGTCGGCGATGTCGTCCAGGCCAAACCCACCCACATTGAAGAGCGCGTTCCCGAGCTGGGCCGGGCTGATCTCCGGGATGGCGGTGAAGTACTTGAGAGCCCACTCGATCGGGAAGGCGAGTGTCCCCGCCGCCAACAGCAGCGCCAGGTCCACCCGGCGACGCGACAAGGCCACCAGGCCGGCGACGCCGAAGCCCAGCCCCACGAACCAGCCCGAGCCAAGGCCGCTGATGCCGATCAGCACGATATCGAGCGGCGGGATCTGCTGCTCGACCCAGTGGTGCAGCGGAGGCACGACATTCCCCATCAGCCATTCTTCGGGGATCGTGTGGTCGGTGAGTCGCTTGAAGGTGACCAGCCAGAAGAGGCTGGGCAACATGATCAGGCTGAGCAGAAAGGCGAAGGCCGGGCTCGGGACCGCGCTGCCGATCGGTTCCGGAGCGTCCGTGGCCGCGGCGGGACGGCTCGCGGGGTCCGGGACTCGTCGCACGCTGCGTAGTATAGGGGCGCTCCCCGGGTCCCCCGAGCGTCGAAGAGGCCCGTGCAGCCCGAGAAAGGAGCCGCTCCACGCATTCCGCGCCGACCCAGCCGCTCCTCCTCAACGGACGCGATCTGACCGTGACTGACCTCGCGGCGGTCGCCCGCGACGGACGCCAGGTGGGTCTCGATCCCGAGGCTGCGGAGCGGATGCGCGCGTCGCGCGCCGTCATCGAGCGGCTGGTCGAGCAGGGCGCCACGGTCTACGGCGTGACCACCGGCTTCGGCGACCTGGCCAACGTGCGGATCGAGCCGGGGCAAGTGGCGGAGCTACAGGTCAACCTCGTCCGCTCGCACACTGCCGGGGTTGGCGAGCCCCTTCCCGCCGACGTGGTGCGGGGGATGCTCCTGCTGCGCGCGAACGCCCTGGCGGTCGGCCTTTCCGGAGCCCGGCCCGGGCTGGCAGAGCTGCTGTGCGGGATGCTGAACGAATCGGTCCACCCGGTCATTCCTTCGCGCGGCAGCGTCGGGGCGAGTGGCGATCTGGCTCCCCTCGCGCACCTGGCGGCGGTGATGATCGGCGAGGGCGAGGCCGACACCCCCACCGGACCGATGCCCGGCGCCGACGCGCTGAGAGCCGCCGGCCTGGTACCCATCGAGCTGGGGGCCAAGGAGGGCCTGGCACTCCTCAACGGAACGCAGTTGATGACCGCCATCGCCGCGCTCGCGATGCATGACGGGCGACGGCTGGCGGCCTCCGCCGACGTCATCGGCGCCATGAGCCTGGAGGCGATGCAGGGAACTGGCGCCGCCTTCGACGAAGCGTTGATCGGCGCGCGACCGCATCCCGGCCAGATGGCAGCCGCCGCGCACCTGCGAGCGCTGCTGGTCGGCAGCGAGATCGGGGCATCGCATGCCCAGAGCGAGCATCTGCTGCAGGACGCCTACTCGCTGCGCTGTATGCCGCAAGTGCATGGGGCGGTGCGCGACGCGCTCGACCAGCTGGAGCGCGTGGTGACGATCGAGATGAACGCGGCTACGGACAATCCGCTCGTCTTCGAGGACGGCCGCGTCATCTCCGGCGGCAACTTCCACGGTGAGCCGATGGCGCTGGTCATCGACTACGCCAAGATCGCGCTGGCCGAGCTGGCGTCAATCTCCGAGCGCCGCACCGCGCGACTGGTCGACGCACATCTCTCCGGGCTGCCGCCGTTCCTGTCGGAAGAGCCAGGCCTGCGCAGCGGCCTGATGATCGTGCAGTACACCGCCGCCGCGCTGGTCAACGAGTTGCAGACTCTGACGCACCCCTCATCGGTCGACACGATCCCGACCTCAGCCAACCAGGAGGATCACGTCAGCATGGGAGCCACCGGGGCCCTGCACCTGTGGGAGGTATTGGACCGGGCCGAGACGGTGCTGGCCATCGAAGCGCTGTGCGCCGCCCAGGGATTGGACTTCCGGGCGCCGATGCGTCCTGGCGACGGCCTCGCACGCGCCCACGGGCGCCTGCGCAACCGCGTCCCCCATCTGGACCAGGACCGATCGCCCGCGCCGGACATCGCCGCCGCCCGCGAGCTGCTGCACTCGGGCGACCTGCTGGCTGCCGCCGACGGATCCTGAGCCGATGGCTGTCGCAGGTCTCTCCTTCTCCCTCGTCGATGCGGATTCGTTCGGGTCGATCCCCGCGCCGGCGGAGGCCGGGGCTCGGTGCCAGACCTGCGACTACTGGGAACGGCTCGCCGGCCACCGCGATGTGCCCGACTCGAAAGCGGCCGCCGGGCTGAAGCTCTCGCGTTTGATGGCGGGTGCCCGGCTGGCCGGCGCCTACGGGATGCTCGCATGGAGTTTGGATCCCGCAGGCGACCAAGTGGCGGTCGGCTGGGTCCAGTTCGGCCCGATCTCCGCCTATCCCCGCGCCCAGATCATCCGGGAGCGGTACCCATCGCTCCCCGATTCCCCCGCCCCGTGGGTGGTGACCTGTCTCCAGGTCGTGCCCGGAACCGCCGACCGCGAGGGCGTCGCTGCCGAGCTGCTGACCGCCGTCTGCGAGGAGCTGGACCGGCGCGGCATCATCGCGGTCGAGGGCTATCCCGAAGGCGTCGCCGATCCCTGG
>JBBQGI010000194.1:0-3009 GCA_038322875.1 Candidatus Limnocylindria bacterium | reverse complement strand
CTCCAACGCAACCAGCCCCGACCGGGCGGCGCTGCTGATCCACCCGGCCGTCAACTTCGCGGCCAAGCACCGCTACATCGTCGCGCTGCGCAACCTGAAGACAGCAGGCGGCCAGGCGATCCCGGCCCCGAACGGCTTCCGTTACTACCGCGACCACCTCCATTCCAACTCGCCGATCATCAACAAGCGCCGCCGCCACTTCCACAGGGTGTTCCGGACGCTGCGCAAGGCGCACATCAAGCGCCACGACCTCTACCTCGCCTGGGACTTCACGGTCGCCAGCGACCAGAACATCGCCGCGCGGATGCTGCACATCCGCAATGACGCCTTCGCGCAGCTCGGCGACACGAACCTCGACGACGGAGTCGTGCAGGGCCACGCGCCCACCTTCGCCGTCACCAGCGTCCAGAACTTCACCGCCGCCCAGGACCCGAACACCGCCAGGCGCGTTCAAGGGACCTTCACCGTGCCCTGCTACCTGTTCCCGAGCTGCGCTCCCGGCGGCACCTTCCAGCTCGATTCGTACGGGCTGCCGACTCGAAACCCGGTTCCCTGGATCGCCAATTTCGACTGCATCGTCCCGCGCGCCGCAATCGACCCCGGCGCCAAGCCCAGCCGCCCGTCGCTATACGGGCATGGACTGCTCGGAAGCGCATCGGAGGTCGGCTCAAGCGCCCAGGCGACACTAGGGCAGCTCGGAGACATCACCCACTGCGCCACCGACGAGATCGGCTTTTCCTCCGCCGACGTCCCGAATGCCGTCGCGACGCTCCAGAACCTCTCCAACTTCCCGAAGCTCGGCGACCGTACCCAGCAGGGCCTGCTCGACGAGCTCTACCTCGGCCGCTTGATGGATAACCCGAGCGGCTTCCTCAGCCACCCCGCCTTCCACGTTAACCCAACCGCGGCGTCGCTTGGCCAAGGCGTCATCGATCCAAGCCGCCTCTACTACAACGGCAACAGCCAGGGCGGGATCCTCGGCGGGGCGCTCACCGCGGTTTCACCGGACTTCACACGCGCCTCGCTGGGTGTGCCCGCAATGAACTACTCGGTGCTTCTGCAGCGCTCGGTCGACTTCGACACCTTCGCCGCGATCCTGGACCCGAGCTACCCAGACAAGCTCACCCAGGCGCTAGGCCTGTCGCTTCTGCAGATGCTGTGGGACCGCTCCGATGCAAACGGCTACGCGCACCGCATGACGACCAACCCGCTCCCCAACACGCCGCGGCACAAGGTGCTGATGGACGTCGCGCTCGGCGACCATCAGGTCACCGATTTCCAGGCCGACGTCGAGGCGCGGACGATCGGAGCCAAGGCCCACGCCCCCATCCTTGACCCGGGACGCTGGCCCGGCGTCGATGTGCTCTGGGGCGTGCCTCGGATCGGCAGCTATCCGTTCGGCGGCTCAGCGATCTTCTACTGGGACATCGGGCCGATCCGTCCCGACCCGGCCAACCCGGGCAGCACGATCGGCGTCGACCCGCCGCCGCTCACCAACACCCCGGATCGATCCGGCCAGGACCCGCACGGCGCCCCGCGCGCCACGGTCGCCGAGCAGCAGCTCGTCTCCGGCTTCCTGCAGCCCAACGGCGTCATCACCGATACCTGCGGCGGGCGCCCCTGTTACGCCGGTAGCTGGACCGGGCCCTAGCGCAGGGACCGGCTGAGGCGACTTCTCGACCCGATTCGTCGCAATGTGAACCGCCGCGAGCCCGCATGCGTAGGAACGGGCGATGAAGACGCTGCTCGAAGACCGTCGGCGACTGATTCCGCCTCTGGCTATCGCCTTGATGATCGGGGTCGGTTTTCTGATCGTCATCCTCAGCGGATGCGGCAGCTCAGGCGACAGCTCGAGCAAATCGACTTCGAGCGGCAGCTCTCCGGCTACATCGTCCTCGGGGAAGATCGACATCGTCGATTTCGAATTCGCCCCCAAAGACGTGACGGTGAAGGCGGGCACGCCGGTCACCTGGACAAACAAGGACAGCTCGGCCCATACGGCGACCGCGACTGGTCCTGGAGGAGGATTTGACACCGGGACCCTCCAGCAGGGTGACTCCAAGACCGTGAAGGTCAAGCCGGGCACCTACAAATACTTCTGCAACATCCACCCCTTCATGAAGGCCACGCTGGTGGTCAAGTGAACGACGCCCAGCGCCTGCGGGCGCTGTAGCTGCATAGCTCAGCCGGCGCCGATCGGGCTCGCGCCGTGTCTATGCTGGCCGCGATGCCAGCGACCCAGGTCTCCCGCAAGTCCTAGCCGGTGCCGACCAGCCGCCTGGAAGCCTTCTCCGACGGAGTGGTTGCGATCGCGATCACTCTGCTCGTGCTCGAGATCCACGTGCCGGAGGTCGGCGGTCCCAACTCGCTCGGCCACGAGCTCGCCCATCAGTGGCCGAGCTACGCTGGCTACCTGGTCTCGTTCGTGACCATCGGAATCATCTGGATCAACCATCACGCGATGGTCTCCCGGATCCGGCAGGCGAATCACACGCTTCTGATCCTGAACCTCTTCCTGCTGATGTCGATCGCGATCCTGCCCTTCACGACCGCTCTCGTCGCCGACTACCTGCGCGAGCCCGAAGGCGAGCATCTTGCCGCCGCGATTTACAGCGGCTCACTGCTTCTCATGGGCCTCGCCTTCTACACGATGCAGCGCTACGCGCTCGACGGCGCAGACGGGCAGTTGCTCGGCGTCGAGCTCAGTGAGGATGACCGGCGGGCGATCAAGCTCCGCAACGCCCTCGGTCTGGTTCCGTACGCGATCGCGACCGCGGTCGCACCCTTCTCGGCGTACCTGACGCTGGCGATCTGCGCGGCGGTCGCCGTCTTCTACGCCTCGCCGGCCACCCGAGCGGCCGCCGGCTAGTCCTGGAGCGCGATCGGCGCGCTGGCGACCTTGGTCGACTGGCCCCCTCCGCGCACGAATGCCGCCGCGCGGACCTGGAGCCGGTTCGCGCGCAGGATCAACCGTCGTCCCGGGCGGGATATCTCGACGCCGACCTTCTT
>JBBQGI010000193.1:0-3036 GCA_038322875.1 Candidatus Limnocylindria bacterium | reverse complement strand
ACTCCAGGCGTCGACCACGGCGAAGGTATCGGTGCCGATCGGCGACACCACGACCTGCAGCTCGACGCGCTCGTCGCGGTGCAGCTCGCCCGGCAGTCCCTGCGATTCATTCAACAGGATGGGGACGAGCAGCGGGCCATTTTTGGCCTCCAGGGCGGCGGCGACGGTGTAGTTCGCGTCGGTGAGCGGCGGGGCGAAGCTGAACAGGAATGGGCGCACCAACAGGAGGACGCCACCCACCGCCGCTGCGGCCAGCAGGCCGGCGAACAGGTAGCGCCGCACGGGGACCGGCGGCTCCCGCGGATCGCGCTCCATCGGTCAGGCCAGGCGGGTCAGGATCGTCTCGCGGTCGAAGGCCCACGAGCCGAGCAGCAGGGCGAGGCCAATCATCCCCGCCACCAGCAGATCGCCAATCAGTACCTGCTCCATCGAGAAGGTCGCCTGTCCGCCGACGAACTGCGCCACCGCGATAGCGATGATGGGCAGGACCACGAACCCGCCGATCTGCTGTGCCGTGCGAGGGTCGGTGGCGCGGCTGCTGACCACGATCCCGAGCAGCACGCTGAGCATGCAGATCAGCGGCACCAGGGTCACCATGGCGACCAGCCATACGTCGCTGAAGATGAGGCGCGTCAGCACCGGGTCTGCGATCGCGCCGTTCACCCAGCCGTACGCCGCATAGACGATCCAGGTGGCGCCGATCGCCGGCAGCGCCGCGGCCAGCGTCTTGCCGGCCAGCAGCTCCCCCACCTCGAGCGGCGTGGCGAGCTGCGGCTCGAGGGATCGATTCACCTTCTCGCCGATCACCGATTGGGTGGCGATCGCCATCGGCACCATGGCCGGGATGAGCAGGAAGTAGGCCATGAAGTTGCTGATAATAAAGCCCTGCGCGGCGAGCTTGGGGGCCAGGTCCGGGAAGTTGGCGATGTACTGCTCGATCTGGTGAAGCTGCGCCGGGTCCAGGTTGTTGACCTCGATGAACGCCACCACCCCCGTGGGGATCGCGGCGAAGATGAGGGCGGGGAAGACGACCGCCCCGAGCAGCAGCCGGTTGCTGAGGAGGTCCCGCCACTCCTTGCCGAAGACGGTCAGCACGTAATCGAGCCTCATGCCCCTGCGTCTCGCTCGCCGTGCTCCCCGACCAGGGACAGGTAAGCCTCCTCGAGGGTCGGTGCGTCCTCCACGACCGAGATGATGCGCGCACCGGCGTCGACCAGCGCCGCTACCAGGTCGGGCGTGTCGTGCCCGGGATCGCCCAGCTCCACGACCAGGGTATGGTCAGCGCCCTGGACACCGTTCACGAATGGCAGCTCGGCGAGACGCGCCATGAAGGATTCAGGACCTCGTGCGCCGTTCAGCTCCACGCGCACGGTGGGCGCGCGCCCGCGTCGGCGCAGGCCGGCGGGCGTATCGACCATCAGGAGCGTGCCGCGCATGATGCCGATCCGGTCGCAGAGGCGCTCCGCCTCGTCGAGGTTGTGGGTGCAGACCACGATCGAGCGGCCCAGGCCGCGCAGGGTGGCCACGAAGTCGCGGACCGTCTTGGCGGCGGACGGGTCGAGCCCGCTCGTCGGCTCGTCGAGGTAGATCACCTCGGGGTCATGCAGCAGGGCGCGTGCGATAGCGATCTTCTGGCGCATGCCCTTGCTGAAGGTGCCGACTCGCCGGTCGGCGTGCTCGGTCATCTCGACCACGCCCAGGTACCGCTCCACCGCGTCCCGCTGCCGCTGGCCGCGCAATCCGTAGAGGCGCGCGTAGTAGGCGAGGTTCTGTCGAGCCGTCAGCTTGTCGTGCAGACCAGGGCTCTCGGTCAGGATGCCGGTGATGGCGCGGATGCGCTGGGAGCCGCCGCGCAGAGCCTGGCCGTTGACGGTCGCCGTGCCGGAGGTCGGGGCGATGAGCCCGGCCAGCATCCGCACGGTGGTGGTCTTGCCGGCGCCGTTCGGCCCGAGCAGGCCAAAGATCTCGCCGTTGCCGACCGTGAACGACATGCCGTAGACGGCGGTCAGCGACTTGAAGTCCTTGCGCAGGTCCTCGACCTCGATCACGGGAGTGATGCTAGCGGCTGGTACCTGACTCGGCAGTGGGACCAACGGGCTAGGATGCGGCCATGTCCGAGCGCACGCTGAGCAGTCGCATCGCCTTCAGCGGGCGGCTGTTGGCGCTGCGGGTCGACGAGGTCGAGCTCGAGTCCGGCCGCCATGCCACCCGCGAGGTGGTGGAACACCCCGGGGCGGTGGCGATCCTCGCCTGGGACGGGGCCCGCCTGGCGATGGTACGCCAGTGGCGCCAGGCCGCCGCCGCCGAGCTGCTCGAGGTCCCCGCCGGCACCGCCGAGCCCGGCGAGACGGCCCTGGTCACCGCGCGGCGCGAGCTGGCCGAGGAATGCGGAGTGGCCGGCGCCACCTGGCTGGAAGGCCCTGCCTTCTACACCGCGCCCGGCTTCTCCACCGAGCTGCTCACCCTCTTCCTGGCGACCGAGCTGGAGCCGATCGAGATCGAGGCGCCCGAGGACGAGGCGCTCGAACGCTCGTGGCTCACGCTCCCCGAGGCGCTGGTGGCGATGGGGGCCGGCGAGATCCGCGACGCAAAGTCGCTCGTCGGCATCCTATGGCTGGCGCGCCACTTCCCGAGCCGGGAGGGCTGACCGGTGTGGGATCTGCACGTCCCGGCCTGGGAGCTGATGCTGCGCTCCGCCGTCATCTACCTCGCGATGGTGGTGGCGCTCCTTCCCTCGCGACCGGTCGATCGCCGGCGGACGCCGACCCAAGGTCCGCCTCGTGCGCCGGCTGTAGTCAGGCGGACAGGTCGATCGGCTTGAGCCGCGGGTTCTCGGTGCGGCCGGGGATGCGACCGCGCTTCGCGACCGGTCGGCCGTCGATCTGCTTGAGATCTCCGGTGAAGTCGATCGGTGAGGCATCAGAGATCGCCGATCCGACCGCGAACGAGTCGATCGGGGCGCCCGCGTCCTTGAAGTAGGCGATCCGCTCGAGGTCGAGCCCGCCCGACACCACGATCTTGACGTTCGGGTGTCCC
>JBBQGI010000192.1:0-3036 GCA_038322875.1 Candidatus Limnocylindria bacterium | reverse complement strand
ATCTGCCGCGCGTCGAGCTGGCGCCCGATATCGTCTTCCTGCTCTTCCTGCCGCCGCTGCTCTTCGCGGCTGCCTTCTTCACTTCGCCACGCGACCTGCAGGCAACCGCGCGACCGATCGGCCTGCTGGCGGTGGGGCTGGTGCTCACCACGACCCTGATCGTGGCAGTGGCGGTGCATACCCTGGCGCCCGGTGTGCCCTGGGCGGTCGCCTTCGCCCTGGGCGCGATCGTCTCCCCGACCGACGCGGTCGCGACCACGGCGATTGCCCAACGCCTGGGACTGCCCCGTCGGGTGGTCACCATCCTGGAGGGCGAGTCGCTGATCAACGACGCCACCGCGCTGGTCGCCTACCGGCTCGCGTTGGTTGCCGTGGTGAGCGGCACCTTCTCCCTGGGCGAGGCTGCGATGTCATTCGTGATCGTCAGCGTGGGAGGCGTGGCGATTGGCCTGCTCGCGGGCCATGCGATCGTCTTCGTGATCAACCGCCTGAGCGACCCGCCGGTCGAGGTGCTGATCTCGCTGCTCGCACCGTTCGGCGCCTGGCTGATGGCTGAGGCGGTGGGCGTGTCGGGCGTGCTCTCCGTGGTCACCGCCGGGATCGTGGTCGGGCGGGCCGCGCCCCGCATCCTGGGCTCTGATGCGCGCGTCCTCGGCTCCGGGGTGTGGCAGATGGTCGTGTTCACCCTGAACGGCCTGGTCTTCATCCTGATCGGCCTCCAGCTGCCGACCATCCTCGACACCCTGGCCGCCTCGCGCACCTTCGCCGAGCTTGCCTCGTGGGCGGTGATCGTGAGCGTGACCGTGATCGTGGTGCGGATGGTTTGGGTCTTCCCGGGCACCTACCTGCCGGGACTCCTGTCCGCCCGCGTCCGGGCTCGAGAGGTGAGGCCGCAGCCGCGCAACGTGCTGATCGTGGGCTGGGCGGGGATGCGCGGGGTCGTGTCGCTGGCCGCGGCCCTCGCCTTGCCCCTCAAGGTGGATAGTGGTGCGCCCTTCCCCGAGCGGGACCTGGTCATCTTCCTCACCTTCTCCGTGATCCTGGCCACGCTCGTGGGGCAGGGGCTGTCCCTGCCATGGCTGATCCGCCGCCTGGGAGTCGGCGACGACGGCAGTGCCGATCACGAGGAGCTGCACGCCCGCGAGGCCGCGATCAACGCGGCGCTCAGCCGGCTCGACGGCCTCGCCGAGGAGTGGCCGGGCCACATGGAGCTGATCGTCCACCTCCGCGAGCGCCATGCCCACGCCACCGAGCACCTGGAGCACGATCACGAGTCGGGCGGCGTCACGCACGACCAGGAGCAGATCGAGCACGGCATCATCCAACACGCGGTGATCGACGCCCAGCGCCTGGCGGTGATCGACCTGCGTGATCGGGGCGTGATCAGCGACGAAGCCCTGCGCCGCGTCGAGCGTGGCCTCGATCTGGAGGAGCTCGGCGCCGAAGGCTAGGTGGCGCCAGAACGGGTCATTCGGCTCTGGCCCGGATCCGCCGGTCGTCGGAAGATGCTTGCGAGAATCAAGACATCGAAGGAGCCGACATGACAGCAGAGCAGATCAACGAGGTCGACATCATCAGGACGGCGCGCTCGAACGATGCCTTCCGCCGCGTGGTCCTGACCGGGAAGAAGGAACAGGTCGTGGTGATGACCATCCCTGTCGGCGGGGATATCGGCTCAGAAGTTCATCCCAGCACCGACCAGGTACTCGTCTTCGTCGACGGCGAAGGCGTGGCCGAGCTCGACGGTGTCAGCTCGCCGGTCCGCCCGAATGACCTCGTCTTCGTGCAGGCCGGCACGCGACACAACTTCACCAACACGGGTGCCGGACCGATGCGCCTGATCACCATCTATGCCCCGCCCGAGCACCAGCCGGGGACCATCCACCCGACCAAGGCCGATGCCGAGGCGGACGAGGGCCACTGAGCTCAGCCCTCGGCGTGGGCGGGGTCCACGTGCAGCAGCTCCCCGGCCTCGATCCGGATCGGGAGCCGGTTCTCCGCCGGTGGCAGGGGACAGGTGGCGTACGGAGAGAAGACGCAGGGCGGGTTGTAGGCCAGGTTGAAATCGGCCACCACGCTGCCATCCGCAGTGAAGGCCTCAGTGTAGAGAAAGCGGCCGCCCGCGTAGGTATCGGTTCCGCTGGTGGCATCTGCGAAGATCAGCCACAGGCTGCCGTCCTCGCCGCCGGGCAGCGCGGCGATCCGCCAGGTCCGTCCGTCGCGCTCAAAGACGACCGTCCCGGGAGTCGCGTCCCGGACCTGCGCACCGGTGACATCGGTGATCTCGATGGTGGCGTCCGGCGCGGCGAGCTCGAAACGGGCTTCGATGCGCCAGCTGGGATCAATCGGGTAGTGCTCGATGCCGGTGAATGCCTGGCGCGCCGGGGCGGCGCTGTCCCGCACCCGGACGCCAAGCCGCTCGTCGCGACAGATCACGTGGAAGCGGAGCGTGCCGATCTCGAGCACCGTCGGGTTGCCGTTCTTGTCGTCCTCGAGCAACATCTCGCCCGCCGGAACGCCGGCATTGAGCACATCGACCCCCTCGTGCGGGACGAATCGCACGGCACCTTCCTCGAGCCAGCACGAGCCGACCCGCGGAGGGACCTGGTGGCCATGCAGCACCACCTCGCTCGCTGGGTGCGCACCGATGCGGTTCTCGCCCGGGATCAGCCACGTCAGCCCCACCAGCGTTAGCCAGCCATCGGGACTGCGCAGTTGCTCCTCGCGCCCGGCACGCCACGCCTCGACCTGGGCGGCGTGTGATTCCTTGGTGATCGCAGTCATATCGGGTCGAGTCTACGGGTTCGGGGCGCGCCCGCTCACGTCGGCAGCGATCCACCGTCTCCTTGACAGGTAACCACCCGGTTACCTATAGTGCGCCGCATGGATGCCGTCTTCCGCGCGCTCGCCGACCCGACCCGCCGCAGTCTCCTCGACGAGCTGTTCAGCCGGGACGGGCAGTCGCTCAGCGCGCTGGGACGGCGGCTGCCGATGACCCGCATCGGCGTCATGAAGCACCTCCGCGTGCTGGAGGAG
>JBBQGI010000191.1:0-3147 GCA_038322875.1 Candidatus Limnocylindria bacterium | reverse complement strand
CGCGGGGACATCGTGGAGCGCACCTTCCAGGCCGGCACGCGCTGGCCCCGGGCCCGCGTCGAGCAGCGCAAGGTGCAGTACCTCTACGGCGACGGCGACGCGTTCCACTTCATGGACAACGAGACCTACGATCAATTTGCGGTGAGCGTCAAGCAGATCGGCGACGACGCGCGCTTCCTGAAAGAGGGGACGGAGGTCTTCGTGAGCAGCTACGAGGGCGAGGTGCTCGGCGTCGACCTGCCGGTGAGCGTCGACCTGCGCGTGACCCAGACCGATCCGGGCTTCGCCGGAGACACCGCCACCGGCGCGAAGAAGAACGCCACGCTCGAGACCGGGCTGGTGGTGCAGGTGCCGCTCTTCGTCAACGAGGGCGACCTGCTGCGGATCGACACGCGCACCGGCGACTACATGACCCGGATCCAGTAGGCCGATGGCAACCGATCCCGAGCAGGCCACGCTCTGGGAGGCGCCGCGCCCGGTGCCGCGCATCATGCGGGTATCCGACCTCAATCGGCGCGTGCGAACCCTCCTCGACGGCGATCCGTCGCTTGCCGAGGTGTGGGTCGAGGGCGAGGTGAGCCAGCCCTCCTATCCACCGTCAGGGCATTGCTTCTTCACGCTCAAGGACGCCGCCAGCCAGGTGAAGGCGGTCCTCTTCCGCGAGGAGCTGGCGCGCGCCACCGTCCGTCCCGAGCACGGCATGCAGGTGATCTGCCACGGCAAGGTGCGCGCCTACGAGGCGCAGGGCACGTACCAGGTCTACGTCGAGTCGATCACGCCGGCGGGTGCCGGGGATCTCCACCAGCAGTACGAGGCGCTGCGCACCAAGCTGGCGGCGGAAGGACTCTTCGAGGCTGGTCGCAAGCGTGCTCTGCCGCGCTGGCCTCGCCGCATCGGGGTCGTCACCTCGCCCCAGGGCGCGGTGTGGCGCGACATCGGGAACGTCATGAAGCGGCGCTACCCGATCGGGGAGCTGATCCTCTCGCCGACGATCGTGCAGGGCCCGACCGCGGTGGCTGCAATCGTTCGCGCGTTCGGCCGCCTCGAGCGGGAAGCGGTCGACCTCGTGATCCTGGCTCGCGGCGGCGGCTCCCTCGAGGACCTGTGGTCGTTCAACGACGAGCGGGTGGTACGCGCGATAGT
Source organism: Candidatus Limnocylindria bacterium (assembly GCA_038322875.1). Taxonomy (GTDB): domain Bacteria; phylum Chloroflexota; class Limnocylindria; order QHBO01; family QHBO01; genus CF-167. Next base: position 2,004 of record JBBQGI010000191.1, on the reverse strand, counting down.
CGATTGCCCGGTGCCCGTGGTCGTGGGAGTGGGCCACGAGTCGGATGTCACGCTGGCTGACTTTGCCGCAGACCTCCGCGCACCGACCCCCTCGGCGGCAGCGGAGCAGGGGGTTCCCGACCTCGCCCAGTTCCCTGCCATCCTCGACCGGCTGCGTGATCGTGCTTCGGCGGCGCTGCTCGGCCGGGTCGCCGAACGCGACAGCTTCCTGGCGCAGGAGGGACGCGCTCTGGCTCGCCTTCTGCCCGATACCGCCGCGGCCCGTCAGCGCGCAGCCGAGCTGGTCGACCGTGGTCACCGTGCACTCGCCGCGCGAACGTCGCGCGAGCTGGCCGCGCTGGCCGGCCTGGGCGATTCGCTGCGGGCCTTGTCGCCCGCGGCCACCCTGCAACGCGGCTACGCGGTGGCTCGCCTGGGCGATGGCACGATCGTGCGCGACCCTGCGCAGGCGACGGTCGGGGAGCCACTGGAGGTCGTGGTGGCGCGCGGAACGATCACGACGCGCGTCGAGGCGACCGCCGGCACGAATGAGGAGCTGCTCGCATGACGGATCCGGCGCCTGACGATCTCGCCGCGCGTCCCTTCGACGAACTGGTCGCCGATCTGCAGCGCATCGTGCAGGCGCTCGAGGCCGGCAACCTGCCCCTCGAGGAGAGCATCGCCCGCTACCGTGAAGCGCTGCGGCTGCACGCAGCGGCCGAGGCGCGGCTTCGGGATGCAGAGCTCACGATCAGCGAGCTCGGACGTGGGCTGGGCGCCGCAGCCACCGACGAGCCCGGCTCCGAAGGCGAGACCTGAGCCGTGGCCGACACAGCGTCGGTGCGCCCGCCGAAACCCAGCGACGGCGCCGTCCTCGCCATGCTGGCAGGGGAGCTGGGCTATCCGACCGACACCGAAGCGATGCTCGGCCGTCTCGCCTCGCTCAGCCCGACCAACGCCGCGGTCATGGTCGCGACCGATGCCAACGACGCCCCGATCGGCTGGTGCCACGTCGAGATGCGCCGGACCCTGGTCGAACCGATGAGCGCGCTGATCGTGGCCCTGGTCATCGGCGAGGGCCATCGGTCTGAAGGAGCGGGCGCCACCCTGCTCCAGGCGGCTGAACGCTGGGCGCGAGCCCGGGGCTGCCACCACCTGGTGGTCGCGACCCGGATCACGCGCGAGCGAGCGCATCGGTTCTATGCCCGCGAAGGGTTCGAGGTATCGAAGACGTCCTACTTCATGACCAAGGCGCTGAACTGATCCCGCGATCCTGCTGGCCTATACTTTCGCACCACCCGAAGGGGAGCGCCCCGTGCCCGTCCTTGACGCCCTGACCGATCCCGCGGAGCTGCGCGGGCTGTCGCCTGCCGAGCTGGACGTCCTCGCCTCCGAGCTGCGCGACAAGATGATCCGCACCGTGCAGAGCACCGGTGGCCACCTGGCCAGCTCCCTGGGCACGGTCGAGATCACCCTCGCCCTGCATCGGGTCATGCGCTCCCCGGTCGATCGGATCGTATGGGACACCGGGCACCAGGCCTACGCCCACAAGCTGCTCACGGGGCGCAAAGAGCGTTTCCACACGCTCCGCCAGCTCGATGGCGTGGGCGGCTTCCCCCGCCGCAGCGAGAGCGAGCACGACGTCTTCGATGGCGGCCACGCCGGCACCGGGCTCAGCATCGCCGTCGGGCTGGCCGCGGCGCGGGACCTCCGGCCGAAAGGCGACCCGCTGCGGGCCCAGCGGATCGCTGTCTGCGTCGGTGACGCCGCCGTCCAGACCGGCCTGACGCTGGAGGCCCTCAACCACCTCGGCGCCGACAAGCATCGGCTCCTGATCGTCCTCAACGACAACGAGATGAGCATCAGCCCTTCGGTCGGCGGCCTCTCGACCCGCCTGAACAAGCTGCGCCTCACGCCGGTCTACCAGGGAACCAAGTCGCTCGCGCTCCGGGTGCTGGCCTGGATCCCGCTCATCGGCAAGCCGCTCATCGCGATCCTGGGCTTCCTGAAGGAGGGGTTCAAGCG
>JBBQGI010000190.1:0-3170 GCA_038322875.1 Candidatus Limnocylindria bacterium | reverse complement strand
GCCGGTCAGGAAGATGCTGACCCCGATCATGATGATGATCCGCCGCCCGAAGAGGTCGGAGAGCTTCCCGTACAGCGGGCCGCTGACGGTGGCGGTCAGCAGGTACGCGGTGAAGGCCCAGACGTAGACGTCATTGCCCTTCAGGTCGGTGACGATGACCGGCAGCGCGGTGCCGACGATCGTCTGGTCGAGCGCCGCCAGGAAGATTCCCAGGAGCACGACGATGAGGATCTCGATCCGCGTCCGATGCGGCAGCTCGAGTGGTGCGCGGTCCCAGTCGGGGGCAGCGGCGGGCGTGGCGGAGGTCATGGGGAGTAGCTCTCCTGTCGATTTCGGGGTGGCCGTGGCCGAGTGTAGCGGAGGCCGCGCCGTGTCGTCGTCGGGGCCCGATTGAGCCATGGCGCACCCCGTGAGCGCTCAGCGCGCATAACGGCCAAGTTGGGACGGCGTCGGCAGGGACTCTGCCGGTCGGAGCGGCATGCGCTCCGCGCGGCCAGGTCGAGCGCCGAATTGGCCGTGGGGACCCACCATGGGACGCCACGTTGGCGGTTATGCGCGCTCAGCGCACATAACGCGGGGTTGGGCGCCGAAGCGAGGCCCATCTATCATGCCGGCATGCATCGGGGCTGGCGGTTGGTGGTGAGCCTGGGGACCGGCAGCGCCCTCGCCGGCCTCCTCGCCTCGTCGACGCTCGCGCACGGGGACTACGCTCCGGCGCCAACCCTGAGCAGCATCTTCACAACCTGGTCGGGCGAGCTGCTGCCCTGGATCGGGATCACCCTCGCGATCGTCGGGTACGTCGCCCTGGTGCGGCAGGTGAACCGCGCGCACCCCGGCAACCGCGTGCCGAACCTGCGGATGGCGGCCTGGCTCGCCGGCGTCGCAACCATCGCGGTCGCCCTCGTTTCGGCGGTCGACGTCTACGCCGATAGCGTCTTCAGCGTGCACATGGTGCAGCACCTGCTGCTGGCGATGGTGGCTCCCCCACTCCTCGCCCTGGGCGCACCGATGACGCTCGCCCTGCGCGCTGCGACGCCGCGCGTGCGGCGGCGATTCCTGCTCCCCATCCTGCACTCGCGAATCGTCACGACGTTTTCCTGGCCGCCGGTCGGCTGGGCCATCTTCGCGATCGTGATGGCGGCGACCCACTTCTCGCCACTCTTCAACACCGCCCTCGAGAACGAGGCACTGCACAGCGCGGAGCACCTCCTCTACCTGGCCGCGGGAATGCTGTTCTGGTGGCCGGTCATCGGCGCCGACCCGGCCCGCTGGCGCCTGCGGCCCATCGGTCGTATGGTCTACCTGGCGGCGCAGATGCCGTTCAACACCGCGGTCGGCCTCGTCATCTACTTCGCGCCGACCGTCCTGTACGCCCACTACGCGACCCTGGACCGGACCTGGGGACCGGACCCCTTCACGGATCAGCAGTTCGCCGGCATCGTCATGTGGGGCGCCGGCGACATCATCCTGTTGGCGGCGCTGACCCTGGCCATCGCGGCCTGGCTGCGGGCCAACGAACAGCACAGCCTGCGTACCGAGGAACGAGCCGCGCACCATGCCGAACCAGCACCGATCGACAGCCGCTAGCGCACGCGGGCTGGCCGCTGCCATCGCCATCGGCCTGGCGCTGGCAGCCTGCTCGAGCGGGTCCAGCCCATCAGCCTCGACGGCGGAGGGCCAGTACCCCGGCTGGCCGGGGAGCGGCACCGTGGTCACCGACAGCGACTTCATCCCCATCGTGGTGAATGCCGAGATGGCAACCGATTCCACCCGGCTCATGATCGCGCTGCAGGACCGGGCGGGGCGCGAGCTGGCGACCGCCGACCTGACGACGCAGATCTCGTTCTACGACCTGGCCACCAGCCCCGCGACCGCGGTGAGCACCGATCAGGGCAGCTTCCGCTGGTTGATCCCCGACAGCAAGGGGATCTACACCGTGCCGGTCACCTTCCCGCATGCCGGCGATTGGGGGGTCGAGGTGACTGCACAGGGGGCCGGCACCCCGGATCGCACGGCGCGCGTCACGTTCTCGGTGCGCGACACGACCACCACCCCGGCCATCGGCGCTGATGCACCCCCGTCGGACACACTGACCGCCAGCGACCCCACGACCATCGTCGCGATCTCGACCGACACCGACCCGGACCCCGCCTTCTACACGCTCTCCGTGAAGGACGCGATCGCGGCCGGCAAGCCGTTCGTGCTCGTCTTTGCCACGCCCCTCTTCTGCGTCAGCGGCACCTGCGGGCCGGCGCTCGACCTGGTGCGAGAGGTGGCCCCCGACTACATCGGTCGCGTGAACTTCCTGCACGTCGAGCCGTACGTCCTGCAGGTCGTCGACGGCCGGACCCAGCCGGAGGTCGACCTGACCGGCCATCCCAAGCCGATCCGCGCGATCGTGGAGTGGGGGCTGCCCACCGAGCCGTTCGTCTTCGTGGTCGACGCGCACGGCAAGGTGGCGGACAAGTTCGAGGGGCTGGCCTACCCCGATGAGCTCAGCGCCGCGCTGGACACCGTCCTGCGCTGACGGCCGGCGGTCAGTTGACCGTGAAGGCGGTGTGCAGGCCCTCCGCGTAGTGCGACGTAGTACCCACCAGCAGGTTGCAGAAGATGACGTAGTGACCGGGGGTCAACGTCACCGCCAGGGTGTTGTCGGTCGAGCCCGCGGCGATGTCCTCGAGCTCGTCGACGGCGGTGAGCTGCGAATCGGTCTGATCCACTGTGCCGTCGGCCTTGGTCGGCAGCGCGTCGTCCGCCAGATCGGTCTTGACGACAATGAATTCGTGCGTGAACGAGCCGTTATTGGCGATGTTGAACGTGACTGCACCCGCGGCCTCCGAGGTGGGATCCAGGGTGATTTCCCACTCCTTCATCGCCGCGGCCACGGTCGCGCCGGCGGCGGTGGAACCGCCCGGAGCTCCGGAGTTACCCGGTGCGACCGAGCCCCCGCCTGCGGCCACCGAGTTGCCGGGAGCCTCTGAGTTCGAGGCCGTCGAGCAGGCGACCAGCAGGCCGGCTGTCGCTACCAAGACCATGACGCGTCGGATGCCCATTCCGCTCCTCTCTGCAATCGTGCGCAAATGCTGCTATCTGCTCTATACGGCGGGGGTTACAGCAGAGTCTGATGCCCGCCGAGCGCGGTAGCGACTAGAGCACGTACAGGGTGGAGA
>JBBQGI010000189.1:0-3205 GCA_038322875.1 Candidatus Limnocylindria bacterium | reverse complement strand
GCGATGGCGGAGAGGGAGGGATTCGAACCCTCGGAAGAGGAAACCCCCTTCAGCGGTTTAGCAAACCGCCGCACTAGGCCACTATGCGACCTCTCCGCGAGCGGCGCCGATGATAGCATGGGCCCCTCGGGAGGAGCCTCCAGCCGACCCCTGCCGAGCCCATTTGAGACCCTCCCGCAAGGCAGACCCACCGTGCAGCGCCTACCCCTCATCGGCCAGTCGTCCACGCATTCCGCGGTCGAGGCGGTGCAGCGCGCCGCGTTCGAGGCTGCGGGCGTGGAGGTGGTCATGGAGCGCTGGGAGCGCCGGCCCCATCAGCTTGCCGCGGCGATCGAGTCGCTCCGCGACGACGCTTTCGCCGGGGCGCTGATCGCGGCGCCGCACAAGGAACACGCCTCGGGCATGACCAACGCCCTGTCGGACGATGCCAAAGCCACCGGCGCCGCGAATGTAGTCGTGCGCACGGGTGCCATCCTGCGGGGCCACAACACCGATGTCGACGGCGTCCGCGCCGGCCTGGCCGCCATCCTGCCGAAGGCCCGGGCCAAGTGGCCACGCCAGGCGGTCGTCCTGGGCGCCGGTGGCGGGGCTCGGGCGGTGGTGGCGGTCCTCATCGGCTCCGGATTCCAGCGCATCGTCGTCTTCAACCGTCACCTGCACAAGGCCGAGGCGGCGGTCGCGCATTTCGCGCGCTCGGCACGCCAGCTGGAGCTCCGAGCACTGCCGTGGCACGAAACCTTCCTCGAGGTCGAACTCGCCAAGGCGAGGCTGGTCGTGAACGCCAGCGGTATCGGCGTCGAGGAGAAAGCCAGCCCGCTACCCGCCGAGATGCTGGGCGCCGGACTGTTAGTGCTCGACCTGGTCCTCAACCACGCCGTTACGCCGCTCATGCGCGACGCGGAGACACAGGGCGGGATCGTGGCCAACGGCCAGCTCTCGTTCCTCGCGGCGTCGGCGGAGACCTTCCGTCTGCTCACCGGGGAGCTCGCGCCGCCTGACGTCATGCGGGCCGCACTGGCGGTCGACCTGGGGCTCCCCGAGGAGGGGATCGCGGTGGTCGGCGACTAGCGAGGCCGATGATGTTCTATGCGGCTGGCTGGGTCCACGTCATCTGCGGCTGCATGTTCTGCGGTAAGACCGACGAGATGCTGCGGCTGCTGCGGCGATTCTCGATCGCAGGGCGGACCGTCGTGCTCGTCAAGCCGCGCCTCGACACCCGAACCGATGGGGAAACCGTCGTCTCGCGCTCCGGCGCGAAGCACCGCGCCTTCAGCGTCGAGCACTCGCGTGAGATCGAGGCGCTCGTCGGAGACGCCGACATCGTGGCCATCGAGGAGGGCCAGTTCTTCGACGAGGCACTGCCCGAGGTCGTCGGGCGGCTGGCCGACGCTGGCAAGCAGGTGCTGGTGACGGGGCTCGACCAGGATTACCGCGGCATCCCGTTCGGCCCGATGCCACGCTTGATGGCACTCGCGGACCAGGTCACCAAGCTGACCGCCATCTGCGTGGTCTGCGGAGAGCCGGCGACGCGCACCCAGCGGCTGATCGATGGACGGCCGGCGCCAGCCGATTCGCCACTGATCGTGATCGGCGGGCTCGGCGACGAGAAGTACGAGGCGCGCTGCCGGCAGCACCACGAGGTGCCCGCAGCCACGGATTAGCCGATCGGGATGGCGGAGGGGGTGGGATTCGAACCCACGGAGGCTTGCACCTCAGCGGTTTTCAAGACCGCCGCACTAGTCCGCTATGCGACCCCTCCGCGGCTAATGTTACGCAGTTGACCCGGAGCGGATGGGCTGGAGGCTGATTAGCACGAGAACAGAAGACGATCCCCTCGTTTCCTCGCTGGTGGACCAGCTGCGATCGATGCGCGATGCCGAGCGCGACGTATTCGGCGCGCTGGACCCTGCGGTTCGCGATGGACCGATGCACCCGGGCGACTGGTCCCCGAAGGACCACCAGGCGCACCTGACGGCCTGGAAGGCGATCCAGCGAGACCGAATCCGCGCGTCCACGAGGGGCGAGACGGTGCCGGCCGACAGTCGCGAGACCGACGAGCGCAACGCCGAGCTGCAGGCCCTGCGGGCGGACTCGTCGTGGGAAGACGTCGTGCGGGAGGCCGACGAGGTCAACGATGAGCTCCAGGCGGAGATTCGCGCTGGCGGTTCGGCGCTGCTCGTGGAGACCGAGGGGATGATCGGCCGGATCTTCGGCAACAGCGCCCCGCATGCCCTGACGCATTTCGCCTGGCTGGTCGACGCCGGGATCGGGGTGGATGCGGCGCGGGTCGCCGCGTTCGTCGACGAGCACGAGCGGCAGGTCGAACGGACCCCACTGCCCGATGCAGACCGAGCGATCGCCATCTACAACCTGGCCTGCGCGCATGCCCTCGCCGGCCGGCTCGACCGAGCGCGTCCGTTGCTGCAAGAAGCATTCCAGCTGGGGCCCGACCTTGCCGATTTCGCAAAGGGTGACCCCGACCTGGTCGAGCTGCGCGAGGAGCTGGGCTAGCTGCTGATCACCCTGACGACCACCGGGGGCAAGACCGGACAGGCCCGCACCGTGCCGCTCTTCGCCTTCGATGACGGCGAGCGCCTGGTCATCGTCGGCTCGCGCGGCGGCTCCGCCAAGGACCCCGCCTGGGCGGCCAACCTGCGCGCCGATCCGCGCGCCAGGGTATCGCGGGGCAACGAGGAATGGGCGGTCCGCGCCTACGAGGCGCGGGCCGAGGAGCGCGAGCGCCTCTGGCAGCTGGTCAGCGCGGAGTTCCCGACCTACGAGTCCTATCGGCGCCGCACGACGCGCACGATCCCGCTCTTCGTCCTCGAGCCGACGCGCGCCGACTGAGCGGTCGCCTCAGGCGATCGCGTCGGAGCCGAAGTGGGGCTGCAGCGCGGCGGGAATCCGCACCGAGCCGTCCGGTTGGAGATGTGTTTCGAGCAGGGCGGCATAGGTGCGGCTCATGCCCAGCCCCGAGCCGTTGAGGGTGTGCAGGAGCTCCGGTCGCGCATCGGGAGCGGAGCGATAGCGGAGGTTCATGCGCCGCGCCTGAAAATCGGTGTAATTGGAGCACGAGCTGACCTCGAGCCACTTCCCCACCCCGGGCGACCAGGCCTCCAGGTCGTAGCCCTTGGCTGGCGCGAAGCCCAGGTCGGCGGTGCAGCGCTCGACGGTGCGATACGGAAGCTCGAGCGCCTCGAGGACC
>JBBQGI010000188.1:0-3218 GCA_038322875.1 Candidatus Limnocylindria bacterium | reverse complement strand
GGTCGGGGCGCTGGCGCGCGATCGCGTCGTCGTCGGATGCTGGGTGGCCGGCCTCGGAATCGGGCTGCCGTGGGGCGCGGTGAGTGGCCTCTTCCCGCTGTTCGGGACCTCGATCGGGCTGGCGGCCGGCTCCATCGGCCTCTTGCTGGCGCTCCAATCGATCACCAACGGGCTGTCGCGCGTGCCGCTCGGCCGGCTGATCGATCGGCGCCGGGTGCCGCCGGTGGCCACCGCGGCGGGCTGCCTCGGCTACGCGGCGGCCACGGCGCTGCTCGGTCTGCAGACCGGGCCATTGGGGATCGCGGCAGTCTTCATGACCGGCATCCTGGCGCTCGCCTTCACCCTGATGATGGTTCAGGTCGTGATCAGCGAGCGGGCGCCCGCCGAGCTGCGAGCAACGGGGCTGGGCGGCTATTCGACCGCCCTGTCGGCGGGACTGGGGATCGGTCCATTCGTGGCAGGCGCCGTCGCGCAGTCGAATGGATTCGGGATCGGTTACGCGAGCGTGGCCGGGATGGGCGCGGTGGTTGCGGGGATCGCCGCGCTCCTCCTGCTCGGAGCCCGCCGAGTCGCGGTGGCGCCAGCCGCATGAACCTCAGCCCTCCAGAATTTTCGCGAACGCCGCCGGATCCACGTTGCCGCCGCTGATGACGATGACGCGGTGGTCATCGCCCTTTGGCTGTGGCGCCGCGCCGGAGAGATGGGCCGCCATGCCGGCCGCACCGGAGGCTTCGACCACCAGGCGTGCGCGGGCGGCGAGCTGGCGCATCGCCTCGGCCAACTGCTCCTCGCTGACGGTGACGATCTCGTCCATGTAGCGCCGCAGGTGCAGGAACGGCAGCCAGCCCAGCTTCTCGACGCGCAGCCCATCGGCCATGGTGCGGGTGGTGAGCTCCCCGTCCCAGCGGACGATCTCACCCTTGGCGAGGGACTCGCGCGCGTCGGCCGCCAGCTCGGGCTCGACCCCGATCACGCGGGCGTTCGGCGCGAGCGCCTTGATGGCGGTGGCGATCCCCGATGACAGGCCGCCCCCACTCACCGGGATGAGGACGCTCGTGACCTGGGGCAGATCCTCGGCGATCTCCAGGCCGCAGGTGCCCTGCCCGGCGATGATCCGATGATCGTCATACGGCTCGATCATCACCCGACCGTTCTGCTCGACATGCTCCAGCGCGATGGCGTGCCTCTCTTCCCCTGTCCGGCCGGCGAAGACGATCTCGGCGCCATCGCGGCGCACCCCTTCGACCTTGACCGGCGGCGCGTCCTCCGGCATCACGATCGTGGCATGGGCGCCCAGGAGTCGGGCGGCGCGCGCCACCGCCTGGGCGTGGTTGCCGCTCGAGTAGGTCACCACTCCGCGTTCCCGCTCCCCGTCGGTAAGGGAGGCGACCGCGTTGTAGGCGCCGCGCATCTTGAAGGCGCCGACCGGCTGCAGGCTCTCCGGCTTGATCCATGTCCGATCGTCCCAGCGCAGCAGCGGCGTGTGGAGCGCCACTCCCCGAATTCGCGCCGCGGCCGCGCGGATCTGGTCGATCGACACCAGCTCAAGACCGTCGAGCTGATCGGCATGCTCCTCGAGGTGGCTCACCGCGAACCGCTCCACGATCTGGGCGAGGGTCATCTCTCCCAGGGTTGGGTGGGCACCGGTCGCGTTCCACGCGTCGTCGGGCAGCGCCGCCAGCGTGGCTGACAGCTCGGCGAGCTGCGCGGTCACGCAGAGGAGGAGTGAGGCCGGGGCCGTCCGCCGCTCCTGCTCGATCGGATCGGTGCGGCTGGCATCGGTCTTCATCCGCCCGAAGGGAACCGGCCCCTTCGCCCCTCCCGCGCGCGCCGCGAGGATGTCGCGGATCTGCTGGAGCCAGTAGCCAGGGAACTCCGCGAGGTGCGCCCAAACCTGCCCCGCCTCCCATTGCTCGGAGGCTCCCGCATCGGGATCGGTCAGGCCCGGTGGCAGCGGCCGCGCCGCATGCTCCGCGAGCCGCCGTTCCGCAGCCCCCAGGCGCGCCAGGTAGTCGTCGGCCAGCTCGCTCCTCATCGGTCGGCCGGTCGCTCGACGATCGGCGTGGTCAGCACCCCGAGCCGTTCGACCGCGAGCGTCACCTCGTCGCCGGGTTCCAGGTAGCGCCCCAGGATCTCATCGCGCACCTCGAGCAGGCAGCCGGTCCCGACGGTCCCCGAGCCGAGCAGGTCGCCGGGTCGCAGCTGCACGTCGGCGCTGGCCCGCGCGACCATTTCGCCGAAGCTGAACTGGGCATCGGCCCAGGTTCCGCGCGAGAGCTCGACGCCGTTGACGGTCGCGGTCATCGCCAGATCGTAGCCCTTGTCCCGGCGGACGTCGGCCAGCTCGTCGGGGGTCACCAGCCATGGACCGATGGAGGTGGCGAAGTCCTTGCCCTTGGCCGGACCGAGGCGGACCGTCGTCTCCTCGCGCTGCAGATCACGGGCGCTCCAGTCGTTGAAGACCACATATCCGCCGATCGCCTCCTCGCCGCGCTCGGCCGAGAGGTCGTGGACCGGCGTATCGATGAGCGCGGCCACCTCGAGCTCGTAGTCGAGCTCCTGCGACGCCGCGGGCCGCCAGACCGCCTCATCCGGGCCGCGGATCTCGGAGACGTTGGAGAAGTAGAAGATCGGCAGGCGATACCAGGTCTCCGGCACCGTCCCGCCGCGGCGCTCCCACATCGTCTTGACGTGCCCCTCGAACGCGTAGAAGTCACGCAGGCTCGTTGGACGCAGGATCGGGGGCCCGAATTGCAGATCGGCCGCGTCGACGATCGCCTCGTCGTCCTCGGTCGACGGGGTGTAGCCCTCGACGATCTCGGCCAGCGCCTCGACCCGCAGGCCGCGCGCCAGGTGGTCGTCGAGCGTCGTGATCGGCTGCCGGAACAGCGGGGAGTTGTGCGCGCGTCGCGAATCCTCGGCCACCAGGCCCTGGCGCGCCTCGTCCAGCAGAAACCAGCGGTGACCCGCCGGGTCGCCCGCCGCCGCCAGCTGCCACGGGGTGCCCGCCGGAGCGTTCCGCTGTCGGACGTGAGCAATCTTCATGGCCGCTGGAGTCTACGGCGGGCTAAAGGTTGCCGCGCTTCTCCTGCTCGCGCTCGATCGCCTCGAAGAGTGCCTTGAAATTGCCGACTCCGAAGCCGCGCGAGCCGTGTCGCTCGATGATCTCGAAGAAGAAGGTCGGGCGGTCCTGCACCGGCTTGGTGAAGATCTGGAGC
>JBBQGI010000187.1:0-3250 GCA_038322875.1 Candidatus Limnocylindria bacterium | reverse complement strand
GGGCCCAGACCCCGCGCCGGTAGCGTTTCGCCAGCGCCCGGGCCTCGAGCACCGGCTGCGACTGGCTCACCTGACCAGACCGATGAGCATGGAGAGCAGTCCCACCAGGACCGCCAGGCCGACAAACGGGAGCGCGACGAGGGTCGAGCGCAGGGTGTCCACGGAGTGCCTCCTTCGTGTCGTCCCAGCCTGACGCCGTCGCGGGGAGCGGCCAATCGGTGGCTTCCCCGCCGCGGATTGCTGGAAATCCCGCAACCGGCAGCTTCCTGCGCTCTGCTACCGTCCCGTCATGCGACTTCGGATGCCCGATCTGGCGGCGCTGGCACTCGCAGTGATCACCTTCCTGCTCGGCGCCAGCGCCTGGCTAAGCGGCGGCGTCGATCTCGGCTTGACGCTGGGCACGGTCGACGGCCGCGTCGTGGTCACCAGGGTGGTGCCCGACGGCGTGGCGGACCGCGCCGGCATCGCGGTGGGCGGGGAGGTCCTGGCCCTGCAGCCCCTCGACAAGGATCAATTGCGTCCGGCCGAGCCGATCTACAACGCGGATGCCTCAGCCCCGCCGGGTGTCGATTCGGTGGATGTCGGCCCGTCACTCCAGCAGCCGGCCGTGGCGCTCGACCAATCCCAGGTCGAGTACCTCAGCGCGGGACAGGTCTACCGTGACGAGAAGGGCCGCCTCATGGGCTGGGACGGGCCGGACCTCTATCGCGGCGACGCCCAGATCGAGTTCGGCCAGAGCGTGGCGCTGCTGCTGCTTGGCGCGCTGCTCGGCTTCGTCATCTGGCGATTGGTGAAGGGCGGCATCGCCGGCGATGCCTGGCGCAGGTCTGCCGTTCCCCTGGCCGTGGCGGTCAGCGTGCCGCTGATGAGCGTGCCGATGTATCTGACCGGTTTGCCGTTCGGCATCGCCGCCTCGTTCGTGCTGCCCGCGGTGGCGATGCTGCCGTTCGCCCGCGTGCTGGCATCGCTGCAGCCGACGGCCGATCGGCGCAGCGGCTGGTTCATGGCCGCCTGGCTGCTCGCCGCGGCCGTGATCTACCTGACGCTGGGGAGCTACCTCGGCTGGAGTGCCGGTGGTGTCCTCGAGCTGCGCTACCTGCTGATGGCCGGCATCGTCGGCCTGCCCGCGATCGCGGCATTCATCTCGTTCCGGCGGGACCCGGAGCGCATGGAGGAGAACAGCAACCCCACCGCGCGCCTCGAGATCGCGACCATGGGCCTCACGCCGGTCCTGGCGCTCACCGTCTGGCTGCCGGGGACCCATGCCTACTTCCTGTTTCCGTTCCTGCTCTGGTTGCTGGTTGTCGCCCTGGCGCGCCACCTCACCATTGCGCCCCTCGTCCGCTTCGTGCAGCGCACCCAGCGGCAGCGCGACCTGGTAATAGCCGCCAGCGAGGCCGAGCGGGCGCGCCTCGCCGCCGACCTGCACGACGACGCACTGCAGGACCTCATCTCGCTCGTCCGCCGCCTCGACGCGGCCGGCGACAGCACTGGCGCCGATCTCGCCCGCCACGTCGCCGAGCGGCTGCGCGCCATCTGCTCCGACCTGCGCCTGCCGCTGCTCGACGACCTCGGCGCCGGCGCCGCCCTGGAGTGGCTGATCGCGCGCGTCGAGCCCCTGGCCGGCGGCAACGTGGTGCTCGAGCGGACCGATGCCACACGGCCTCCGTCCAACGTCGAGCTGGCGGTCTTCCGCGTGGCGCAGGAGGCGGTGTCGAACGCCGTTCGCCACGGCAACGCGCCCATCACCGTGCGCTACCAGGTGACCGATGCCGGCCGCGTCTCGCTGTCGGTCGAGGATGCCGGTCCGGGGATCGACCTGCAGCAGGCCGAGGCGGCGCAGCAGGCCGGGCACTTCGGCCTGGCCAACATGCAGCAGCGTGCCGAGCAGATCGGCGCGCTGCTCGACGTTCGCCGCTGGCCGGGCGGCGGCACCCATGTCGCCCTTGAGTGGCGCCCGCGTTGACGGCCGCCGTTCCCATCCGCATCGCGGTCATCGACGACCATCCGGTCGTGCGCGAGGGCACCGCGGCGCTCATCGGCCAGGAAGCGGACATGCGGGTCGTCGGCCTGGCGGCCAGCCTCGAGGAGGCCGAACCGATGCTCGCCGCCACCGAGGTCGACGTCCTGCTCCTCGACCTTCGCCTCGGCCAGGACTTTGGGTTCCGCCTCTTCGAGCGCGTGCCTGTCGAGGCGCGTCCGGCGGTCGTGGTGCTGACCTCGTACGACTACCCGCAGTACGTCGACGCGGCACTCCGGCTCGGCGCCGCGGGCTACGTCCTGAAGACGGCGCCCATCGCCGAGCTGCTCGACGCGGTGCGCCGCGCGGGCTCCGGCAAGCTGGCCTTCGGCGTCAGGCCGAGCGGCTCGGCCCCGCCGCTCAGCGCCCGCGAGCGCGAGGTGGTCCGCCTGGTGACCGACGGCCTCTCCAACGACGAGATCGCGACGCGCCTGTCGATCTCACCAAAGACCGTCGAGTCACACCTCCGGCGCCTCTTCGAGCGGCACAGCCTCGTCTCGCGCACCGAGCTGGCCACCCGCGCCATCCGCGACGGCTGGCTCGACCTCCCGACCCGTTGATACCGACCGATCCATCGGCCGTTGTTCACCAGAACCCGCGCCGGCGCGCGGTTTGGCCGGCGTATCGGTCATTGGTGAGCGTGAAGTGCGCGCCAGCGTGCGCCGCACGCGTGTGACTGGCCGATGTTGTCGGTCAAACGCAGCGCGGCACACCCACTGCGTGACCTGTGACCGATATGTCGCTCAGGCTGACCGCAGGATCCCACCCTGACTGCGGACGCCCAGCACCCCTGATCCTCGACATAGGCCCGGATCGGGGCATGCAAACTGTCTTGCCGCTCACGAAGCGCGCTTCTGACCAACACAGTCTGGGGATGGGCGGTGATAGCGCCTCCGACCGCATCGGTATACTCGGACCAACATGGCCGACGATTCGATCATCACCAAGGTCCAGCTGCAGACCCCGCAGATCGAGAGCGATCGCGGACTGCTGCGCGACGATGACCTGCTCAACGAGGAGCACCTGCGGCGCATGGACCAGGTGCTGCTGCGTCGCAATCTCGACCATGCGCGCATCACCAGTCGCAAACTGTCGCTCGAGCTGCAGCAGTACGTCCATCTCTACACGCCCGAGGCGAACGAGCTGCGCCGGCGGATCGAGAAGTACTTGGTCATGGAGCGGATGATCGAGCGCGAGATGGCGCGGCGCCACACGTACTAGGCGACCCTC
>JBBQGI010000186.1:0-3250 GCA_038322875.1 Candidatus Limnocylindria bacterium | reverse complement strand
GGGACCGGCACGTGGACGCACATCGCGACGGCCAACCAGCCGATCGCCGAGACGAGCGGCGTGATCGACATGTCCAAGTGGCTCGGCGCCGGCTGGTGGGCGCTGGATGTCCAATCGCACATCAACCTCCCCGGCGCGGTGCCTGGCGTGACCTACACCGGCCCCGGGCCTAGTAACGGCGTCGTTCACACGCAACGGCGTGAAGACGGGCAGCTGCTGCTGATGTACGTGCCGGGCAGCTGATCCTCACGTTCGAAACGTCATCGAGGGTCGCCCGCCAGGGCGGCCCTCGAAGCTTCTTTTGGGGTCTGGTATTGGGCCGACCGATGATGGAGACTGTCCGGCGTACATCCACGAGCAGTGAGGACGCGCTCCGTGTTCAATATCGAGATGGCCCGGCTCATGCACCGCCACGGCGACGAATGGGTGGAGATGAGCCCGGTTGCCGACCACTCCCCGGATGCCCGTGACCCCGAGCGACGTCTCCTCCACGGCGAGCGAGCCTACCGCTGCCACGAGTGCGACGAGGAGGTCATGCTCAAGCTTCCGGACCCGGCCGGCTGATCGGAAGAGGGCCGTGTGGGGTTCGAACCCACGACACGAGGATTAAAAGTCCCCTGCTCTACCACTGAGCTAACGGCCCGCGCTGAGGATACCCATCCGTTTCGGCGATGGCGTGCCATCATCGGTCCATGCGTCACCTCCTGCTCTGGATGGCCCGCAACCGCTTCCTGAAGCGGTGGCTGCCCCGCATCTGGTTCGTCCGTCGCGCGACGCGGCGCTTCATGCCCGGCGAGACGGTCGAGGAGGCCCTCGATGCCGCCGAGGTTTTCCGTCCGCACAAGATCGGGATCCTGTTCACGCAGCTCGGCGAGAACCTGGCCGACCTGTCCGAGGCGCAGGCGGTCGCCGACCACTACCACGGCCTGCTCGACAAGATCGCGGCGCGCGGGCTTGACGGCGAGATCAGCGTCAAGCCGACACAGCTCGGCCTGGATCTCGACCGCGACGCCTCGCTGCGCCACCTGGCGAGCCTGGCCGAACATGCCGCCCGGGCGGGTGGGCTTCTCTGGCTCGACATGGAGGGGAGCGCCTATACCGAGGCGACCCTCGATCTGTATCGGTCCCTCAAGGAGGCCCACGACAACATCGGCATCTGCCTGCAGGCCTACCTGCGCCGAACCCCGGCCGACGTGCACGCCCTCATCCCGCTGAAGCCCGCCATCCGCCTGGTCAAGGGGGCGTATGACGAGCCGGCAGCCATCGCCTTCCGGCGCAGGGACGAGGTGAGTGCCGCCTACCAGTCGCTCTGCGTGCTGATGCTGCCGTACGCGGCGCGCGGCGAGCTGCGGCTGGGCATGGGGACGCATGACACGGCGCTCATCGAGCGGATCGCAGCCCACGCTGCCGGGGTGGGGATCGGGAAGGACACCTTCGAGGTGGAGATGCTGTACGGCATCCGCCAGGGCGAACAGCTGCGCCTGGCCGGGGAGGGCTACCGCGTCCTGGCGCTGATCGCCTACGGGGAGGCGTGGTACGCGTGGTACATGCGGCGCCTGGCCGAGCGGCCGGCCAACATCTGGTTCGCCCTGCGCCAGGTATTCGGATAGAGGAGCGATCGATGCGAGTTCTGCTGGTCGGCGTCGGGACGGTGGGGGAGGCGATCGCGCGTATGAGCGCGCAGCGCGACTGGTGCGAAGCCATGGTCCTGGCCGACTACGACGTGGGACGTGCGACCTCTCTGCAGGCGGTCCTGGGTGATCCGGAACGCTTCCCGGTCGAGCCGATTGACGCAGGCGACAGCGCCGCGGTCGCGGACCTCGCTCGCCGCCACCGGGTCGACCTCGTCATGAACGCCGTGGATCCCCGCTTCGTGATGCCGCTCTTCGACGGCGCCCTGGCCGCCGGCACGCACTACATGGACATGGCGGTCAGCCTGTCGAAGCCGCATCCGGACGATCCGTTCACGCGTCCCGGCCTGAAGCTCGGCGATGAGCAGTTCGCACGGGCGGGCGAGTGGGAGAGCGCCGGCAAGCTGGCGCTCCTGGGGATGGGGATGGACCCCGGCCTCACCGACGTCTTTGCCGCGCACGCCGCCAAGCATCTATTCGACGAGGTGCACGAGGTCCACATCCGCGACGGCGGCGACCTGCACATCCCCGGCTTCGCCTTCGCCCCGGTATTCAGCATCTGGACCACCATCGAGGAGTGCCTCAACCCGCCGGTGCTGTGGGAAGGCGATCGGAACGACTGGGTCACCACCGAGCCCTTCAGCGCGCCTGAGGAGTTCCCGTTCCCGGAGGGGATCGGGCCGGTCGAATGCGTCAACGTCGAGCACGAAGAGGTGCTCCTCGTGCCCCGCTACCTGAAGGGGGTCCGGCGCGTCAGCTTCAAGTACGCGCTCGGCGGCGACTTCATCGAGAAGCTCAAGTTCTTGCACGACATCGGCCTGGACCGCGTCGAGCCGGTGAAGGTCCGGGGGGTCGATGTCTCGCCGCGCGACCTGGTGGCGGCGGTGGTCCCCGACCCGATCACCATGGGCGACAAGATGGTCGGCCGGGCGATCGTGGGGACCTGGGTCATCGGCACCAAGGATGGCAAGCCACGCGAGGTCTTCCTGTACCAGATGGCCGATGCCGCCGAGACGATGCGCACCACCGGCTCACAGGTGGTCGGCTGGCAGACTGGCTTCAACCCTGTGCTGGCGATGGAGCTGCTCAGCAGCGGGGCCTGGTCCGGATCGGGTGTCCATGCGCCCGAGGCTTTCGACCCCGATCCATACCTGGCCCTCATGGACCGATACGGCATCCATCATGCGATGGTCGAGATGGAGCCCGGGGCACATCGGCCAACCTGAGACGCGCCGCCTAGACTGGAGACCCACAACGAGCAGGAGAAACCGATGAACGTTGACGAGATGCTGACCGGCGCGCGGGACGTGATGACGGTCAAGCGGGTGTATGGCGATCCGATCGAGCGCGACGGGATCATGGTGATCCCGGCAGCCAAGATCCGCGGCGGCGGCGGCGGCGGCGGCGACAAGGAGAACAACGGCGGCGGCGGCTTCGGCGTCACCGCCAAGCCGGCTGGCGCCTGGATCATCCGCGACGGCCAGGTGGAGTGGGAGCCGGCGATCGACGCCACGCGCATCGCCACGCTCGGGATGCTGGTCGCGATCGTCTTTCTGTGGACCGTGCGCTCGATCGGCAAGGCAAACGCGAAGGCCCGCGAGAAGGCCGCCAAGCGCTGA
>JBBQGI010000185.1:0-3250 GCA_038322875.1 Candidatus Limnocylindria bacterium | reverse complement strand
GGAGCGTTTCGCCGCGCTCCTCGACGAGCTCGGGATCGAGGGACCGGTGGGCCGCCTCGCCGGAGACGCCAGCGAGCTGCACGCTGCGATCGATGCCATGGGGCTGCCGGTGATCGTGCGGCCGTCCTGGGTGATCGGGGGACGGGGCATTGCCGTCCTGCGCGGCGAGGACGATGTGCGTGCGCTGCTCGGCACCGAGATCGGCTGGCCGCTACGCGTCGATGGCATGGTGGAGGGGATCGAGCTCGACGTGGACGTGATCAGCGACGGCGTCACCTGGTGCGTGCCAGGCATCTTGGAGCAGCTCGACCCGCCCGGCGTCCACTCCGGTGACTCGGTGGCGGTGCTGCCGCCGCAGCGCATCGTGCGTGAGGTCCAGGAGCGCGCGGCTGGGATCGCCGGCGAGATTGCGCTGCGCCTGGGCGTGCGCGGCATGTTGAACGTGCAGATGATCGTGCACGGCCAGCGGGTGGTGGTCATCGAGGCGAACCCGCGTGCCAGCCGGACGGTCCCGATCGTCGCCAAGGCCACCGGAAGGGACGTGGTGGCGGCCGCCGTGCAGTGTGCCCTGGGGGCGACCTTGGCGGAGGTCGGCTGGTCGCCCGGGCTGGCGGCGGACGCTCCCTTGGTGGCGGTCAAGACGCCAATCGGCTCACTCTGGCGACTACCCGGCGTGGATGCGTCGCTCGGACCCGAGATGCGCTCGACCGGCGAGGTGCTGGGACTGGCGCCCGACTACGCGGGAGCGATGGCGGCCGCGGAGGCCGCCGCCGCGGCACACCGCTAGCGGCGTCTTCGAGCCGCGGCGGCCTGCCGGTTGGTGGGATCGGCAATGCGGCGCCGCAGATAGCCGCCGTAGAAGCCCGCCAAGGCACCGATGCCGGCCTGCATCAGTCCGTTGAAGAGCAGGCCGAGCGCGATCTGCTGGCCGGTGAGTACCTGCCCGACCTGCGGCGTCGTGGCCAGCACGAAGAGCGCGTAGGCGATGTACAACAAGTAGCCAATGACGGCCGCCACCAGGCCATAAAGCCAGGGCTTCTGCCAGCCGATCCAGCCCGCCGCGACCAGCGACCCGAACGAGGCAAACGAGGCGACACTGCCGACCACGGTGCCGACGTACTGGATCGTGATGATGTAGGCCGCCGCCCAGAGCATGCCCATCGCGACGCCGGCGAAGAGGTTGCGGCGGGTGAGCCACAGGGTCAGGGCGAGCGGCCGCAGGGAGCCGCCGTAGTCGAAGCCGGCGAGCGGGTCAGGCTTGCCGGGGAGTGGCGGCACCGGCGGGAAGATTCGCTGGAAGAACGACAGCTGCGGCCGCGCTGGCGGTGCGTCCGCCGGCTCGTCCGAGGCCTCGTCTTCGGGGGGACGTCCCTGGGCCTCCATGCGAGCGCGACGACGCGACTCGGCGCGCCGCTCAGCGTCGCGTTGGGAGAGGGTCTTCTTTGGCATCGGGCGGCGATTGTACGCGACCCTCTCCCTGTCGACGCCTAGGAGCCGAGTAAGTCGGCGGTAAGCCGCTCGTAACTGCCGATCACCGATCCTGCCAGGACCTGGGCGCCTCCCACTGTCGAGGTGTGCTGTGTCCCTTGCCCCTGCGCTTCCGTCCGCGCGTCGCCTGCTCGCCGCGCTTGCATCCGTCGCCGTGCTGGTCACGGCCATCGACCAAACCATGGCGATCCCGCTGGCAGATGAGACCTCGAGCGGGAATCCCGCACCCGCGAGCGCGCCCGCGCACTTGGTCATCAGCGAGGTGATGACCGCCGGCGCCAGTGCCTCGGATGAGTTCATCGAGCTGTACAACCCGACCGACGCGATCATGCCGCTCGAGGGGCTCGAGATCGTGTACGTCACCGCCAGCGGTGCGACCATCACGCGCAAGGCGAGTTGGACTGCAGGCGCGCCGGGCATGCCGGCCGGCACCCACCAGCTGATCGCGAACGCCGGCGGGATCTTCGCCACGCTTGGCGATCTCTCGTATGCGAGCGGGCTCGCCGCCACCGGCGGCAGCGTGGCGCTGCGTGTCCTGGGCGCGGCGACCGCCATCGACGCGGTCGGCTGGGGCAACGCGACGAGCTCGTGGCTCGAGGCGCGACCGGCAGTTGCACCCGCGACGGGAAGCAGTCTGGAACGTCTCCCCGGCGGAGCATCTGGCTCCTCCCAGGACACCGATGACAATCTCGTCGACTTCATCGCGCAGGCTGCCCCCGACCCGCAGAACAGCGGGTCAGCGCCGATTTCGAGCGCGACTCCCGACCCGACCGCTTCGGCAAGCTCAGGGCCGTCTGCCTCGCCCGAGACGAGCCCGACGCCCAGCGCAACCGCCGTCTCCACGGTTACGCCTGCTCCCACCGCCACCCGGATGCCGACTCCTGAGCCAACCGTGACGCCGGCACCGATCTCTGTCGCCGCGGCGCGCTCGCTGCCGGACGACACCACAGTGACGGTGCAGGGAGTCGCGCTCACCGCCGGCGACTTCGCCGACGGCGGCGGCTATGTGGCCGATGCGACGGCCGGCATCGCCGTTCTCGTGAGTGACGGCACGTTCAGCCGCGGCCAGCTGCTGCGCGTCACCGGCACGCTCGACGATCGTTTCGCGCAGCGCACCATCCGGTCGGTGGCGGCGTCGATCTTCGTCCTCGGTGCCGGCATCGACCCGTTGCCGTCGGACCTCGAGACAGGCTCGATCGGGGAAGCGGTCGAGGGCGGGCTGGTCGAGGTGACCGGTCTCATCTCCAGCTCGGCGACCACGCTGAGCGGCGGCCTCGCGTGGGACCTCGATGACGGGACCGGCCCCATCCGGCTGGTAGTCGGCAACGCGACCGGGATCGATACCTCGGGCTGGGGACGGGGAACCGGACTCACGCTGATCGGCGTGGTTGGTCAGCGCGACTCGAGCGGCGGCGGGACCTCCGGCTTCCGGGTCCAGCCGCGCGATGCGGCGGACATCCTGAGCGATGAGCCGGCCGCGACTCCGACCCCTACACCGGCTCCAACCGCGACCCCCATCCCGACGTCGAGCACCGCGGCACTGGCCAGCCCCACGGGCACGCCATCGCCAACACCAACTTCGACCATCTCCCTGGTGTCGATCGGTGAGGCACGCGCGGCCGCCACCGGCGACCACCTTCGCGTTCGTGGCGTGGTGACCGCGCAAGCTGGCCTGCTCGAAGCCGGCAGCGCCGTGGTGCAGGACTCGACCGGAGCGATCCTCGTTCGACTGGGGAGCGCGGCCGGCAGCCTCGGCCTCGGG
>JBBQGI010000184.1:0-3255 GCA_038322875.1 Candidatus Limnocylindria bacterium | reverse complement strand
GGCGATGCCGACCGCCGCGGCCACGCCCACCAGCAGCAGGGTGGCAGCCAGGGCGAGCGCTGCGCCGCGGACCATCGGGCGTTGCCAGGCGGCACGACGAGGCGAGCGCAGCAGTTCGCCGGCGACCGACTCCGCCAGCGGTGGAGTTGCCGGGAATGCGATCTCGGAGGCCAGGTCGGCGAGGCGCGGCTCGAGCGGGGGGAGCCTCAAGTCACGCATTCGGCGCCTCCTGCAGGACCGATCGCAGACGGTCGGTGGCCCGCGACAGCCGCGACTTGACGGTGCCACGGGGGCAGTTGAGAGCGGCGGCCATCTCTTCCTCGCCAAGCTCCAGGAACCAGCGCATGGCGATCACCAGCCGATCGTCGGGCCGCAGGCGGTTGATGGCTGCCACGAGGTCCTGGCGCTGCTCAGCGGCGAGGAGCAGCGCCTCGGGCGATGGGGCCGCATCGCCCGAGGCTGCATCGCGCGACGCCCGCAGAGCGAGGCCGGCGCGCCGCCACGCGGCACGTCGCCGGTTGCGGGCCGCGTTCGCCACGATTCGCAGGAGCCACGGCCGGAATGCCGCGCCAGCGCGGAAGCGGCTCAGCGCCGCATGCGCCCGCAGGAATCCCTCCTGGGCGGCATCGCGCGCCTCGTCGGCATCGCCGACGATGAGGTACGCGGTGCGGTAGGCGATCTCCTGGTAATGGCGCACCAGCTCCTCGAAGGCCGACGCGTCGCCGCGTCGTGCCGCCTCGATCCATTCGCTCTCGACCAGTGGACGGCCCTCCACCTCTGCAACCCGTACACCGCGACGGTGAGCGCGGTTCCCGAACAATGGTGGGCGGTCCCATGGTGGCGGATCGCGGGTGCCCGGCGCGGGCGATCGGACGTGCCCGCTCGACACCACTGGCACAATGCGCCGATGCAGCGACTCGCCCGTTGGCTCGGGCCGCGTGACGGCCTGCTCATCGTCGTGTCGGTGACGATCGGCGTCGTGGTTGGCTATGTCGACTCGCAGCCGAGCTGGGACGACACCGGGATCACCGTCGCGCTGCTGCTCCTGACCTCGGCGATGGCAGCCGGACTGTCCGGCCGGCGGCCCTGGCTGTGGGCCCTGCTGATCGGCATCTGGCCTCCGCTCTTCGAGATCGGCGGGCCTGCCGGTCTGGGGTCGCTCACTGCCCTGCTGGTGGCGTCGATCGGGGCGGTGGCGGGCTACGCCGCCGTCAGGGTCGCCGAACCCGCCGCGGACGAGCTCCCGTGACCGACCCCTTCGTCTCCCGTGGCTTCGCCGGTCGGCCGCATCCCGCCGATGAGCAGGCCGGTCGCGTGCCGCCGGGCCAGTACCTGACCGATTCGTTTCCAGTCCTCTCGGCCGGACCGACGCCGCAGATCGGTCTGGACCGCTGGGAGTTCAGCATCGAGGGGCTCGTCAGGGCGCCGGTGACCTGGACCTGGCAGGACTTCACCGCGCTCCCGTCGCGCGACTGGACGGTCGACATCAGCTGCGTGACGAAGTGGACCAAGCTCGACACGGTTTGGCATGGCGTCAGCCTCGACGACCTGATGGCCGCGGTCGAGATCGATCCGCGCGCCCGTTTCGTGACGGCCCACTCGTATGGCGGCTACACCACCAACCTGCCGCTCACCGACCTGCTCAACAACCAGGCGTTCGTCGCCTGGCAACACGACGGTAAGCCGCTCGCACCGGAGCACGGGGGCCCGGCTCGACTCGTGGTGCCGCATCTCTACCTATGGAAGAGCGCCAAGTGGGTCCAGGGACTGCGACTCAGCGAGGAAGACGAACCCGGCTTCTGGGAGTCGCTCGGCTACCACAACCGCGGCGACCCCTGGCGCGAAGAGCGCTACTCGGGCGACTGAAGACCCGCTTCGCCGATGCCCGAGCCGATCGCCTGGCAGATCGCGACGGTCACCGCGATTCGCGCGGAGACACCCGAGGTCTCCTCCTTCACGCTGGCGCTGCCCGCCCGGCTGCCCCACCGTGCCGGACAGCACTACGACGTCCGGCTCACGGCGCTCGATGGCTACCAGGCCCAGCGCTCCTATTCGATCGCCTCGCCGCCATCGCGGGCGGGCGAGATCGACCTGACCATCGAGCGGATCGCCGACGGCGAGGTCTCGCCCTACTTCCACGACGTGGTCGAGGTGGGGGATCGCGTCGAGCTGCGGGGACCCATCGGCGGATACTTCGTCTGGGAGCCGGCGCTCAGCGGGCCGCTGCTCCTGATTGCCGGCGGCTCGGGCGTGGTGCCGTTGATGGCGATGCTCCGCGAGCGGGCCGCTGCGGCCGAGCCGCCGCCGGCGGTGCTGCTCCATTCATCGCGCACCTTCGACGATGTCATCTACCGCGAGGAGCTGGCGGGGCTCGACGATGCGGATGATCGGCTGCGTGTCATCTCGACCCTGACCCGCGAGCAGCCCGCCGACTGGACCGGATACGACCGTCGCATCGATCGGCCCATGCTGTCCGAGGCGATCGCCGCGGCGGGGTCCCAGCCGCTGGTCTACATCTGCGGTCCGACCCTGCTGGTCGAAGCGGCCGCCAATCTCCTGGTCGAGCTCGGCGTGCCCCCGGCACGGGTTCGCACCGAGCGCTTCGGACCGACGAGCTGAGGAAGGAGCGCACGATGGACGATCCGATGATGCTCGACGCCAATGCCGTCGCCGGTGACCTGGCGGAGCTCTTCGGCTTCGAGGTGACCGCCACTGCACACCGCTGCGCGCATTGCGGGAACATCGCCGCGGTGGGCACGCTCCTGGCCTGGACCCACGGTCCCGGGGTCACGTTGAGATGCTCGGGATGCCGCGAGGTCGTGATCCGCATCGTCCGGACTCCACGTTGCACGTACCTTGACCTCAGCGGCGCCTCGCACCTGGAGATCGGCCCGGCTGACGCAGATCAGCGCTCGCGGCGGAGCAGGACCACTACCAGGTAGATGGCGGCCAAGATCCCAGCCAGCGGGATGAGTAACACGAAGAGTCCGGCGGTCATTGGATTGCCTCCGCTATGCCGTTGATCAGATCTGCCCCTGGATGGCGCCCCCCACAGCCCTGGCGCCGAGCAGCAGGATGATCGGCAGCATCTCCAGGACCAGCACAATCGCCGTTGCGATCAGCTTCTGGCGTGTTGTCCACTGGATCGACGCCCAGACGAATATCAGGCCCAGCAATGGGCCGATGAACGGAAGGAAGACTGCGCCGAGCGTAAGCAGCAGGACTGCGGCGATTTCGGTCCCACTCCACGCCGAG
>JBBQGI010000183.1:0-3258 GCA_038322875.1 Candidatus Limnocylindria bacterium | reverse complement strand
TCGGTCCGCAGCCATCCCGCATCTGCCGGCTGGCCGCCGCCACCGGGATAGAAGACGGTGCGATCGAGCAGCACCGCGGCGCCATCGGCCTGGAGCACGCGGGCCGGGACGGATCGCGCATAGGCATCGGTGTAGGCCAGGTTCTCGCTCACCATGCGCAGGCTAACAGGCGCTACCATCCGGGCATGGAATTTGCCGCTCGCGTCGATCAGCTTCTCGCCGACTATTTCCGCCTCCAGCCGAGCCAGGCCACCGAGCTGGGTGACCACGCCTACGACCATCACTGGCCCGACCTGACCGAGGCCGGCCGCGCCGACTGGTCCGCGTGGCTGCGCGATGCCGAGGCGCAGGTCACGGCTGTCGCGCCCGGGTCGCTGTCCCGGGACGAGGCGATCGACCGGCGGATCCTGCTCGAGAACCTGGCAGCGGCGCGCTTCGTGGCCGACGAGCTGCGCGAGGCGGAGTGGAACCCGATGACCTACGTCTACCTGTTCGGCAGCGCGCTCTTCACGATGCTCGCCCGGGAGTACGCGCCACTGCCCGAGCGCCTCAATGCCCTCGCCTCGCGGCTGCGCGGGCTGCCGGCGGCCCTGGACGGGGCGCGCGAGGCGCTCAGCCACGAAGGCGGCCGGCCGGTGAGCCGCTATCACGCCGAGAAGGCGGTGGAGCGCATGGGGGGCGTGGCCGACCTGGTCGCTCTGGCCGTCTCGGAGGCCGAGACCTGCGACGACCCGGCGCTCCTCGACCATATTCGGGTGGGTGCCGAGGTGGCGACCGGTGCGATCACGGCGTGGACCCACTGGCTGCGCGACGAGCTGCTGCCGCTGGCCACGGGCGACTTCCGGCTCGGCCCGGAGCTGTACGCGGCCAAGTTCAGGCATTCCCTCAAGACGGCCGTCACCCACACCGAGCTCGAGGCGATGGCGCTGGCCGAATACGACACGGTGCGCGCCGAGATGGCGCGCCTGGCGCGCAACATCTGGACCGATTGGATGAGCAATGCGCCGCCCCCCGACAGTGACGACGAGGCGGTGCGCAGCGTGCTCGACGCGATCGCGGTCGATCACCCGCGCGCGGAGGAGCTGCTCGATTTCTGCCGGGCCGAGAACGCGCGGATCGAGGCGTTCGTGGCGGAGCGCGACCTGGTCGGCCTGACCGACGAGCCGATGCAGATCATCTGGACCCCCGGCTTCCTGCGCGCCTTCGGCGGCGCGATGCTGATCCCGCCGGGGCCGCTCGACCGCGGCCTGGCCAGCTTCTTCGCCATCACCCCCGTCAACGAGGACTGGCCGGCGGAGCGCCGCGAGTCGTACCTGCGCGAGGACAACGCCCGCATGCTGCGGCTGCTCACCATCCACGAGGCCGTGCCGGGCCACTACCTGCAGCTGGCCTACTCGAACCGATCCCCGTCGCTCGTGCGCGCGATCTTCGGATCGGGCGTCTTCGCCGAGGGCTGGGCGGTCTACATCACCCAGGTGATGATGGACCTCGGCTACGGCGCCGATGACCCGGCCCTGATGCTCGTGCACTGGAAGTTCTACCTGCGCTCGGCAACCAACGCGCTGATGGACATCCGGATCCAGGCCGGCGACATGGACGAGGCGGCGGCAATGGAGCTGATGGTCGGGGGCGGCTTCCAGGAGGAGGGCGAGGCGACCAACAAGTGGGATCGCGCGCGCCTCTCCTCGACGCAGCTGTGCGAGTACTTCCTGGGTGCCGTGGAGATGCAGGGCCTTGAGCGCGAGGCGCGCCGCCGCGCCGCCGCGGAGTCGCGCGACTTCGTCTACCGGCCGTTCCTGGAATCGGTGCTGGCGCACGGGTCGCCGTCGATGCCGGTGATCCGAGACATCCTCTTCGGCGAGTGAGGCGCGGCGGTCAGTCCGGGGAGATGGCCTGGGCCAGCGACAGGATCGAGGGCTTGCCCGAGGCTGCATAGGTGAGCAGCGCGGTGGCGTCGAAGACGTGCCCAACCGCCATGACCGCCAGGGTCAGGTGCGCAGCGGGCAGGTGGACCAGCAGCGTGGTGTAGCCGCGCAGCAGGCCGGAGTGTCCGTAGCCGAGAAGGCCGGCGATCGTGTAGCGCTCGGCGCCGAGGCCGTAGCCATCGGCATTGAAGTCGAGCATTCGCTCCATGGTCGCCGGCTGCAGGATCGCGCCGCCGTACAGCGCGTCGGCCCAGCGGACGAGGTCGGCAGCATCGGAATCGAGCGCCGCCGATGTCCAGAAGGCGCTGGCCCACGACGTATTCAGCAGGTTCGGCAGGCCGCCCGGTGTGGCGAACCCGGTGCCGAGCAGCTTCAGCGGCTCCGTGATCCGGCGCGCCAGCTCATCGGCGAAGGGGCTGCCGGTGACGCGCTCGACGAGCATGCCGGCGATGACGTAGTTCGTGTTCGAGTAGCCCCAATCGGTCCCCGGGGCGAACCGCGAAGGACCGATCAGGGCCAGCACCTCGGCCGGCTGCCATACGCGCGTCGGCTGTGCGTTCATGCGGTCGCGCATCGGATCCAGCAGATCGGCGATTCCTGATGTGTGGCTGAGCAGCTCCTCGACGGTCACGCCATCGGCCACGGTCAGCTCGGGGAGGTAGTCGGTCACCCGCCCGCCCAGGCCGATGCGCCCCTCCTCGACCAGCTGCAGGACGATCGCCGCCGTGAAGGTCTTCGTCACGCTGGCAATGGCGAACGGGGTGGTGCCGCTCAGCGGCGTGACCCCGTCGCGCGGCGGACCCGAGGCGCCGCTCCAGCCAACGCGGGCATCGGCTGATACGCCGACCGCCACCGCGCCCAGGCCGAACGCCTGTCGGGCTCGATCGATCGCTGCCTGGAGGTCGGTGGCCTGGGCAGCTGTGACCGCCGCCAGCTCGACCGGCCGGGCCGATCCGCCGTCGCCCAGCGGGGATGCCGGTCGCCGTGGGACGCGGCGACGCCAGTGCCCCGCTCGGCCTCGTGGTGTGCGACGGACGTGGCACGAACTCGCCGGGCGAGAAGGCTGCCGGAGCGACGACCAGGGACACGGCGACCACCATCGCCAGCGCGGCGGCAGCGCCGGTCAGGTGGGCGATCGAGCGTCGCATGGTTCGGAAGCATGGCCCATCGGCGCGGGCTGCGTCCGACCCCGCGGCGGTCTGTAGCATTCCCCGTGATGTTCGACCTGGGACGTGGCTTCAGCGCCGTCCGCTATCGGAACTTCCGTCTCTACTGGATCGGCCAGATCGTCAGCCTGGTCGGGACCTGGATGCAGACGGTGAGCCAGCCGTGG
>JBBQGI010000182.1:0-3258 GCA_038322875.1 Candidatus Limnocylindria bacterium | reverse complement strand
GTCGCCGCCCCGCGGACCGCGGCTGATGTCGCGCATCTGGACCATGGGTCAGACCGTGGCGGTGCCGTGCCCGCCGCGCACCCCGCGCAGCGCCTCGATCATGCCGAGGTGCCGGCTGACGTGGGAGAGGTGGCGGATCAGTGAGTCGTCGAGCGGGGCGGTGGCCCCGATGAGGTTGTCGGCATCGCGCGTGACTGTTTCGTCGTCGAGCGCGCCGATCGCCTGCTCAAGGTCCGAGAAGGCTCCACGCAGATACGTGGTCAACTGGTCGCGGCCCGGGAAGGGGAGCTTGGCGGCATCCTCATCGGGCAGCTCCATGCCGGTGCCGCCGGTGCCCTGATCCTCCGGGAATTCCCACTTGGTGGAGAGGTCCTCGCGATTCCAGCGCTGCGCGTTGCCGCTGACCACCTCGGCCCAGCGGTCCGCCCAGCGGGCGGTGTGCCACAGGTGAAAGGCGATCGACGGCGAGGTGGGACCGGGCTGCCAGGCGGTGTCCTCATCGGTGCAGGCCGAAGCCGCCTCGAGCAGCTGCCGATGTGTGATCCCGATGCGGTTCGCGAGGATGGAGACCAGCTGGCGACCCGCCATCAGACGGCTACCGCGGCATCGCTGCCGGGGACCTGCTCGGCGGCGTGGTAGGAGGAGCGCACCAGCGGCCCGGACTGCACGTGGCGGAATCCCAGCTCCAGGCCCATCCGTCGCAACGCCACGAACTCAGCGGGCGTGTAGTACCTGTGCAGCGGCAGGTGCTGCCGCGAGGGGCGGAGGTATTGACCGATGGTCAGCACCTCGACCTGCGCCTCGCGCAGCAAGCCCATCGCCTCCAGCAGCTCGTCCCAGGTCTCGCCCAGGCCGACCATCAGGCCGGTCTTGGTGACCATCTGGTCGTGGCCGATCTCGTTGGCGATGTCGCGCCCGATCGTCAGGACGGAGACGCTGCGATCCCACCTGGCGCGTCGCCGGACTGGGCGCTGCAGGCGCGGAACCGTCTCGACGTTGTGGTTCAGGATCTCGGGCTGCGCCTCGACCACGGTGCGGATGTCGCGCTCGCGACCGTTCAGGTCGGAGATGAGCACCTCGATGCTCGTGGCGGGGGACTCGCTGCGAATGGCGCGAATCGTGTCGGCGACCACGGCGGCGCCGCCATCGGGCAGGTCGTCGCGGGCGACCATGGTGATCACTGCGTGCTTGAGGCGCATGGCGGCGGCCGCCTCGCCGACACGTCGCGGCTCGTCGGTATCGGTCTCGGGCGGCCGTCCCGTGTCAATGGCGCAGAAGCCGCAGTTCCGGGTGCAGACGCTGCCGAGCACCATGAAGGTCGCGGTGCCCAGCGCCCAGCACTCGCCCTGATTCGGGCAGCGGGCCTCCTCGCAGACGGTGTGCAGCGACTGGCTCCGCATGATGCGGCTCACTCCCGCGTAGGTTTCGCCGACACCGATGCGCACCTTCAGCCACTCCGGCCGTCTCCCGCCGGGACCGGCGTTCTCGGGAATAGGGTCGCCGGGGAAGAGGCCGCCGGCGTCGAGGCTGGGGCCGCCGGGATACATCACCTCGGACGGGGACGCGTGTCCGGGCGGCTCACCGACGACGGAGAGCTCACCGAGGGTCGAGAAGTCGCGCTGGGAGTCGAGTGCCACCCGAGGAGTCTAACCGTGGCGTTCGCGGCCCGCGCAGGGGCCTCGGGGTCGCCAGGCAGGACCTTATGCCAGCGGCTCCACTGGCAGCCTTGCTTCGGCCCACGCCTCGAAGCCGCCCACGATGTCGGTCGCTTGTGCGAATCCCAGCTGCTGCAACGTGGCGGCTGCCAGGCTTAAGGAGTAGCCATGCGCGCAGATCAGGATCACGTGGCGGCCAAGATCCGCCAGATTCGGATCGCAAAACTCCGACGAGGGGTCGAGCCGCCAGTACAGGACCGAGAGTGGCACATGAACCGAACCCGGAATGACGCCCGTCTCGCGGCGCAGATCCTCGCTCCTGGTCCTTGATTTCAGCGCGTCAGCGTCCCGACGGCTGATCCGATGCCGTACGTCACCGCGGCCGCAACCGCGCCGAAGACGAGCTGACGCAGGCCGGCTCGAATGGGGTTCATGCCCGTCAGGTTCGTGATCGCGGCGCCCAATGCGAACAGTGCGACGCCGCTGACCGTCGCGGCAACGGCGACCGCCGGGCTGCCAATGATGATCAGGAAGGGCAGGAGCGGGACAAACGCACCGAGTGCGAACAGCACCAGCGATGTGCCGGCCGCGACCCAGGCCGAGCCGCCGAGCTGATTGGGGTCGAATCCCAATTCCTCCCTCGCCATGGTATCGAGGGCGAACTGCGGATCGCCGTGGACGATGCGCTCGGCCAGCTCGTGAGCCTGCGCGGTTGGAATGCCCTTCCGCTCATAGATCGAGCACAACTCGTCGACTTCGGCGGCGGGATTCGTCCGCAGCTCTTCTGCCTCAATCTCCAGTTCGCGTGCGAACAGCTCCCGAGAGCTCTGGACCGAGAGGTACTCGCCGAGCCCCATCGACAATGCTCCGGCGACGAGACCGGCCAGGCCGGCGATGACGACCACGCTGTGCGCAACGCCAGATCCCGCCACCCCCATCACCAAGCTCAGGTTGGAGACGAGGCCGTCGGTCGCGCCCAGCACGCCGGCGCGCAGCGCCGGGCCGTGACGGGCTCGGTTCGGCTCAGGCGCGATGGTCCGATGCCGGTGGCTTCCGGCCGACATCAGCGGGGCTCCTCGACGGGCGTGGCGCGGCCGAACCGCAGCGATCCCCGGTTGAGGTTGACGAACCCGATCCCGGCGATGACCAGGGCCGTCCCGAGCACGACCCGCAGGTCGATCGCCTCGTGGAGCACCAGTGCGCCAAGGACCAGGCCGACGGCCGGCATCACGTAGGCGACCAGCGAGGTGCGGGTGGCGCCCCATCGGCTCAGCAGGCGGAAGAAGATGAGGAACGCCAGCCCCGAGCCGAGGAGGCCAAGCCAGATCACGGCGAAGATGGCATCGGTCTGGCTCGGCAGGCGAATCCCGCCATCGAGCAGCGTGGCCAGGACCGCCGCGATGACCAGCGCAAAGCCGACCTCGAAGACGGCGGTGATCATCGGTTTCACACCCTGGAGATAGCGACGTGCGTAGACGCCGCCGGCGGCGTACGAGGTTGTCGAGCCGAGCAGCGCCAGGGCGGGCAGGACGCTGGTGCCGGCCAGGACGCCAGGGTCGAAGCCGACCAGGATGGCGACCCCCGCGAAGCCGACCAGGAGGCC
>JBBQGI010000181.1:0-3289 GCA_038322875.1 Candidatus Limnocylindria bacterium | reverse complement strand
CACGACCCCGTGGATCGCCGCCATCCCCGAGGCGGTGACATGGCAGGCCTCGGCGCCCTCCAGCTCGGCGAGCGCCTCCTCCAGCGCCGCATGGGTCGGGTTGGAGTAGCGACTGTAGGAGTGTCCCGGTCGCGCGAAGGCCAGGAGCTCGGCCAGCTCCTCCGCGCTCGCCACAGCGAAGGTGCTTGTCTGGTAGATCGGCACGTTGACCGGCGCCTGTGGGGCGGCCGGCACACGGCTGGCGGCCTTGATGGCGCGGGTGGCGAAGCCGGGCATGACCGGCGGAGTCTAACAGTCCGGCTGTAGCCCTCCGCGAGACCAGTTAGGGGGTCGGGGACGGCTGCGGAGGCGCTCCGCTAAGTAGCCGCTCCCCGATCGCTCGGATGGCGTCGAGGTCTGGAATCAAGATGTAACCCGCCTTCGAGAACGGGTCGGCACGCAGGTAGGTCGGAGGCTGCAGAATGATCCTCTGCAATTTCGACATGTCCGCGCCTTGGACCGCCACCGCCAGCTCCGCGATCCGGTCCGAGGGCACATCCGTGGCGATCGTGTTCTTCACTGCGTCGAGCAAGCCGGGCAGGGAGAGCAGGAGATTGCCAGCGGTCAGCTTGGCGCGAACTGCCGCCAGCAATTGTTGTTGCCGGTCAGCACGGGTGAAGTCGCTATCGCCGGCTCCCTTGCGAGATCGGACGAAGGCCAGCGCGGTGTGGCCGTCCAAGTGGTGACTTCCGGCCTTGAGAAAGAACCCCTTCAGGTTGTTGAATTCGTCAATATAGGTCGGATCGTTGATCGCCCGTTGCACGATGACGTCGACCCCGCCGATCGAATCGACCGTCTGTTTGAAACCGAGCAGGTTGATTGCGGCAAAGTAGTGAATTGGCACGCCCAGCAGCTTGCCGACGGTGGCCTTGAGCGTGCCCACGCCCCCGAGCGGGTATTCCTGGCTGTGGGCCCCCGCGTAGACCATCAGTGAGTTGAGCTTCTGGTTGTACACGCCACCATCGGGCAATGGCGCCCCATACAGGTCACGTGGCACGGAGATCATGGCGGAGGCGGTGCCATTCGGATCGAGACTGACAACCAGCATCGTGTCCGTCAGCGCCGTGGTGCGTCCGGGCAGGCTGTCGACACCAACGAGGAGGATGTTCACGCGCTCCCCGGCGCGGACGTCCGGCTGGTCAGACGGCCCCAGCAGTCCCGAGACGGACGGGAAGAGGTCCTGCAGATCGACGCCATGCGTACCGCCCAGCGCAACGGTTCCGATCGTGTCTATCGCTTTCACGGCGTAGTACGCCGGCACTAGGTGCATGGCCACGGTGACGGTCACCAGCAGGGCGGTAGCCCAGGTCGCACGGCTCGTGAGCTTCGGGCGGCCCCTATGGCCGAGCGCCTGCACGACAGCGAACAGGCGCCACGCGAGGAGCACCACGTCAAGGACAAGCAGGCCGCCGAGAAAGCGGATATCGAAGAGGCGCGCGACCAGGACTGAGGTGCCGACCAACAGCACGGCGGCGATCCCCAGGGCAAGGATGAGAACCGGGGCAGCCAGCAGCCAGGCGAGGCCAGGCTGCCCGTTGTAGGCCTGACCGAGACCCGGGAAGAGGAAGGACAGAAAAGCAGCCAGCGATGCCCGTCGCCAGGGCGAGACGTGCGGAGCGGGTTGGTCTGAGGGAACGTCCACGGCGCCATGGTGCCACGGTCAGCGCTCGAGCGACCGGGTAGGATCTTGGCATGCATCGACTCAGCGGGCTTGGCCGCGGACGGATCTTGGCCGTGGGCGCAGGGGCCGTGCTCGCGGTCGGCCTCGTGGCATGGCTCGTACTCGGGCGCGATTCAACGCAGGAGGCTCTCCCCTCGCCGACGGCGATTGCCTCGGTCTCCCGATCTTCCTCGCCCTCCGCGTCGCCCTCGCCCTCCCCGTCGCCGAGCATCGAGGCGGCGTTCGCCTGCCCCCTCACCGGATTGCCGGTCGAGAGTGCCTCGGGGCTTGGCCGGGCCGCACTCGTTGTCCAGATCGAGAACAACCCAATAGCGCGCCCTGCGCGAAACCTGTCAAATGCGGACATGGTGATCGAGGCACCCGTCGAAGGCGATACCACCCGGTTCAGCGCCGTCTTCCTGTGCCGCACGACGATCGGGGTGACGGGGCCGATCCGCAGCGCACGGTACTACGAGATCGACCTGTGGCAGGATCTCGGCGTGCTGCCGGTGGGGTTCGGCGCCTCCGGCGGAGCCCTGCAACGTTTTGCTGCCGCAGGGATGCCTTATGTCAACGGGATCAGTGGCGCGTGGCCGTGGTTCGCCCGGCATGGGAGCAAGCCGGCGCCACACAACGTCTACGCCGACGTTGAGGCCATGCGCGCTGCGCTCGGAGGTGGTGGTGGCATCGACCGCCTAGCGGCCAAGGTCGGTCCGCTCCGCCCGCCATTCACGTTCGAGGCCGCAGTCGCGATCCCAGCCGGACGCTCGGTCCAGATGTTCGAGATTCGAACCAATGCCTCTTGGCGCTTCGGCTGGTCGTGGAATGCCGCCGCAGGGACCTGGAGCCGCCAGGACGCGGGGAAGGCGGTCTTCGACGAGGTCACCGATGGACCGGTCAGCGCCTCACACGTGGTCGTCCAGCGCGTGGTCGAGGAGGTTGTCTTCGGCGACCCTGATCCGGGGGGCAATTCGCGACGTTACCAGCACCTCGTCGGCCATGGCGACGGAACGCTCTATACCCAGGGCAAGGCGATCAAGCTGCATTGGTCGCGCCCGACCGAGGGAGATGGGACCGAGTGGACCTATGCCGACAACGGCAAGGCGGTGATCCTGGAGCCGGGCGTGGTCTGGTGGGAGATCGTGCCGATCGCCGCCTCCATCACCGAGTCCTGATCGCTACTCCCGCTCGCTCGCCCCGGCGGACGACGGACTCGACAGGAAGGCGTCCATGGCCCTGCGGATCTGGTGATCCGGGTCCATGTTGCGTCGCGCGGAGGCGATATTGCGCCGCACGTCGGCCGGATCGGGCTCGTCCTCGCCGTGGGCATCGTGGCTGGAACCGTTGGTCGCTCGCGGCTCGATCGAGAGGGCAGCCGAGCTCGAGGGCTCGGGAGCGGGAGGCACAACCGTCGGCTGCACTACGGCCGGCGCGGGGCTGGTCTCTTCGGGCGCGGCCAGCAGCCTGCGCTGGCCGATGCGACGCGGACGCGGGTTCCCGCTGATCTGGTTCTTGCCGAGCGACTTCGCCTGGTACATGGCCCGGTCGGCGGCGATGATCAGCTCCTCGGCCGACGCGCCGTCCTCGGGA
>JBBQGI010000180.1:0-3338 GCA_038322875.1 Candidatus Limnocylindria bacterium | reverse complement strand
TCGCAGTAGCCCGTCAGGGGCCGTCAACCACTCGCACGGTGGTGACCACGAACTGCTGGCGACACGTTTCGATCGTCGCACGGGAGCCCGTGTAATACGGGACCTCGCGGGGCGGCGGAGTCCAGTGACAGCTCTGGGCGGCCGGATCGTCGAAGTGGCCGGTCAGCTCCAACCAGGCGTCGAGCATGTCGTCCGGCGGTGACGAGCCGATGGCGGGATCGAGCACGGAGGTGGTCCACCAGCCTGTGCTCTTGATCGGCGAAAGCAAGAGGGAATTCGTCGACGCGAAGGCGAGCCAATCGGGCACGGTGCTCCCGTCGGGCTGTCCACCACAGTCGTTGCACCCGACCGACCAGGCGCGGAAGGTGATCTGCCGGTTGCCGAAGCACGCGATGAACGCCGGCCGATCGAGGTTGATGAACTCGAGGGCGTCGGCCGGCGGCGAGCTGCACTCGGCGGGTGTGGGATCGAAGAGAAAGCCGAGGACCGGTTCCGGCTCGGCCAGCCATTCACCAGTCGGCAGTCCGGGTTGGGAGGTGCGATGCCAGAGGACGGGGTTGTCACCGCGCCTGTTCCAGCGGTGCCCGATGGCGACCACGCCCTGCTCGCCCCCGATCACGACGGGTGCGATGCCGCCGAACGCCGCGGGCAGCTCGTCGCGGATCCACGCCCCGCCGGCGCTGGACCAGGTGAGGGGCGCTTCGGTCGCCCGGTCCCAGCCAAAGGCCACCACCTGCTGGCCGTCCGAGGCGAGGGACGAGAAGGCAGCGCCAACGAAGGGAGCGCCGCCCTGCATGTTGGTCCACGTCAGCTCGTCGCCCCGGACCGTCCCGATCCACGCCCGCAGGCCCCCGGTAGCGGGGTCGGTCTCCATCGCGAACAACTGGGTGCCCAGCGCGACGACCTGTGCCGCATAGGAATCCGGCCCGCCGGAGACCGGCACCCAGTGCAGGCCATCGACCGAGAAGGCCGCGTAGCCCTGTCCCCCGGCCCCCTGGGATGCATCGGTCCAGGCATAGAAACCGATCGGCAGGGCGGCGATACGCACCTGATCGTTCTCTGGCTGCCCAACCTCGGATTCGATCCAGGTGCTCCCGTCCGCTGAGTACCACGCGGTCGGCCCGCTCCTGGGTACTCCACTGAACGAGGTCGTCAGGACGTAGCCCAGGTCCGAGCCGTCGAGCGTCATCGGCCCTCCGCTAGGCACCCTCGTGCTGCCGATGACACCCGCTGGCCCCCACCGCAGCCCATCGGGCGAGGTCCAGATCCAGGTTTCGAAGTCGCTCCCCGGCGACAAGCCGACCAGCAGCCAGCCCGCCGGTCCCCAGGCCGCCGTCGTCCAACAGCAATCCGGGGCGGGCTGCTCGGTGGCCGCCTGCCAACGCACGCCATCGGACGACGCGTAGATCTGGTTCGGGGGGTACTGGCCGCCAGGACTGGCCGCTCTTCCGATGGCCAGGAAGCCGTTCGGACCAGCTTCCAACCCCCAGATCGCCCCGGGCGCGGCGGCGGAGCTGGAGTCAAAGCGCGTGACGAGGTCGGTGCTGCCGTTCCTGGTCGCGACCCAGCCACTGGGCGCGGGCTCATCGACATACAGCCAACCACTCGCATCGGGCGGCACGTCCCCCTCCTGCTCGTGCGCATAGGCGACTGCGCCGGCCGGGAGGGTGCCGAAGGGGTTTCCGAACTCGCTGTTGTCGCTGAGGATCGGCAGATCCACCTTGGCGCGAATCCAGCCGTAGAACGGGGCGACGGGCAGGGCCGGTGGCGATGACGGCGAGGTCACGCCGAGCTCGAGCGGTACGAATGGCGTGGAGCCTGGCGTGGCGCGGGCGGTGGGACGCGGCGTGCGCGTCGGATCACGGGCGGCTTCTCCCTTGGGAAGGAGATTGGCGGCCACGATGAGCACGGCGCTGACCAGGGCGATCGCCGCCAACGCGACCAGGATGCGCTCCCCTCCGGACGGTTTGGGCTGCCATCCGCCGGTCGTCTCGAGCCGGACCTCCCGGTCGTCACTCATCGGCCGATGATAGGCGCGTACATTGCCGACCATGGGAGACCGGGTCGAAGTTCGCCGCATGGCGGCGTCGGAATGGGAGAAGCTGCGGGCGCTCCGCCTGGAGGCGCTCCAGGACTCTCCGCGCTCATACGGGTCGACGCACGCCCGCGAGGTCGTCTTCAGCGAAGCGGAATGGCGGGAGCGGGCTGCCTCGGGAGCGGCGGGGGTCGACACTGTGGCCTTCGCAGCGATCGTCGATGGCGAGTGGGTCGGGATGGCGCGCGGCTACATGGAGCTGCCCGTGGCGCACCTGGTCGCGGTCTACGTGACCCCGGGCTGGCGGCGGCGTGGACTGGCGGCTGCGCTCAGCGCCGCGGTGGTGGCGTGGGCGCGCGAGCGTGGCGCGAGCGAGATCTTCCTGTCGGTCTCCGACTGGAACACCGGAGCGCGCCGGGTCTACGAGGCGCTCGGGTTCGGAGCGACCGGCGTGCAGAAGTCGCTCCCGTGGGATGCAACGGTCACCGAGTCGGAGCTGAGACTCAAGCTGGCACCGCTAGACTCGACCTGACCATGCCGATCGCTCTCTCCCCCGCTGCCCGCGAGCTGATCGAATCCGCTGCGATCGCCCACATCGTGACCCTCGATCCCGACGGGAGCCCGCACCTCTCGATGGCCTGGATCGGAATCGATGGCGACGAGGTCGTCTTCGGCACGCTCAATGACCAGCGGAAGCTCCGCAACCTGCGCCTCGACCCGCGGATCGCCATCTCGATCGAGGGCGAGCGGACGAACGAGTGGGGACTCCGCGAGTACCTTGCGCTGTCAGGGACTGCAACCGTGTCCGAGGGTGGCGGTGCCGCACTTCTCCAGCGCCTGGCCCACACGTACCTCGGACCGGACGTCACCTTCCCGGCCATGCCGAACCCACCAGCCGGATATGTCACGCGCATCCGGTTCGAGCGACTGACGGGCGTCGGGCCATGGCGTTGAACGACCCGGCCGAGGTCGCCTTCGAGGCGATCGCGACGGAGCGCGGCGTGCGGGGCGTGCAGGTGGCCTGGCACGCGGACTACGTCTCGGCGACGCAGATCGGGCGGCGCATCGCCGAGCTCGACCGCGAGGTGCGCCGCGCCGCCACCGACACGCAGCATGCGGACTCGCCGACCCGGGTGCCGCGGCCACAGGACGGCGGGCTCGCCTTCGTCGACGCTGCTCCGGGCTCGGCCGACATCCTGTTCGACGTCTTTGGCTTCGTCCGCGACGTCCTGGCCTCGGATGCGCTGAAGGTGCTCCTCACCGCCATCGGCCTGACCGGCGCCATCGGCAAGGTCTGGGGCTA
>JBBQGI010000179.1:0-3346 GCA_038322875.1 Candidatus Limnocylindria bacterium | reverse complement strand
GCGCCCCGACCTGCGCAACCTGGCGATCGTGGCCCACGTCGACCACGGCAAGACGACCCTGGTCGACGCCCTGCTGCGGCAGACCGGCACCTTCCGCGCCAACCAGGCGGTGGTGGATCGGGTCCTGGACTCGGGCGACCTGGAGCGCGAGAAGGGAATCACCATCCTGGCGAAGCAGACCACCATCGAGCACGGCGGGATCCACCTCAACATCGTTGATACTCCCGGGCACGCCGATTTCGGCGGCGAGGTCGAGCGCTCCCTGCTGATGGTCGATGCGGTCCTGCTGCTGGTCGACGCCGCCGAGGGCCCGTTGCCGCAGACCCGCTACGTCCTTTCCAAGGCGATGGCACGGCACCTGCCGGTGATCGTGTGCATCAACAAGATCGATCGGTCAGATGCCCAGCCGGGGGTCGTGCTCGATGCCATCTACGAGCTGTTCATCGACCTTGGCGCGGCCGATGCCCAGATCGAGTTTCCGGTGGTCTACACCAACGCCAAGCTCGGCACGGCGACCCGAGACCTGGCAACGCCGGGGACCGACCTACAGCCGCTCCTCAACCTGCTGGTCGAGGTGACGCCGCCGCCGACCTACGTGCCGGACATGCCGCTCCAGCTGCTCGTGACCAACCTGGCGGCGAACGACTACGTCGGGCGCATGGCGGTGGGCAGGATCTGGAGCGGCACCGTCAAGCCGGGGCAGCGGATCGCGATCGTGCGCGAGGAGGCGGAGGGTGCCGATGGCTCGGTCGAGCCGGGCCGGACCGCGACCCTGACCGGCACGGTCACCAGCCTGACCACAGCGCGCGGCATCGAGCGGGTCGACATGCCGGAGGCGGGACCGGGCGACATCGTGGCGCTCGCCGGCATCCCCGAGGTGACCATCGGCGACACGATCACCGATCCGGCCGACCCACGCCCGCTGCCCCGCCTGGACGTGGACGCGCCGACCCTGCGCATGACGCTGGGGGTGAACACGTCGCCTCTTTCCGGCCAGGACGGCCGCTACGTGACGAGCCGGCAGATCAAGGCGCGCCTCGACCGCGAGGTGCTCGGCAACGTCTCGATCGAGGTCTACCCGACGGAGACCGGCGACACGTTCGAGGTGCGCGGCCGCGGTGAGCTGCAGCTGGCGGTGCTGGTCGAGCAGATGCGGCGCGAGGGGTTCGAGCTGCAGGTGAGCCGTCCCGAGGTGATCCTGACGACCGTCGACGGCGTCACCCACGAGCCCTACGAGCGGATCACGGTCGACATCCCGCCCGAGTTCATCGGCGAGGTGCAGACCGCCCTGGCCGGTCGCAAGGCGCGCCTGGAGCAGATGTCGACCGACGCCGACGGCCGGGTCCGCCTCGAGTTCGTGCTGCCGGTGCGCGGCCTGATCGGCTATCGCGGCCAGCTGCTGACCGAGACGCGCGGCACTGCACTGCTGCACCAGATCGGCGAAGGGAACGGGCCGTGGGCGGGCGAGGTCACGCATCGGACCGCCGGAGTGCTCGTCAGCGACCGCGCCGGCGTCTCGAACTCGTTCGCGCTCTTCGCGCTCCAGGAGCGCAGCGAGCCGTTCATCGGCACCGGGGTGGAGGTCTACGAGGGGATGATCGTCGGCGAGAACAGCCGTCCGGGCGACATGGACGTCAATCCGACGAAGGAGAAGAAGCTCACCAACATGCGCACCCACGCGCACGACGAGGCCCTGCGGCTCACACCGCCGCGGCTCATGACCCTGGAGTCGGCGATCGAGTTCATCGCAGCCGATGAGCTGGTCGAGGTCACGCCGAGCACCATCCGCCTGCGCAAGCGCCTCCTCCCCCAGCACGCCCGGCGCCGCGCTGCCGGGCGAGAGCACGAGCGGACGGTCGCCGCGGAACTTCTATAGCCAGAACCGC
Organism: Candidatus Limnocylindria bacterium; assembly: GCA_038322875.1. Classification (GTDB taxonomy): domain Bacteria; phylum Chloroflexota; class Limnocylindria; order QHBO01; family QHBO01; genus CF-167. The sequence continues at coordinate 1,460 of JBBQGI010000179.1, read as the reverse complement.
CTGCGTGGCCGATGCCACGCCGGCAACCCTGGTTACGCCCGCCCCCACCGATAGCGAGGTACCTGGATCGTGACCGTCACATCCGCACCCATGACCGGCGTGGCCATTCCGGACGACCGGGCGCGATCGCTTTTCCGCTGGAACGCCACCCTGTTCGTGCTGCACGGCGTGCAGTTCGTCGCCATGCTCCTCCTTTCCCTGGTGCAGCAGCCGATGGCCAGCCTGCCGGTCATCTCCAGCTACCTGACGTTCGACACGGCGACCCGGACCCTCGTCCCGGCTTCGCGCACCCTCTTCGAGCTGCCCCTGGGCCCGGCGGTGGCGAGCTTCTTTGCCATGAGTGCGGTGGCCCACTTCGTCGTCGCCTTTCCGGCGCGCCGCTGGTACGAGCGCCGCCTGGCGCGGAACCAGAATCCGGCGCGCTGGATCGAGTACGCCTTCAGCTCGAGCGTGATGATCGCGGTCATCGCGATGCTGACCGGCGTCCGAGAAGTTGGCACGCTCATCGCCATCGTCGGAGCCAATGCCGCCATGAACCTATTCGGCTGGAGCATGGAGGCGGCCAACGAGGGCCGCGACCGACCGCAGTGGATCCACTACATCTTTGGCGTCGTCGCCGGCATCGTGCCCTGGCTGGTCATCAGCGTCGCACTGCTGACGGGCATTACGACCCCCGGCTCGGCGCCGATCCCCGGGTTCGTGATCGCGATCTACGTCAGCCTCTTCCTGAGCTTCAACGTCTTCGCCTTCAACATGGTCTTCCAGGTCCGGCAGATCGGCAGGTGGCGTGACTACCTCTACGGCGAGCGGGCGTACATGTTCCTCAGCCTCTTTGCCAAGACGCTGCTCGCCTGGCAGGTCTGGTCCGGGACGCTGCGGCCCTAGACCGAGGTGCATCCATCGCTCCCAACGGCCAAGTTGCGCCCGCAACGGCGGGGTGAGGTGCCCTACCAGGCCTAAATGTGCGCTCGTGCGCTCTCCACGGCGAAGTCAGGCCGATCTGTCGCCTCTCATCGGCCGTTGCGAGCGCTCAGCGCTCCCGGCCCGACAGCGGCCCAGCGCTCCGGGCCCCGACAGCGGCCCATGCGGAGGGGTCGCTACGCGTCGAGGACTTCGATCCGGATCCGCTTGTTGATCCGACCCTTGCTCTCGTAGCCCGTGACCCGCACCCCTCCGATCTCGCCGGTGTGGGCGACGTGCGTCCCGCCATCGGCCTGCAGGTCGAGCCCCACGATCTCGATGGTGCGCACCTCGGTGATCCCGTCGGGCAGGAGATTGATCCTGGTGCGGATCAGGTCCGGGATGGCGAAGGCCTCGTCGCGCGGCAGGTTCGCCACTCGGATCTCGCGGTCGGCGGCGATCTCCACCGCGACGCGTCGCTCGATCTCCGCTACCAGCTCGGCGGTCATCGTCTCGAACTCGAAGTCCATGCGCCCGGCCAGGGGCTCCATGTTCCCGCC
>JBBQGI010000178.1:0-3401 GCA_038322875.1 Candidatus Limnocylindria bacterium | reverse complement strand
AGGGCGAGGCCACGCGATGTTGCGAGCGCCTCGACCCGCTCGTAGCGCTCGATCCAGCGGCGGTTGGCGACGCGCAGCGCCTCCTCCGGATCGAGCTTCAGCCAGCGCGCCAGGTTGACGGTCGCGAAGAGGAGATCCCCCAGCTCATGCAAGGTGGCGTCGCGGCCCGCATCGCCATCGATCGAGCCCGCGTCATGCAGCTCGGCGAGTTCCTCGTCGACCTTCTCCCACACGCCGTCGATCGCCGGCCAGTCCCAGCCGAGTGAGGAGGCGCGCTCCTGGATCTCGCGGCTGGCCGGGAGGGCGGGCAGCGCCGTCGCCACGCCGCCGAACGCGGACGGCGGGTCGCCCGCCTCGTGGCGCTCGGCCGCCTTGATCGCCTCCCAGTTACGAAGCACCTCGTCGGCGCCGCTCACCTCGACATCGCCGAAGACGTGCGGATGGCGACGGATGATCTTGGCACCGAGGTTCCGGTACACATCGGTCAGGTCGAATGCGCCCTCCTCGGCGGCGAGCTGCGCGTGCAGGATGATCTGCAGGAAGAGGTCCCCGAGCTCCTCGGCCAGGTCGGCGGGAGTGCCGCGCTCGATGGCGTCGACCGTCTCGTACGCCTCCTCCAGCACGAACGGCCGCAGGCTGGCGTGCGTTTGCCTGCGATCCCACGGACACCCGTCGGCTGCCCTGAGCCGGGCCGAGATGGCCGCCATGCCGTGCGGCGAGGCGAGATTGTCGAGCGGGCCCAGCGCAGGTACCAGCCAGTCGCTCGTTGCCAGCTCCTCGTCGGTCAGGCTCTCGATCGGGCGCGGCCGACCTGCGGGGAGCGCGCGGAGCTCGTGTCCGGGCGGGTACAGGCCCAGCAGCACATCGCGCAAGCCGCGGCGGGCATGGCGCCCGGCCAGCACTGGCGCCTCGTCGTCAGATCCGTGCGGCTCCCCCAGCAGGAGCAAGGGCAGCCCGGGGTCGAAGGGAACCGACGCCATCCGACGAGCTGCGACGACCTGGACTCCCGTGGCGGGGTCGATCCCCGCGGCGGCCAGGAGCTCGTCGACGCCCCGCGACGTCGCCACGGCCGGCGACCTCAGTTGCCGGTCGGAGCGGCGGCGAACTGCTGATCCACCCAGGTGTCGACGCTGCCGCGGATCTCGGTGAGCCATCGGGTGAAGCCGATCTGCCTGGCCTGGTCGAGCTGGCTGTCCGGGATGAAGCGCAGCGGCGAGGTGTCGACCAGCTTGAAGATATAGAAGCCGGTGGTCGTCTCGACCGGGTCACTGATCTGGTCAGGTGCAGTCAGCGCGAAGATGCCATCGGAGCGCTCTTTCTCGAGCTGATATCGAATCACCCAGCCGAGATCTCCGCCGGCCGCTGCACTGCTGGCGTCCTCGCTCTGCTCCCTGGCGATCTTGGCGAACTGGTCGGGATGCTCCCGCAGCGTGGTCACCAGCTTCGATGCCTGGTCTCCCGGTGTCGTTCGCGAATCGGTCACCTCGATGATGTGATAACCGAACTGCGTTTTGACCGGCTGGCTGATCTCGCCGATGGTGAGGGTCGCCACCCCGGTCTTGAACTCGGGCACGAATTGCGATGAGGCGGGGTCGTACCAGCCCAGGTCTCCGCCTCGACTGCCGCTCCCCGTGTCGTCGCTCGTCGTCGCGAGCGTGAACCAGTCGGCATCGGGCTTGGATGCTTCGACCCGGAATGCCTCGGCTCGCGCGAGCGCCGCCGCCCATTGGGCATCGGTGGCAACCGACTGGTCCTGCTGGCCGGGGAGCGGCTGCGCGAGGAAGTGGCGCAACCGCTGCTGCGGCACGGGGACCCCCTGCTGCGCGGCGATGAAGATCTGCGACACCTCGCGAGCGGGCTGGTAGGTCGTCATCACGTTCGTCGAGAAATAGTCGTTGAAGGCGGTCCGCAGCAGCTCGCCGCGGATGTAGGTGCGGTACTGCGCATCGCTCACCCCGGAGTCCGACAGGAGCGTCTTCAGGCGCGCGTTGGGACCGGCCGCCTGGAGCTCCTCCAGGCGAAGGATGTGGTAGCCGCTGTCGTCTTTCGTAGGGCCGAGCAGGGCGCCCTTGGCAGCGCCATTCGACTCGGTGAAGAAGGCGGCATAGGCCTGGTCCTCGGCCTGCACCCAGCCCAGCAGCCCGCCGCTTGCGGCCGACGGGTCGGAGCTCCTGGTCGTCGCCGTGGTGGCGAAGTCTGCCCCGCCCTGGATCTCCGCCAGGATCGCCTTGATGTCGGATTCGGCGCGCGCCCAGTCGGCATCGGTCGGGGTGGCCCCCGCCACCGCGTCCGCGGGGAGCACGGCGACCGAGATGATCGATAGCTTACGGCGCTCCGGGAGGGTCTGGCGACGCGTCACTTCGGCGCTCATGGCGGCATCGGTCACGCTGATCCCGTACCCGCCCGCTTTCTCCCCGAGGACCTGCCCCTGGACCAGCGAATCAGTCGCGGTCGACACGAGCGTGTTCAGCGCATCCTGGATCGCCTTCTGACCTTGCTGGATCAGGGGATCGCGGACTCCTCCGAGCTGATCGTTGAGATCGAAGTAGCGAGCCTGCAGCTCCGAGCCGATGATGTCCATCCGGCCGTTGAGGTCGTCGATGTCGTAGTTCTGGCTGCCGACCGCGGCGACTGGACGCAGATGATTCTGGTAGTGGTCGCTCCAGGCGCTCGCCGCGAAGATCCCGATCGCCACCGCGATGGCGATCGCGAAGCCGGCCACGATCAGCCGCTGAGTCCTCAGCTCGTCCTGCCAGCGCGGACGATGCTTCCGGTCGAGGACCGGGCGATTGCGAAATGACATCTAGCGGCTGCTTCTCCGCACGGCGGTACAGGGACATCTCCGACATTGGGCGAGGCGCCATGCTAGCCGATGAGCCACGCTCGCGCCACCGGGCGGCGAGGCAGTCAAGGCCTGCCGCGAAACAGGTCGCGCGCAGCCTCAACCCTGAGCCGAACGACGAGGCGCAGGGCCTCGCTGATGATGCCCCCCGTCATCTTGGAGGTTCCGGCGGTGCGCTCGCGGAAGATGATCGGCACCTGGGTCACCCTGGCATGGCGGCGGTGTGCCCACCAGGTCGTCTCGATCTGGAAACCATAGCCGCTGGCACTTGCCTCGCGCAGCCGGATCGCCTCCAGCAGCTCGCGTCGCCACGCCTTGAAGCCGCCGGTCAGGTCGCGGTAGGGCAGCAGCAGCAGGGTGCGCGCGAAGGTGGTCCCGCCGCGGCTTATCAGCTGCCGGCGCAGGGGCCAGCCAACCGTTCCGCCGCCGCGCATGTAGCGGGTCCCCAGGACCAGGTCGGATCCGGTCATCAGGGGCGCCAGCATCCTCGGCAGGTCCTTCGGGTCGTGGCTGAAATCGGCATCCATCTGGACCACGGCGCGGGTGTCGGGGCGTTCCA
>JBBQGI010000177.1:0-3412 GCA_038322875.1 Candidatus Limnocylindria bacterium | reverse complement strand
ATGAGCCTCGTCACCCTCACCGGGCTCGCCAAGAGTCACGGCGCCCAGCACCTGTTCGCCGACGTCAACCTGCAGATCACCGCAGGTCGCCGCATCGCGATCGTCGGGCCAAACGGCGCCGGCAAGACGACGCTCCTCGAGATCATCACCGGGGAGCAGGAGGCGGACGCCGGGACCGTCACCCGCGGCAAGGAACTGGCGATCGGATACCTGCGCCAGGAGGTGGCGCAGGCGCAGGGCCGTACCGTCCTGGCCGAGGTCGTCGCCGGCGCCGGCGCCGTGAGCGGCATCGAGCGCCGCATGAGACACATCGAGACGGAGATGGCAGAGGTCGGCGGCGATCCCGATGCCGCGGACGAGCTGGCAGAGCTGATGGACGAGTACGGCCGGCTGCAGCATCGGTTCGAGCAGCTCGGTGGCTGGTCGCTCGAGTCCGAGGCGCGGCGGATCCTGGCCGGTCTCGGCTTCGGGCAGGCGGACATGGACCGCGACATCGGTGAGTTCTCAGGCGGCTGGATGATGCGCGTGGCGCTCGGTCGCCTGCTGCTCGCCAATCCGGATCTGCTGCTGCTCGACGAGCCGACCAATCACCTCGACCTGGCATCGGTCGAGTGGCTGCAGGCCTTCCTGGCCGAGTACGCCGGGGCGGTCGTCCTGGTCAGCCACGACCGCGACTTCATCAACGCCGTGGTGAACCGAGTGGCCGAGCTGAACCACGGCCTCTTCACGGAGTATGTCGGCGACTACGCCGATTTCGTCGACCAGCGCGACGAGCGGGTCGCCCAGCTCGTGATGGCCGCCAAGGCCCAGGGCCGCAAGATCGACCAGATCGAGCGTTACATCGAGCGGTTCAGGTACAAGAAGTCGAAGGCGCGGCAGGTCCAGAGCCGCATCAAGCAGGTCGCTCGGATCGAGCGTATCGAGGTGCCGACCAACCGGACCAAGGCCGTCAGGTTCCGTTTCCCCGAGCCGCCACGCAGCGGCCGCGTGGTGATCACGCTCGAGGAGATCGTCAAGCGGTACGGGGCGCACTCGGTGTATGACGGGCTCGACCTGGTCCTGGAGCGCGGTGAGAAGGTGGCCCTCATCGGTCCGAATGGGGCCGGCAAGAGCACCCTTCTGAAGATCCTGGCCGGCGTGTTGGAGTTCGAGGGCGGCACGCGTGAGCTGGGCAGCAACGTGCGCGTCGCCTACTTCGCGCAGCACCAGATCGAGGCGCTCAATCCCGCCAACACGGTCTTCGACGAGCTGGCCGGGGTAGCGGCTCGGATGAGCAGCGCGGAGATGCGGCGGCTGCTGGGCGCCTTCCTCTTCACCGGAGATGCGGTCGACAAGAAGGTCGAGATCCTGTCGGGCGGGGAGCAGACACGCCTGGCGCTCGCGAAGCTGATGGCCGATCCCGCGAACCTGCTCTGCCTTGACGAGCCGACCAATCACCTGGACATCGCTTCGCGAGACGTGCTGGAGGATGCGCTCAACGCCTTCCTGGGCACGATCGTGCTGATCACGCATGACCGCTACCTGATCCGCTCGGTGGCCAACGCGATCATCGAGGTCAATGCCGGCGAGGCGACCCTCTATCCGGGCGACTTCGAGTACTACGCCGCCAAGCGCGGCCTGGACATCGAGACGCGCGGCGCCGTGGAGGGGATCGCCACTCCCCGTGGCATCGAGCCCGTGCCGGCGCGTCCGCGCGAGTCGGCAATCGAGGCCGCCGCCCGCAAGCGCGGCGAGGCGGAGGCGCGCAACCGGCGCTACCGCCGTACCCGTGACCTGCGCGACGCCCTGGAGCAGGTCGAGAAGGACGTTCGCGAGACCGATGCCTCCCTGGCTGCGATGGGCGAACGCCTGGCGGACCCCGCCACCTACGCCGATCACCACGCCTTCCGCGAGCTGATCGACGAGCACAACGCCGCCCGCGACCGGGCCGATCGGCTTGGCGCCGAATGGTCGCGCCTCTCGCTCGAGCTGGAGGCGGCCGAGGCCGAGGACAGTCTGGCACCGGCCTCGCGGTGAGCGGCCGCCCATCTCCGAATGCCCTCGGAGCGGCGCTGATCGTGATGGCGGCGATCGGCTTCGGGACGCTCGGACCGATGACGCGCTACGCGGACGACGCAGGCGTCTCGAGCCTGGCACTGGCCACCTGGCGCGCCGGAATCGGCGCGATCCTGGTCCTCGTCTTCCTGGTCGTCCAGGAGCTGGCGGGACGTCGCAGCTGGCGCCGCTGGCGCGACCTCCCCGTCCGCGACCGCGCCTTCATGACGGCGGCAGCGCCCATCAATGCCATCCTCAACCTGGTCGCCTTCGTGGCGTTCGTGCGGATCGGGATCGCGCTGACCCTGCTCGTCTTCTATGTCTACCCGGCCTTCGTGGCGCTCGTCAGCGTGGCCTTGTTCGGCGATCGGCTCGACCGACCGCGCTGGGCAGCGCTCGGCATGTCGCTGGCCGGGGTGGTGCTGGTGATTGCCGGCGCCGGCGAGCTCGGCAGCCTCGACGCGCTGGGAATCGGCCTGGCGCTCCTGGCCAGCCTGTGCCAGACCTTCTATTCGCTGGCGGCACAACACGGCTTCCGGGCGGTGCCGGGCGTGCAGGCGGCGGCCTCGACCATGGGGGGCGCGGCGCTGATCTACGTCGTAGTGGCGCTCGTCATCGGCCAGCTCGGTGGGATGGCCGAGCCCCTCGCCAGCGCGTCGGCGCTGTGGCCGGTTCTCGTCGCCGGCGTGGTGGGCGCCGGGCTCCCGACCGTCGCCTTCATCGCGGGGATTCGGCTGCTCGGGGCTCCTCGCGCCAGCATCCTGGCCACGCTCGAACCGGTGGTCGGGGTCGGGCTCGCCGCTCTCCTCTTCGGGACCGTGCCAACGCCCGTGCAGCTGGCCGGCGGCGCCCTGATCATCGGCGCCGGGATCCTGCTCCAGCTGCGTCCGGGCGGCGAGATCGCCGAGCACGAGGCGGTCGCGAAGCCGGGGCGGCCCTAGGCCATCAGCGCGGCGTGCACCGATTGACAGGCGCGCGCGACCTGCTCGATCGGCACCTCGGCCCACACCACCCGCATCCCGCCCTCGTCGAATGAGCCGGCGCCGTGCGCCGGGATCGGCAGCAGCTCGGGCATGCGCCCCGCCGGCCCGATCAGGCTGATCCGTGCGATCCGATCCTTGCGGTCGACCGCCAGCAGCATCGGCGCAGTCTGCTCGGCGCTGCGAGTGGGACGGACCTCGGTGCTCCGTCCGTCCCCGACCGCCCGGACCACCAGCCGCAGCCTTCCTCGGCGTGCGCGACGGACCGCCACGGGGTGGACGACCTCGGCGCCGGCCTCGGCCAGCAGCTCCAGCTGGAACGCATCGACGCTCTGCAGGAAGCGCGCCGCGGGGACCAGCAGCGGATCGGCTTCCAGGATGCCGCCGGTGTCCTTGAA
>JBBQGI010000176.1:0-3467 GCA_038322875.1 Candidatus Limnocylindria bacterium | reverse complement strand
GCCCCGTACACCGATCCCGCCTACTACCGCCTGGTGGCCGACCAGCTCGCCGCCGGGCACGGCTTCACCGTCCCGGTCCTTTGGAGCTTCCTCGAGGTCGGCGGCAGGCTGCCGGCACACCCGGCCCTGCCGGTCCCATCGGACGGCCACTGGATGCCGCTCACCTCGATCCTGGCGGCGGGGTCGATCTGGTCGCTAGGTGGCATCCTGGGTGAGGGGCGTGCGGCGCAGGTCCCGACCATCCTGCTCGGCAGCGGCCTGGTGCCGTTCACCTACCTCATCAGCCGCCAGCTGTGGGGCTCCCGCTTAACCGCCTGGGTCGCCGCGTTACTGGTCCTGCTCGCCGGGCCGCTGCTGGTGATGACGCCGCTGGTCGACAACTTCGCGGTGTTCGGGGCCGCCGGGTCGCTCTGCATCTGGTCCTCGATCATGGCTGTGCGCTCACCCCGGGCAGGGCTTTGGCTGGTCGCCGCGGGTGCCACCGCCGCGCTGGCAACCCTCGCCCGCGTCGACGGCGTCCTGCTCCTGGTCGCGCCGCTGGCTGCCTGGCTGGTCCGGCGGGCCGAGGGACGCCGGGTTGCCGCAGGGTGGGGATTGGCCACGGCCACGGCCTTCGTCCTGGTGCTCGGTCCATGGCTGCTGCGCGACCTGAGCGTCTTCGGCTCGCCCTTCCCCTCGGCCGGAGGGCACACGCTCTGGATCACCGACTACAACGAGCAGTTCTCCATCTCGCACGATCCAACGGTCGGCTCCTATCTCGCCTGGGGGATCGGGAACATCGTCGGATCGAAGCTCACCGCGTGGGGGGAGCTTCTGGGACGCAGCGCCGTCCTGCTGGGCGGGATCTTCGTCATCCCCTTTGCTGTCGGCCTGTGGCGTGAGCGTCGTCGCCCCGAGTTCGTGCCATTCCTGGCCTATTTCGTGGTCATGTTCCTGGCCATGGGAGCCATCTTCACCTTCCACGCACCGAAAGGGGCGTACTACCACTCCGCCTTGGCATGGCTCCCCTTCGCGGCAGGGGTCGCCACGGCCAATCTCGGCCCGAGCGCCACGGCGGCGGGCCGGGCGTGGCCCTTCCTGCGCCGCCCCGCCACGCATCGCTTTCTCTCGGTCGCCGGCCTGGGCGGCGCTCTGGCTCTCGCGCTGATCGGCTCGGCAGTGCTGATCGCCCAGTGGTCGGACGCCCATGCGCGGCTGCGAGCGGCGAGCGCGTTCCTGGTCGATCACGCCCGTGGCGCGATGGTGATGGCCTATGACCCCGCAGCCCTCCACCTGCTCAGCGGCAACCCTGGCGTCGCGCCGCCCTTCGACCTCTACCCGGTGATCGCCGAGGTCGTGGAGGCCTATCGCGTCGAATGGGTGGTGGTCACGCTCCAACCCGGCGAGACTCGCGACCCCCTGGGCTTGTGGGATGGATCCGCGGCGTCTGATGCAGCCGGTGGCCACCCGGCATTTCTTCCTGCGACGCCGGCCTTCGAGGCCGATGGGGTACGCGTCTTTCAGGTCGTCCGAGCTGGCAGCTCCCCGGCGGACTAGTACTTCCGGCGCTCGAAGTACTGTTGATCCTGAGCACCCTCGGGGGGGAGCATGGCACTCGGGTCGGGTACTGCGCCGGACCCGTACCAACGAGGACCAGCCGCTTGCCCCGATCCGCTCCCACTCTTGCGCCGCCCAGCTTTGGCCAGCTGCGCTCTCACGCCACCGAGAGCGTGCGGCGCGATGCGCGACGCCTGCGCGAGGTCGCGGAGCAGTACCGGGACCAGTATCGGAGCCGGTTGGCCGAGTGGGTCGAGCTCCGTGCCCGTGTCGATCATCGCATTGCGACCGCCCACGGTGCCAGCTCGTCACCCGCCGCGCTGCGCGCCGAGCAGGGCGCCATGGGCAGGGAGCTGGCGGGCCTGCAGGCAAGCCTCAAGCGGATCGACGTCGCCGCCCGGCAGCTGGAGCTGGTCATCACCTACCTGAGCACCGACGACGAGCAGGCCTCCGAACCGACCCTGACCGATGCCGATCTCTCGCCTGCATCCATCTCGCTGCGCATCATCCAGGCCCAGGAGGGCGAACGTCAGCGTCTGGCCGAGGAGGTCCACGACGGTCCGGCGCAGGTATTGACCAACGCCATCTTCCAGGTCGAATACCTCGATCGCGTCATGGACGACTCCCCCGAGACGGCGCGCGCGGAGCTCGCCTTCCTGCGCACCATGCTTCGCGAGGGGCTCGACGAGGTCCGCTCATTCATCTCAGACCGTCGTCCCCCGTCAGAGGACGTCGGGCTGGCACAGGCGATCACCGATGGTGGCGCCGAATTCGCGAGCAAGCACGGCATCGCCGTGGCGGTCTCGGTCGACGGGATCGATGCTCGTGTCCCGCGCGATGCGAAGGCCCCGATCCTGCGCGTCGTGCAGGAGGCCCTCCAGAACGTCCGCAAGCACGCGGCCGCAACCGAGGTCCGCATCAGCACCGACGGCGATCACCTCGTGATCGTCGACAACGGCCGAGGCTTCGACGTCATGCGGTTGGCCTCGGCATCACGCAATTTCGGCCTGCAGTTCATGCGCGAGCGCGCCGAGCTGATGGGCTCGTCTCTCCAGATTGAGTCCCGCCAAGGGGAAGGGACTCGCATCCTGCTACGCATACCGGAGGTTCGCTAATGGTTACCATGGCCGCCAAGGAGAAGATCGTGGAACAGCCAACGACTGAACGCCGCCAGGGGGCAGAGCGGCGCAATGCCGGAATCAAATCACGCATCGTGATCGTGGACGGGCACACCCTCTTCCGCCGCGGTGTCCGTAACATCCTCGAGCTCGAGGGCGACATGGAGGTCGTCGGTGAGGCCGGAAGTGGTCGCGAAGCGATCGCCGCCGTCCAGGAGCTGACCCCGGACGTGGTCCTGATGGACCTCACCCTCCCTGCGCCGAACGGGATCGAGACGACCCAGCGCATCAAGCGGGAGCTCCCGCATACCGCCGTGATCGTGCTGGCTCCCAACGACGACGAGGATCAGCTCTTCGAGGCCATCAAGGCGGGTGCCGCGGCGTATGTCCTGAAGGACATCGATCCGACCGACCTGATCGCCATCATTCGGCGCGTTCGGTCGGGCGAGTACCTGATCAACGACAAGGTCTTCAGCAAGCCGGCCGTCGCCAGCCGGGTGCTCAAGGAATTCCGCGAGCTGGCGGTCTACGGGACCGATGCCCAGCCGATCTTCGCTCCGCTCTCCCCGCGTGAGGTCGAGATCCTGGACAACATTGCCCAGGGGATGACCAACAAGCAGGTTGCCTACGCGCTGGGCATCAGCGAGCAGACGGTGAAGAACCACATGTCCAGCATCCTGCGCAAGCTCTCGGTGAACGACCGGACCCAGGCGGTGGTGTACGCCATGCGCCAGGGCTGGATCAAGATCCCCGAGGACTGAGCAGGAAGTCCCACGGTCGCCCCGGTACTCCTGAGCCATGGGCCATTCCGGA
>JBBQGI010000175.1:0-3474 GCA_038322875.1 Candidatus Limnocylindria bacterium | reverse complement strand
AAGATCGGCTACGCGGCGATGCTCGAGCAGTTCCATCCCACCGAGCTGCTGGGATGGTGCGAGCAGGCAGAGGCGGCCGGCTTTTCGGCCGGCTTCATGGTCAGCGAGCACTTCCATCCGTGGACCCCGCAGCAGGGCCAGAGCGCCTTTGCGTGGTCCTTTATGGGGGCGCTCGGGCAGCGCACGACGCTCCCCTTCGGCACCGCGGTGACGTGCCCCGGCTTCCGCTACCACCCCGCAGTCGTCGCCCATGCGGCCGCAACGCTGGGCGCCATGTATCCGGGCCGCTTCTGGCTCGGGCTCGGCGCCGGGGAGGCCCTGAACGAGCACGTCATCGGCGGCGAATGGCCGGAGGTGGGCGTCCGCAGCGCGATGCTGTTCGAGGCGATCGAGGTCATCAGCAAGCTCTTCAGCGGGAACGTCGTCAAGCACGATGGCGAGTACTTCACGCTCGAATCGGCGAAGCTGTACACCCGGCCGGAGAAGCCGGTCCCGATCTACGTGGCGACCGCCGGACCGATGAATGCCAGGCGCACGGGTAAGCACGCCGACGGCATGATCACGGTCGGGGCTGCCGACGAGAAGATCGCGATGCTGTGGGACAAGTTCGCCGAGGGGGCGACCGAGGCGGGCAAGGATCCGACCGGGATGCCGAAGCTGCTCCAGATCCACATCTCGTGGGCGGAGACGCCGGCCGAGGCAGAGTCAAACGCGATGCGCGAGTGGCCGAATGGCGGGATGCCGTTCCCCAAGCAGGACATCCGCAACCCGGAGGACTTCGCCAACATGGCGAAGCTGGTGCGGCCCGAGCACTTCACCAATCGGGTCCTGATCTCGGCCGACCTGGACGAGCACGCCGCCCAGATCCAAAAGTTCATCGACATGGGCTTCGACGAGATCCACCTGCACAACGTCGGCCGCAACCAGGCCGCCTTCATCCGCGTCTTCGGCGAGCGGGTGCTACCCAACCTCAGGCTCTCCTAGCGAGAGGCCTCAGCCGACTGCAATGCCGTGCTCGATCGGCACAACCAGGCTATTCGACCGCCTCCCAGACCGATGCGATCCCCTGTCCCACGCCGATGCACATGGTCGCCAGCCCGTGCCTGGCGCCGCGCCGCCGCATCTCGTGCAGGAGGGTCGCCACCAGGCGCGCCCCGGAGGCTCCCAGCGGGTGCCCGATGGCAATCGCGCCGCCATTGACATTGACCTTCGCGGGGTCAAGGCCAAGCTCCCGGATGACCGGCAGCGCCTGCGCCGCGAACGCCTCGTTGAGCTCCACGAGGTCCATGTCGCTGACCGCCAGGCCGGCGCGCTCCAGCGCCTTTCGTGACGCAGGGATCGGTCCGAGGCCCATGGTGGACGGCTCGACCCCGGCGACCGCCGATGAGAGCATCCGGGCGATGGGACGCAGGCCCAGCTCCGCGGCTCGTGTCTCGGAGGTCACCAGCAGGGCCGCTGCCCCGTCATTGATCCCGCTGCTGTTGCCGGCCGTGACCGACCCCGAGGCATCGCGCTTGAAGGCGGGCTTCAACGCCGCGAGCTGTTCAAGCGTCGTCTCCGGTCGCGGATGCTCGTCACGGTCGAAGGTGGTCGAGGCGCCCTTCCCAGCGGGCACGTCGATCGGGACGATCTCATCGGCAAAGCGCCCCGCGGCCTGAGCCGCGGCCCATCGCTGGTGGGAGGCGAGCGCAAATCGGTCCTGGTCCTCGCGCGTGACCCCGCACTTCTCGACGACGTTCTCTGCCGTTTCGCCCATCGAATACGGGTAGTGCGCGTCGGCCAGGCGTGGGTTCGCGAAGCGCCAGCCGAGGGTGGTGTCGTAGAGCGTCTGTTCGCCGCGCGGAAAGGCCGCCGAGGGCTTGGCCAGGACGAACGGCGCGCGCGTCATCGACTCGGCGCCGCCTGCCACGAACAGGTCGCCGTCGCCGGCGATCACCGCATGGGCGGCATCGATCACGGCCTGCATGCCTGAGCCGCAGAGGCGGTTGACGGTCTGGCCAGCGACCTCGATCGGCATGCCGGCCAGCAGGGCTGCCATGCGCCCGACGTTGCGGTTGTCCTCGCCGGCCTGGTTGGCAGCCCCCAGGATGACGTCGTCGACTTGACCCGGATCCACCCCTGTCCGGTCGAGCAGGGCGCGGATCGCATGCGCGGCCAGGTCATCGGGACGCACCTCGCGCAGGGAGCCACCGTAGCGACCGAATGGCGTTCGCAGCCCCTCGACCACGACAGGCGAGCGGGCGCGATCGGTCTGACGCATCGCCAACGATGCTAGCACCGGCTCAGGTCGCGCAACGCGTGACCGCCTTGGGGGAGCTAGCTGGTTCGCCGCGCGGGGTGCGTCGCCGTCACCGCTGCCAGGAGCCGGCTCGAAGCGACCGCGATTTCGTCGACCGCATGGTTGAAGGCGTGCTCGTTGGCGGGCGAGGGCTGCCGATAGCCACTCACCTTGCGGACGTACTGGAGCGCGGCGGCGCGGACCTCGTCATCGGGGGCCGCATGATCCAGGGTGCGGAGGGTCTTGATGCTTCGACACATGCCGAGAGGGTACCGCGCTCCGTGCCGTCACGCCTCAGCCAGCAGCTCTTCGAGGGAGTCGATGACTCGATCCGCGGCGGAGACATCGGTCTCGGCGAACTGCGGGACGGCGATGCAGGTCAGGCCGGCGGCCTTGGCCGATGCGATGCCGGAGGCGGTGTCCTCGAGGGCAAGCGCATCCGCCGGCGCGACGCCCAGCCGCTCACAGGCAAGCAGGTAGAGGTCGGGCGCCGGCTTGTGATGCTCGACGTCGTCAGAGCTGACCACCGCGTCGAAGGCATCGGTGAATCCAGCGCTTGTCAGTGCGGCATCGACCAGGAACCTCGGCGAGTTCGTGGCGAGCCCCAGCGGAATGCGGCCTTTGAGCCGCATCACCAGCTCAATGGCACCCGGGCGAGCGTCCACGTCGGCCTGGAGCTCTTCGAGCATCAGCTCGGTCAGCTCACGAATCAGCTGGGGTGCGTCTTCGGCCGGGAGGTCGAGCCGGCGTGCATAGAATTCGCCGGTGAAGCCGGCGCTGGTACCCATTACCGTGAGCTTGTCCTCGAACGTGAACGCGTCCCCATGCCTCGCGAAGAGGCGGCCCTCGGCGCGCTGCCAGAGCACCTCGGTGTCGAGCAGCAGGCCGTCCATGTCGAAGACGACCGCCCGATACCTCTGCGCGAACGGCTGGCTCACCCCTGCGTCGCGAGGAACGACCCGCCACGCTCGGCCACGGTGCGGAGCAGCGGCACGACCCGATAGCGACCGTCGGGCACCGCGTCATGCAGCGCGTCGAGCGTCTTGACCACCCGAGCCAGCCCGATCCGCTCGCCCCACTCCAAGGGTCCGGACGGGTAGTTGGCCCCGAGTCGCATGGCGGTGTCGATCGCCTGCGGCGTGGCCACTCCCTCCGCCACGGCCGAGGCCGCCTCGTTGACGAGGGCGGCGATCAGG
>JBBQGI010000174.1:0-3593 GCA_038322875.1 Candidatus Limnocylindria bacterium | reverse complement strand
CCGAACTGCATGTACAAGTGGATGAACCACATCCTCTCGCCCGAGGCGAACGCGGAGGCGACGATCTGGTTCGGCGAGGCGGCGGTGACGCAGAAGGCGTGCGACTTCGCCGAGACGATCCTGCCCGGCCATTGCACCGATCAGCATGCCTCCGACGAGACCTACTTCGACAAGGTCTGGTACTGGACCACGCCGCAGGCCAGCTGTGCGGACGCGGACGAGGCGACGACCTGCAAGGACCAGGATGCCTGGGTCGCGGCCTGGACCAGCCTGCGCGGCGCATAGGCCAACGGTTCGTTCGCTTCAGAGCTGACATGAGGCTCCCCGAGGGTCCGCCCTCGGGGAGCCTCCCTGCCTTCACTGCTGTCGGGGAGACCCGATGACCGCTCCCGGCGCCGCAACCGAATCTGCATCCCCACCTTCGAGTCGCGCGAGGCGGCTGGCCCGCTGGCTCTCGAGCCGTCCGCGCGCCCAGCTCCGGCTGCTGCTGGCCGCCCCGCTGGCCTGGATCCTGCTCGTCTACCTCGGCTCGCTGCTGATCCTGCTGCTCAACGCGTTCTGGGCCAAGGACGCCTTCACCGGCAATGTGGAACCGTTCCACTGGACCCTCGCCGCCTTCGGCGAGATCCTCAGCAACCCGGTCTACCGCACGATCGCAGTGAGGACCATCACGATCGCCCTGCTGGTGACCGTGACGGATGCCCTGCTCGCCTTCCCGATCGCCTATTACATGGCCCGCATCGCCTCGCCGCGGGCTCGCGGTGCCCTGCTGGTGGCGGTGCTGATGCCGCTCTGGGCGGCCTACCTGGTCAAGGTCTATGCATGGCGCACGATCCTGCAGGGCAACGGCTTCCTCTCCTGGGTGCTCAGCCCGCTCGGGATCGCGGGACCGGGGCTGGACGAGCTGCCGAATGCCTGGCTCGTGCTCACCTACCTGTGGCTGCCCTACATGATCCTGCCCATCTACGCAGGCCTGGAAAGGATCCCCGGCTCGCTGCTGGAGGCATCGGCCGACCTGGGCGGTCGTGCCGGAGTGACCTTCCGGCGGGTGATCCTGCCCCTGCTGGTGCCATCCCTGATCGCAGGCTCGATCTTCACCTTCTCGCTGAGCCTGGGCGACTACATCGTGCCCAACCTGGTCGCCAATGCGAAGTTCATCGGGAACGTCATCTACGACAACTCGGCGCTGGGCAACGTGCCGCTGGCCGCCGCCTACTCCCTGCTGCCGGTCATCATTATGGTCGCCTACCTCGTCGTCGCTCGGCGACTGGGCGCCTTCGAGTCGCTGTGAGGGTGTGCGCACTTGGTTGAGTCGGCCTTCGTCCGCGGCGCCCTCCGCGTCATCTCCGCGCTGGTGCTCGCCTTCCTGTACCTGCCGCTGGTCATCCTGGCCATCTACGCCTTCAACGAGAGCCGGCTCATGACCTGGCCGCCGCCGGGGCTCACCCTGCACTGGTTCGGCGAGGCGGCCGCCAACCCCGCCATCCGGTCAGCCTTCGTCAATTCGATCGTCGCGGCCACCGCCGCGACTGTGATCGCCCTGGTGCTGGGCACGCTCGCCTCGCTCGCCGTGCAGCGCTACGAATTCTTCGGGCGCGACAGCATCGCGTTCATGCTGGTTCTGCCGATCGCGCTGCCGGGCGTCATCACCGGGATCGCGCTTCAGACCACCTTCCGGACGCTCGGCCTGAACTTCGGGCTGATGACGATCATCATCGGCCACGCCACTTTCTGCGTGGTGGTGGCCTATAACAACGTGGTCGCTCGCCTGCGTCGCCTGCCGCGAACCCCCGAAGAGGCATCTTCGGACCTCGGCGCCGATACCTTCCTGACCTTCCGCCGCATCACGCTGCCCGGCCTGCGCACGGCCCTGCTGTCCGGTGCGCTCCTGGCCTTTGCCCTCTCGTTCGACGAGGTGATCGTGACCCTCTTCACGGCCGGGGCGGGCACCCAGACGATCCCGATCTGGATCTTCACCGCCATTCAGCGGCCGACCGAGCTGCCCGTCGTGAACGTCGTCGCCCTGGTGCTGGTCCTGCTGTCGGTGGTCCCCGTCTACCTGGCGCAGCGGATCGGCGGCGAGGCGGCCGGCATCACCCGCTGACCGAGCGCATGGACCGATCGCTCCCGGCTCCGCTGGTGGCCCTGCCCTGGGACCGCGACGAGGCGCCCAATGCCGCCAGTGTGGCCAAACGCCTGCGTGACGCCGGGGTCGAGCCACACGCCTGGTCGAACGGCCCCGGCGCTCGCTACGGCGTGCACAGCCACGACTACACCAAGCTTCTGGTCTGTGCGGCCGGCTCGATCACCTTCCTGGTCGGCCCCCATGCCCTGCCGGCCGAGCTCGGTCCGGGCGAGGGATTCGTCCTGCCGCCCGGCACGTCGCACGCGGCGGTGGTCGGCCCGACCGGGTGCACCTGCCTGGAGGGATACCGCTAGGACCGGCGGAGCAACAGGTCGGACCGGTCTCGCCAGTGCTTCAGGAACCGATAGAAGTTCCGCTTGCCGAGTCTGTCGCGCTCGTCCGGCGGATGCGCCTCCCAGCCGCGATGGGCGTGCCGCCTGGCCGGCAGGGGAGGGGTCCGCAAGGCCCTCCAGCCGGCGTTGCGAATCGCGAACGAGAGATCCAAGTCGGCGTGCCGGTAGAAGCGGAAATGCGGGTCGAACCTGCCGACCGCCTGCAACGCCTCCCGTCGCATTGCCATGGCGTAGCCCTCGATGGCGTCGACCTCGCCCGGTGGTGCGTCGACGAAGTCGCGCCCATTGCCGCTGGTGACACCCCAGCCACCGGCGACCCCGACGGTCGAGTCGTCGAAGGCCTCGAGCAGGGGGCCGACCAGGTCGCCGGTTGGCTCGAGCGAGGTATCGAGCAGGACGACGACCGCGCCACGGGAGCGTCGAAGCCCCAGGTTGACGGCATCGGCCCAGCCGAGGCGCGTGGCGCTCGGCAGCAGCGTCACCTCTGGCAGGGATCCATCCCCGCCCCAGGCTTCCGCGCTGAGCGGCTCGATCGGCACCGCTGGAGCGTTGGCCACCACCACCAGCTCCCAATCGACCGACGGAGGGTGCTCGGCCAGGCCCCGCAACAGGCGTTCGAGGTCCTCCGGATGGTCGTCGACCACCACCAGTACGGATGCGGGCAGCGACGCGGGGTCGTCGAGCAGGCTGGGCAGACCGGCTGACGCCGGCGGCAGGGCGGGCCGCGCGGTGGAGCCCTCAGCTGAGTCGACCACCTCCCACCCTTCCTCGCGGATCCGGTCCCGGAGAGCATCAGCGGCCTCAAAATCTCGAGCGGCCCGCGCAGCGGAGCGTTCCTCGATCAGTCCCGCGACCTCCGCCGGCAGTGGCTCCCTCACGAGCGTCCGGCGCGAGCCGCGCGCTCGAACGCGTTGTCGCGATACCAGTGCCCGCCTGTCCGCCAGGCATCGAGCGAGGCTCGGAGGTAGAGGAGTGGGAATCGCACGCCGTGGTCCCGCCATTGGTGGACGTGAGCCACCTCGTGGGCGAGCTCCCCGTCGCTGAGCGGCCGCCATGCCCAGATATGCGTCCCGAGCGCGGTCGCCAGCCAATCGGGGAAGAGCGCCTCGCCGATC
>JBBQGI010000173.1:0-3619 GCA_038322875.1 Candidatus Limnocylindria bacterium | reverse complement strand
GTCGGTCGCGATGGCGACCGCCCTTCGCGTCGTGGCCCATCGTGAGCAGGCGGAGGATCTCGTGCACGACACCTTCGTGGCCGTCTGGCAGAAGATCGACCGATTCGATCCGATGCGCGGCAGCCTGCGCGCCTGGCTGCTGACGATCGTGCGGAATCGCGCCATCGACCGCCTACGAGGCGCGCGTCCGAGCATGGTCATCGAGGATGCCGACGAGCAGTCGCTGCTCCGCACCGGCGCCAATCCAACCTGGGACGCGGCGATCGCGCGCCGCTCGGCGGCCGAGCTGCGGGTCGCTCTCGACGGGCTCCCACCCGAGCAACGCCAGGCGGTCGAGCTCGCCTACTTCGGCGGCAATACCTATCGGGAGATCGCGGTCCTGACCAACGTGCCGCTGGGGACGGCCAACGGGCGCCTGCGCCTGGCCCTGGCGAAGCTGCGTGACGCGCTGCTGCCGACGGATGCTGCGCCGGCGGCCATCGCCGAGCGGATGGGCGCGCCGGGTGCCGAGCGATGAGCGAAATGCTCGACTGCCAGGCGATCGATGAGCTGGACGCCGCGCTCGCGCTCGGTGCGGTTGAGGCCGGCGAGGCGCGAGCCGTTGCGGCGCACCTGGCGACCTGTGCCGAACCGCACGCCCAGCTGCGTGCCTTCGTGGGAGCTGGCGAGGTGCTGATGATGAGCAACGACCCCGTCAATCCCAGCCCGGTCGTGCGCGATCGCCTGATGGCCACCATCGGGCGGACTCCGCAGGAGCACCGACCCATGCCCGGACGCGCGTCGTCTGGTGGCTGGTTCGATTGGCTCTCGCCGCGGGTGGCGCGTCCATTGGCTGTGGCGGCGGTGATCGCCTTTGTGGCAGTTGGCGCCTTGAATGTCGCCCTGCAGTCGCAGATCGGGGAGCGCGAGCGAGCGCTGCGGGCTGTAGCAGCGGCGATCTCCGGGGGCGAGGTGGCCGTCCGAGTCAACGGCAGCGCCGGTCGCGGCTACCTGGTCGACACGCCGGGCAGCGGCGCGACCCTGGTGGTCGCCGACCTGCAGGCTATCGGCGCGGATCAGCTTTACGAGCTCTGGCTGCTGGATGCCGCGGGAGCGCCCGTGGCGGTTGGCACCTTCCGGCCGAGCAGCGAGGCGGTTGCGGTCGTGGCGATTGATCGCGACCTGGCCGGGTTCGCCACCTTCGCCGTCACGGTCGAGGCGTCGAGGGTACAGGCGCCGACCGGCGAACCAGTGATGGTCGGAGAGCTGACCGCGACCTGAGCGCGCGAGGCCCCGACGCCGCTAGATTGACTGCGGCATGACCCAGGAAAACACATCCAGCGCCCAGAGCCGATGGCGGGCCGAGCTCGGGCGGCGGATCGGCCTTGCCTACGCCCAGAGCCCGAACGTGGCAGCCGCGCTGATCGCGGGCTCGACGTCGCGCGGCGACGCCGACCGCCTGTCGGATATCGAACTGATGGTCGGCTGGGCGGCGCCGCCCTCGGAGGAGGAGCGTCGCGGCATCATCGATCCGCTGGCGGCAGGCCACCGCCTCTTCCCCTTCGACGACGGCTGGGAATGCTGGGAGGACGAGCTCTTCGTGGGCAGAGCGGCGACCGGCGCCGCCAGCAGCGGCGTGCTTGTCGAAGTGGTCGGCCAGCTCACCTCGGTCATCGAGCGCCGACTGACCGATGTCGTGGAGCAGTTCGATCCGGACCTCGACAAGCAATCGAATATTCACGCCCTGCTGCATGGGATCCCGGTCCATGGCGCGGATCTCATCGGCTCATGGATCGCGATGGCTCAGCCCTACCCGCGGGAACTGTCGGTGGCAATGGTCAACCGATACGCCCAGATCGACAACTTTGCCGACTGGGAACGGTTCTTGGCGCGAGGGCAGAACCTGCTGCTGATCCACGAGCGCTTCACCCAGATCGAGCGCCAGCTGCTCCTCGTGCTGCAGGCAGTCAACGGTCGATACCACTACAAGTTCAAGTGGCTCGACCGGGTCATCGCCGAACTGCCGATCGCGCCGCCTCACCTGGCGGAGCGATTGCGCCTGGTGCTCACTGCCGATGTGCCCGTCGCTGCGGAGGCACTGCGCGGCGTCGTGGAAGAGGTCTACGACCTGGTCGAGAGGCACCTGCCCGAGGTTGAGGTCGGCCGGCTACGAGCGATCTTCCGCTGGCAGCGGCAGGCGTGGGACGCGCCGCCAGGCGGAGCTTTGGGGATCGACTAGCGGCGGCGCTCGCCGGGCAGGCTCATCCACTCGCCGCCTCGGTTCATGACCCCGCTGCCGCCAGGCCGACCCTGGGGACGCCGTCCCGGCCGCGACCCGCGGCCGCCGGCCCATGCGGCCGGTCCGGGGCGACGCTGGCCACGTGACGCCTGAGGACGACCCCCGCCACCACCACCGGTGCGGAGGCGGATCGGCTCGGGGCGAACCGACGGATCGGGCGCGAAGCCAGGCACCACTTCGGAGGGAATCGGCTGGCCGAGGAGCCGCTCGATCTCGCGCAGCATCGGCGCTTCGTCGACGCAGACCAGGGAGATGGCGTCGCCCTCGATCCCTGCGCGACCGGTGCGGCCGATGCGATGCAGGTAGTCCGACGGCACCATCGGCAGCTCGTAGTTGACGACGTGCGGCAGCTGCTCGATATCCAGGCCGCGCGCCGCAACCTCGGTGGCGATCAGGAGGGTCACGCGACCCTCCTTGAAGTCCTTCAGCGCTCGCACCCGCTGCGGCTGCGACTTGTTGCCGTGGATCGCGGCCGTGGCGATGCCGTCCTGCTCCAGCTGCTGTGCCAGCCGATCCGCACCGTGCTTGGTACGGGTGAAGACCAGGGCCTGATCGACCGCGTGGGTGCGCACCAGGTGCGACAGCAGCTCACGCTTGCGGCCGCGGTCGACGGGATGGATCACCTGGCGCACGAGGTCGGTCGGCGTGTTGCGCGGGGTGACCTGGACCGATGCAGGACGGTCGAGCAGGCCCTCGGCCAGCTGCCGGATCTCGTTCGAGAAGGTGGCGCTGAAGAGCAGGTTCTGGCGGCGCGCCGGGAGAAGCGCCAGGATCGCGCGAATGTCGCGGATGAAGCCCATGTCAAGCATCCGATCGGCCTCATCGAGGACCAGGATCTCGACCGCACCGAGGTCGATCGTGCGCTGGCGGGCGTGGTCGAGCAGGCGCCCCGGAGTGGCGACCACGATCTCCGGGCCGCGCCGCAGCGCGTTCAGCTGGCCGGGGAACCCGACCCCGCCATAGATGGTGGTCGAGCGGCGGCTGTTCGAGCCGTAAACCCGGACGCTCTCTTCGACCTGGATCGCCAGCTCGCGGGTGGGGACCACGATGAGCGCGCGGATGCGCGGGCGCGAGCCATGAGGCGGCTGCGACTCGGAGAGGAGTTGCAGCATCGGCAGCACGAAGGCGGCGGTCTTGCCGGTGCCGGTCTGTGCGCCGGCCAGCAGGTCGCGGCCGGCCAGCACGTAAGGGATCGCCTCGCGCTGGACGGGGGTTGGTTCGGTGTAGCCCTGCGCTGAGACGGCGCGGAGCAGAGCGGGCG
This sequence comes from Candidatus Limnocylindria bacterium, assembly GCA_038322875.1. Classification (GTDB taxonomy): domain Bacteria; phylum Chloroflexota; class Limnocylindria; order QHBO01; family QHBO01; genus CF-167. The sequence goes on along the minus strand of JBBQGI010000173.1, from coordinate 80 downwards.
CAAGCCCGAGCGTGGAGAAGGACATGAAAGCTCCTGACGGGGCCCTCCCGCATGTGCGGGGCCCGGTCAGGGCAGTGGTT
>JBBQGI010000172.1:0-3623 GCA_038322875.1 Candidatus Limnocylindria bacterium | reverse complement strand
GTCGCCGAATCGACCCCGCCCGACAGGCCGACCACCAGCCGCTCGAAGCCGGTCTGCTCGAGCTGGGAGCGAATGAAGCCGGTGATCACGCCGATCGCCTGCCCCGCGTCGAGCTCCGGCAGCGGGGCGGTCACGTCGCGTTCTCGTCGGCGGGTGGCGGCAGCGCCGCGCGCTCGGCCATGATGCGGTCGAGCTCCCGCCGGACGAGCTCGAGGCGCTCGTCGGCCAGCAGCGGCAGGCTGTAGCGCTGCATGCGCAGGTCGTCGATCTCCAGCGTGCCGACCACCAGCGCCTCCTCGTAGAGCGGCCCCTCGGCGATGGTCGAGCCATCGGCGCCGAGCAGGCGCGACCCGCCCCAGAAGGTGAGCCCCTCCTCGTTGCCGACCCGATTGCAGAAGGCGACCGCCACCGTGCCGAGCAGGGCGTAGGTGTCCTGCATCTTGTGCCAGCCCGCGATCGCCGCCAGCCCCGCCACGCTGCCGGGAGCGCGTGCCGGACCGGCCGCCAGGTTGACGAGCAGGCTGGCCCCGTCGAGCGCCTGCAGCATCGGCAGGCTGGCATGCCAGAAGTGCTCGCAGATGCTGAGACCGATGCGACCGAGCGGCTCCCCGACCGCCTGCGTCCGGATCCGATCCCCCGCCCGCGTGAAGCGCCCCTCGTCGAACATGCCATAGGTCGGCAGGTAGACCTTGCGGTGCAGCCCCACCAGCTCGCCATCGCGCAGCAGCGCGGCGCTGTTGCAGAAGCGATGCTGATCGGTCTCTTCGACGAAGCCGATGGCGACCAGCATCCCCGGCGCGCTGCGGCTGAGGTCGGCGAGGCGTGTGTCGTCGGCGCGCATGGCGACCTCGGGCACCAGGTCGCCGAGCAGGTAGCCGGTGAGCGCCAGCTCGGGGAAGGTGGTGAGCTGCGCCCCATCGGCGGTTGCCCGTTGCAGCCAGCTGCGGGCAAGGTCCAGGTTGGCGTCCAGCTCGCCCAGGCGCGGCGCCATCTGTGCCAGCGCGATCCGATATTCCATGGCGCTCAGGCTAGCCGACTGTCGGGCACCTCGGCGGCGGTGGGTGGGGCGAGCGGCTCCACCACCAGCTCCTCGTCGGGCGTGGTGCGGCCCGAGGTTGCCGCCGCAGCGGTGGCGATCAGCTTCTCGCGGCGCACCGGCTCGGTCAGCTCCTCGGCGAAGTGGCAGGCGACCCCGTGCTCGGTGCCCAGGACGCGCAGCTCGGGCCGCTCGGTCGCGCAGCGCTCCGGATTGCCGAGCTGCTGCCGCAGCCAGCAGCGGGTGTGGAAGCGGCAGCCCGACGGCGGATTGACCGGCGACGGGACATCGCCGACCAGGATGATCCTCCGCCGGCGGGCGCGGGCCGTGGGATCAGTGGTGGGCACGGCGGAGAGGAGGGCAATCGTGTACGGGTGCAGCGGGTTGCGGTAGATCTCGCCCGATCCGGCGACCTCGGTCAGGGCGCCGAGGTACATCACCGCCACGCGGTCGCTGATGTGCTCGACGACGCCCATGTTGTGCGCCACGAAGAGGTAGGTCAGCCCCAGCTCGCGCTGCAGGTTGCGGAGCAGGTTGAGGACCTGGGCCTGGATGCTCACGTCCAGGGCGCTGACGGGCTCGTCGCAGACCAGCAGGTCCGGCTCGAGCACCAGGGCGCGCGCGATGCCGATGCGTTGCCGCTGGCCGCCGCTGAATTCGTGCGGGTAGCGGCGGGCGTGGTACGGCTGCAGGCCGACCAGCTCCATCATGCGGGCCACCTTGTCGGCGCGCTCCGCCGGCGTCCCCAGACCGTGGATGCGGAGGCCCTCACCGATCGCGGTCCCGATCGGCGAGCGTGGGTCGAGCGAGGCGTACGGGTCCTGGAAGATGATCTGCATCCGCCGCCGGAACGGCTTCAGGTCGTGCCCGCTCAGCTTCGTGATGTCGACCCCTTCCGCCCCGCCGAACAGGATGTTCCCCGCGGTCGGCTCGATCAGGCGCAACAGGAGGCGCCCGACGGTCGTCTTGCCGCAGCCCGACTCGCCGACCAGGCCGAGCGTTTCCCCGCGCTGGATCGTGAAGCTGACGTCGTCGACCGCCTTCACCTCGCCGACCTTCCGCTGGAAGATGCCGCCGGTGATCGGGAAGTACTCGGCCAGGTGCTCGACCTGGACGAGGGGGTGCTCGGTAGGGAAGCCGGCGGTCATGCGCGTCCCTCAGGACGGTGGTAGATCCAGCAGCGGACATCGTGGCCAACCTGGCCCTCCTCGACGAGCCGCAGCTCGGGGTGGATCTCCTCGCAGTAGGGAACCGACTTCTCGATCCTGGCGCGGCAGCGCGGCGCGAAGCGGCAGGCCGGCGGCAGGTCGATCAGGTTGGGAACGGCACCGGGGATGGTGGTCAGCTCAGGCTGCACCTGGCCGAGGGTCGGCACCGAGCCGATCAGCCCCTGGGTGTACGGATGCTTCGGGTCGGCGAAGAGGGACCGGACGTCGGTCTGCTCAACGATCTCGCCGGCGTACATGACCGCCACCCGATCGCACATCTCGGCCACCACGCCCAGGTCGTGGGTGATCAGGATGATCGCCGTGCCCGTCTCGCGCTGCAGGTCGCGCATCAGGTCGAGGATCTGGGCCTGGATGGTGACGTCGAGCGCCGTGGTCGGCTCGTCGGCGATCAGCAGCTCCGGCTCGCAGGCGAGCGCCATGGCGATCATCACGCGCTGCGCCATGCCACCGGACAGGGAGTGGGGGAAGGCGGCCAGGCGGCTGATCGGATCCGGGATGCCGACCATGCGCAGCAGCTCACCGGCACGCTCTCGCGCCGGACCTCGCTTCAGGTTGCGATGCAGCTCCAGCACCTCCCCGATCTGCCAGCCGATGTTGTAGACCGGGTTCAGTGAACTGGTCGGCTGCTGGAAGATCATGCTGATCCGATCCCCGCGCAGCTCGCGCAGCTCCTTCGACGGGAGCGTGAGGAGATCCCGCCCGTCGAAGATCACCTCGCCGGCCTCGATCTTGCCGGGCTTGGCGACGAGGCCCATCAGCGACAGGCTGGTGACGCTCTTGCCACAGCCCGATTCGCCGACCAGGCCCAGGATCTCGCCGCGATCCACGTGGAAGTCGACCCCGTCCACGGCCCGCACGATCCCGTCGCTGGTCCGGAAGGAGGTGTGCAGGTTGCGCACGTCGAGCAGCCGGTCCCCGGCGGCACCGACCCTGCGGCGCGGCTCATGCAGCTCGGCGATGGTCATCGGTTCAGCCTCGGATCGAGCGCATCGCGCAGGCCGTCGCCGAGCAGGTTGAAGCCGAGCACGGAGAGGGAGAGGGCGATCCCCGGGGCGATGATCAGGTGCGGGGCGCTGAACAGCTGATTTCGGTCGAGGCCGATCATCGAGCCCCACTCGGCCAGTGGCGGCTGGGCGCCGAGCCCCAGGAAGGAGAGAGCAGCGACGTCCAGGATCGCGCCGGCGATGCCGAGCGTGCCGACCACGATCAGCGGCGTCAGGGCGTTGGGCAGGATGCGGCGCATCAGGATCCCGCGCGACGACTCGCCCAGGGCGCGCGACGCCACGACGTAGTCACGCTCCTTGATCGAGAGCACCGAGGCGCGCATGACGCGGGCGTAGACCGGGATCGCCACGATG
>JBBQGI010000171.1:0-3642 GCA_038322875.1 Candidatus Limnocylindria bacterium | reverse complement strand
GAGATGGACGTACTGCTGCAGCTCGAGCGACAGCTTGCGACTGGTGATGCGCGCATGGTCGAGGTTGCGACGCAGCAGCACCTGGTCCATGCGCCGCAGGTGCTCCTCGTTGAGCAGGTCATCGTCGCGCAGCAGTCCGCGATCGCTCTCGATCTGCGGGGTCTGCAGCTGGACCTTGGTGATGATCGAATCGTCGGCCATGTTCGTCCGAGTATACCGATGCGGGATCGCTGACTGCCATTCTCCGGCCGTCCAGCGAGGCGAACATTCTCGTCAAATGTGCGTCTGGTGAGCGGTTAGACAGTGAGTCGACGGCTTGCGGGGCGTATCAAGCCGATATTCTATGTATTTCAGGGCATTGGCGGTCGGTTCGGTTGCATCACAGGCCCTGCGATCTGCCTTAGCGCTCACAAGCCGAGCATTTGACAGAAAACTCGGCGCCACGGTCAATTGTCAACCGGTTGGCAGGTCCAGCCAGCCGTCGCGCAGCGCCCTGGTGGCGAGCTCGGTGCGCGATGCGAGGCCATGGCGCTCGAACAGTCGCCGCAGGTGCGATTCCACCGTCTTGGGCGAGATCGCGAGGCGCGTGGCGACCTCGTCGTTTGATAGGCCATCGCTGACCAGGCGCACGACCTGCCGCTCGCGCTCGGTGAGCGGTGGCCCGCTTGCGCCGGGGCGAATGCCGAAGGCGAGTTTGCCGGCGGCCGCGCGTCGCACCGCGTCGAGCAGCTCGGCGATCGGCGCGGTCTTCAGAACATAGCCCGTGGCACCCAGCCGAAGTGCCGCATCGACGTACTGCGGGTAGTCGTACGAAGTGACGACCACGATCGCCGGCAGGCCGCTGTCGCCCTTTTCGAGCGCGCGGAGCCCAAAGTCGGTTCCCAGGCGCAGGTCGAGCAGCAGGACGTCGACCTTCGCAGCGTCGAAGAGCGGCGCGGCCTCGTCGAGGTCTGCGGCCGTGCCGGCGAGAGACATGTCCTCGGCTGACTCGATGATCGCCGCCGTGCCGGCGCGAACGACCGGATGGTCGTCTACGATCGCGACGCGGATCACTGTGGTCGCCAGTCGAGGGCGACATGGGTGCCGCCGGTCGGCCAGCGACGGATGTCGAGCAAGCCACCGATCTGCTCGGCCCGTTGCTGCATGTTGGCCACGCCCATGTGACCGGCGGAGAGGGCGGAATCCGCCGCCTGGGCATCGATTCCCGGACCGGCGTCGTCGACCGACAGCGACACGCGCCCCGCAGGATCGACGTGATAGCGGACGGTGATCGGGGCCTTGCCGTGCTTGACCGCGTTGGCCAATGCCTCCTGCGCCACGCGGAACACCGCGAGCTCCACGCCGGAGGGTGGACGCGTGGGATCGGTCCGCTCGAGGTGCACGTCCCCGTCGGCCAGCGGCCTGATGCGCGCCACCAGCCATTCGAGCGCCGGTCCGGCGCCCAGGTCGTCCAGCAGCGGGAGGCGCAGATCCGAGCAAATGGCGCGCAACCGCTCGGCGACGCCACGGGCCAGCTCCGCCCCCTCCGGATCGCCGGCGGCGTCAAGGCGCCGCACGAGCGCGCTCAGCTCCTGCAGCGCGTCGTCGTGCAGGTCGGCGGCGAGTCGGGCGCGTTCGGTCTCCACCGCGACAACGGCCAGGTCGCGCTGCTGCTGCGTGCGCGCCGCCAGGCCGAGGAGTGGCGCCAGCGTGAATCGGCGCCAGACGACGAGCGCGACGAGCCAGGCGATCAGCACGAAGGGATTCGGTACGGAGTAGGTGAGCACCGTCATGGCCACGCCCGGAGTGAGTGCCACCGCCAGTGTTTCAAGCCGCTCAGGCATGCCGCGCGGTCCATCGGGGCGATCGGCGAGGGCGGCGATGGCCCCCGGGATGACGGCAACGAACCCCGCGAGCGCCAGGCCCTGCACCGTCCTCGTCGCGCCCAGTACGGCGATCATTGTCACCAGCCCGCAGGACGCGATGAACGAGCGTCGTCGCCAGGTCGGGTCGCCGATACGAGCGGCCAGCAGATGCGCGACCGGCAGCGCGGCCAGCGCCGGTATGAACGCCATCACCGCGATCGCAGCCGGACCGATTGCAAATTCTGTCTGGAATGCCTGCAGCGGCAGCAACATGATCGGGACGGCGGCCGCCACCCCGAGCGGAACGGCGGCATCGGTCCAGGCGCTGCCGAGGAAGCCTCGCCGAATCGCGAAGCCGACCGCCGCACCGAGCCAGAGGCCGATGATCACCGCCCAGGTGTCGATCTGTGTCAAACCTACCGCAGCGGTGAGCCCCGCCACGATGTAGGCGGCGATATCGCGGCGGTCACGACCGATCGGATCGGCCACGGCCGGAGCCGCGGCAGCAGCGGGAATCGTGATACGGCGGATACCGGCGCTGATCACGGCCGTGATCCGCTCGACTGGCAGCAGCTGCCATCCGAGCAGTGCGGCGACCAGCGACGCCGACGTCAGGTCGCGCGTGATAGCTGTCGTCGCGGCGATCGGCAGCAGTCCCAACGACAGGATTCCGGTGCGCTCCCGCGCGGTGGAGTGTGCGAGCGCCGCGATGGCGGCAGGCGCCAGCGAAATGGCGGCGATCATGGCGTACAGCTGGAATTGATCGCCGTTCGGCAGCGACTGCGAGGTCAGGCGACGCACCACCAGCAGCACGGCAAGGCTGGCCAGCACCACGGCCGCACTAATGCCGGTCTGCCGCCACGCACGATCCAGGTGCCGCCGGGCGAGGATGCACCCGATCAGCAGAGCGCCGGCGGTCGGCACCAGGTAGCCTGCGGCGATGCCGACGGAGCTGCCGGCGAAGATCGCGGGAATGACCAGGTGCGGCGCCGCTACGACCGCTCCGAAGGCGACGGCTTCGTGGCGTGCGAGGGGCCCGGCGATTCGCCGGCGGAGCGCCCACCACACTGCTGCGCCCAGCCCGAGTCCGATGGCCACGATCCAGATCGTGGTCGAGAGACGGCGCTCCCAGTCGTCGCGGACGAGATGGCTTGCGCCGTCGACCGTCTGGCCGCCGGGATCGCCGTAGCCGAGCGTCAGAACGGCAATCTCCGACTGGGGGAGCGCCTCGATCGGCGGACTGATCGTGCCACCACCATCGAACGTCCGCGGTCGGCCGCGCGGAACCAAGCCTCCGTCCCGAGTTTCCACGTCGAGGACGAGGGCGCCCGGGAAGACGCCGTCGCGCGCGGCGATGCCATCGGGCGTCACGTCGGCCACCCGCACCTCGGACCTGTCCGAGGTCAGCTGCAGCCCGAGATCGACCGAGCCGGACGCCCAGGCGCCGACGCCCGCGATCCCGGCAGCGGCAACAAGGAACAGCGCCACGCTCGCGCCGCGCAGGGGCAACATGACCGCAAGGTAGCAGAGCCGGCACAACGGGTGGTTACGGGATATCCAGCAATCACCTGCAGGGAAGTGACCGATTGGCCGCCGAGCGCGACACCGTCACGCTGCAGGCAGAAAGGAGGCACTCATGAGCATCCTGCGCTCAACTCTCGTCGCGCTCCCGTTTGTCGGCCTGGCGGTCCTGGTGGGACTGCTCTCCATGCTCATCGGTCTGGTCAGGTGAGCCAGTCGCAGCCGGTGCTCGAGGCCCGGGCGCTGGCGAAACGCTACCGGCGCGGGGTCTGGGCCC
>JBBQGI010000170.1:0-3757 GCA_038322875.1 Candidatus Limnocylindria bacterium | reverse complement strand
TGCCGGTCACCATTGCGCGGGCCGTCGAGAAGATGGGGTTCACCGCCCCGACCGAGGTCCAGGCCCGCGCCATCGGTCCGCTGCGGGCGGGGAGGGACCTGATCGGCCAGGCCCAGACCGGAACCGGCAAGACCGCCGCCTTCGGGATTCCGATCGTCGAGAAGGTCGATCCATCGGGCCGCTTCGTGCAGGCCCTGGTGCTGACCCCGACCCGCGAGCTATGTGTCCAGGTGACCGAGGAGATCCGCCGGCTCGGCGTCTTCCGCAATGTCGCGGCCGTCGCCATCTACGGCGGCTCAAGCATGGATCGCCAGGTCACCGCACTGAAGCGGGGAGCCCAGGTCGTGGTCGGGACCCCGGGGCGCGTGCTGGATCTCATTCGTCGCGGCGAGCTACGCCTCGATCGGGTCCACACCGTCATCCTCGACGAGGCCGACCGGATGCTCGACATGGGCTTCATCGTGGATGTTGAGACGATCCTGTCGCGCTGCCCGCGCCAACGCCAGACGGCGCTCTTCTCGGCGACCATGCCGTACGCCATCCTGCGCATCTGCGATCGCTTCATGGACAAGCAGGCCGAGCACATCATCGTGCGGCCTGAGATGCGCACCGTCGAAACGGTACGCCAGCTGGTCTTCTTCGTGGCCGAACAGGACAAGGTGGCCGCCCTGACCGAGCTGACCGATCAGTTCGGATTCGATCGGCTCCTGGTCTTTCGCCACACCCAGATCGGCGTCGATCGGCTGACCGCCATCCTGTCGCGCCGCGGCCGCAACGTGGCGGCGATGCATGGAGGCCTGTCGCAGCGAGAGCGCGACAGCACCCTGGCCGACTTCCGCACGGGCAAGATCCAGTTTCTGATCGCGACCAACGTGGCGTCGCGCGGGCTCGACATCACCGACCTGCCGTTCGTCCTGAATTACGACATCCCCGAGGACGCCGACACCTACGTGCACCGCGTCGGGCGCACGGCGCGCGCGGGCCGCGAGGGGACCGCCATCACCCTCGTCGGCGAGTGGGACCTGGACGCCTGGGAGCAGATTCGCAAGGAGGTCGGCGTCGAGGTCGAAGAGGGCGAGCTCAAACTCTACAACCGAGCCTGAGGTGAACCTCAGCCGGCCCGCCGCGGTACCCTTGGCGCCGATGTCGACACCCGAGCCGCTCCTTCCCCAGCAGGCGACCCTCGCCGAGGTGATCATCACCAGCGTGGAGTGGCTCTTCGAGCCGTACTGGTCCGGCGATCGCCTGATCGCGAGGCTGCACGACGGCCGGGTGACCCTGACCGATGAGGAGGGCCAACCGGCCACGCCCGAGCTGGCGGAGGCTGCCGAGGAGCTGGTGGCGGCGATCGATGCCGACGCGGCGGTGCTGGATGGGATCTGGACCGGCCAGCCATTCGTGGGCGACGCGAACGGCGCCAAGAAATGGGCAGAGACGCTTGCCGAAGAGGGCCTCGTCGACGAGGCGCCCGACCCGATCACCATGGAGAAGCGACGCGCCTTCGTGGCGGTCGATCTCGTGGAGCTCGAGGGCGAGTCGCTGGCCGAGGTGCCGTTCCAGGAGCGGCGTCGACTGCTCACCTCGGTGCTGGCCGAGAACATCCGCGTCCGAATCTCACCCGCGGTGAAGGCGCCCCTGCGGCCGTGGCTGCACGCGTGGCGCGGCAATGGATTCACGCACTACGTGGCCAAGCACGTGAACTCCCGGTACCGCGCCGGCGAGCAGGTCGACGATTGGTTGATCGTCTCCGCGGCGCCGGAGAAGTACCCGTCGCTCGCGGGCCGCCTGGTGGGCCAGCGCCCCAAGAAGCTGCGCCGCATCGAGGATTGAGGCCGGAGCGGCGGGCCGCCGGGGCAGTCCTCCCGTGCTAGGCTTCGAGGCCCCAGGAGGTCTCGGCGCTGACGACCAAGCGAGCTGCGTTGCCACCGGCGGCGCTCGGCGCGGCCGGGCTGGCCCAGGTCCGACGCGTTGGCCAGGCCGATCTGATGGTCGGCATCCCCAGCTTCGGCAATGCCGAGACGATCGGCTTCGTGGTGCGTGCCGCCACGGCCGGCATGGTGCAGTACTTCTCTGACCTCAAGCCGATCCTCGTCAACTCCGACGGCGGCTCGCCCGATGACACGCCGCGGGTCGCGATCAGCACCGAGAGCCCCGCGTACATCGAGAAGATCATCCTGGTCAGCCCGCGCCACAAGCTGCAGCGAATCTCCTTCACCTATCAGGGGCTCAGCGGGAAAGGGACCGCGGTGCGCGCCCTCTTCGAGGTGGCGCGCGAGCTCGGGGTGAAAGCGATGGTGATGGTCGACTCGGACCTGCGCAGCATTGCGCCGGAGTGGATCGAGCTGCTCGCGGGGCCGATCCTGAAGGGCGGCTACGACTTCGTGGCGCCGCTCTACAGCCGCTACAAGTACGACGGCACCATCACCAACGCCATCGCCTACCCGCTCACCAGGGCGCTCTACGGGGCGCGCATCCGACAGCCGATCGGCGGGGAGTTCGCGATCAGCGGCGACCTGGTGCAACGCTACCTGGAGCTCGACACCTTCGACGACCTGACCGCGCGCTTTGGGATCGACGTCTGGATGACCCACTCCGCGCTGAACGAGGGCTTCGCCGTCTGCCAGACGCGCCTCGGCGCCAAGATCCACGACCCGAAGGACCCCGGATCCGACCTCGGACCGATGTTCCGCCAAGTCGTGGGGACGATCCTGCGACTTGCGGGTCGTTATTCCGACCACTGGCTGCCGATCAAGGGCAGCCACGACGTACCTGCGTACGGGTTCGAGCGCGTCATCGAACCGCCGCCGCTGGAAGTCAACACGCTGCGTCTCCTCTCGGAATTCCATGCCGGATCGCTGACCCTCACCGACACGTGGCGGCACATGCTGGCACCGGCCACGGTGGAGAGCGTGCTGGAGCTGGCGGTCGAGGCCGGGGCACTCGCCGATGCGGCCGGCACCAAGCTCGGGCTGGGCGGGGACGTGGCGTCCACCACGGCCACCACGGCCGAGATGGCCGAGGCGGTTAGCGCATTCCACTTTCCCGACGACCTGTGGGCCCGCGTCATGTACGACCTGGTCGTGGCCGCGCGCGCCGCGTCGGCGCCCGGTGCCACGGGACCCGGGTTGGAGACTCTCGTGGCCTCGCTCGTGCCGATCTATTTCGGACGGGTCGGGAGCTTCGTGATCGAGAACCGGAACATCCCCACGGACGCGGCCGAGGAGCGGGTGGAGCGCCAGGCCCGCGAATTCGAGCTGCTCAAGCCATATCTCATCGAGCGCTGGAACGCGGAGACGCCCGTCGTGACCGCCTCGTGACTCCCGCGAAGACGCCGCTCCCGGCGCGCATCCTCATCCCCGTTGCGAACCCGATGACCGCCGAGGAGCTCATCCGTCTGGGGGCCGCGATGCTCGCGCCCAAGAACGGGGAGATCGCCGCGCTCGGGATCGTGGAAGTCCCGGAGGGGATGCCGCTATCCGAGGGTGCGACCCGCGCGCGACATGCCCGTCGCCTGCTCCAGAAGGTGCTCGACTACGCCCCGGACGGCGTCGCCATCCATCCGTTGGTGCGCATCGGACGGCACGCCGCCGAAGGCATCGTGGAGGCCGCCGCCGAGCAGGAATCGGACCTGATCATCTTCGGCTGGGGCGGTCGAACGTCGGGTGGGCGAGGATCCGCGGCGAAGGCCTCCGGCAGTGCTGCATCCGCGGCGACCAACGCTGCGCCGACGGCGTCGACCGGCAACGCGAGCCGCGAC
>JBBQGI010000169.1:0-3771 GCA_038322875.1 Candidatus Limnocylindria bacterium | reverse complement strand
CGCCAGGCCGAGGCGGAGCGCGAGAAGCGCGCGAAGATCATCGCCGCAGAAGGCGAGGCGCTCGCCGCCGGGGAGCTGGGACGCGCCTCGGACATCATGATGGAGCACCCACTGGCGCTGCAGCTGCGCAACCTCCAGACCATGGTCGAGATCGGAGTCGACAAGAACTCGACGATCATGTTCCCCGCACCGCTGATGAGCACCATCGAAGAGGTCGGCTCCTTTTTGAGCCGCGAGAAGAAAGCGGCCGGCACACCGCAGCCAATGGTGAGCTCGTCCCGGGCTGAACCCCGAGCGGCTGATCGCTAGCGTGGACGCGTTATCGTTGACCGCCCTGGCACGCCAGCAACTCGACTTGGCGGAGAATGCGTCGAGCGGTCGCAGCTCCCACATGGTGTACGGCGGCCATGACCATATGTTGCGCCAAACTCTGATCGCCCTGGCTTCGGGCCAGATGCTCGCCGAACACGAGAATCCGGGGGAGGCGACCATCCACGTCCTGCATGGGCGCGTTCGGCTCAGTGCCCGCGACACATCCTGGGACGGCTCGCCCGGAGACCTGCTGGCTGTGCCTGACTCTCGGCACGCGCTCGAGGCGCTGGAGGCTGCTGCGGTGCTGCTCACCGTCGTGAAGGCCCGCTAGAGAGCGCTGGAGCTCCAGCCGGCGGCGGCTGCTGGACACCTCGCCCAGGGCGGTGCCGCTGCTGAGGCGATTCCCCGCGCCTCGGGGCTGCTCGCCCACCCGGACTGGGTGCCACGGCGAGCGGCCACGCTGTTCGGTCTCGGCTTGGCGCGGCGCTGCTGGCCGCTGCCATCGTTCCCTTGTCGACCTCCTACTCGGCCTCCGAGGCGTTCGAGGCGCCGGCCGACGTGAACGACTCGTTCAGACAGGCTCCGCATGCAGAAATCCGGAGCAGTGCTCATTCAGCGATTGTCGCTTCGTCTGAGCCGAGCGATGCCTTGAGCTTGGTGCGTGCGTCGTGCAGGGTCTTGTAGATCGCGCCGGGCGTGGTGTCGAGCTCAGACGCTAGCGCCGCTGTTGACCGGCCATTGATCGCGACCGCGACGACGACGGTTCGCTGGCGCTCGGTCAGCTGGCCGGCGATCAGGGCGCCGACGGTGCGCAGCAGCTCTCGCACCTCGGCGCGCTCCTGGCACGAGCACGCCGGATCGGGAACGGCGGCCAGCGCACGCTCGGGATCGCCAATTCCAAGCGGGTCGTGTCCCAGCCGGCGGCGGATGCTGACCGGCGCCTCGAGCTGGGCGAACCTTCGCGCCCAGGTCCAGAACTGGCTGTCGCCGCGATAGTCGTCGAGCTTGCGCAGCAGCACCATCAGCGCGTCGTCGGCCGCCTGCACCGCGAGATCGTCGACATCGCTGCGGGGAAACCCTGCCAACCCTGCGGCGCGCCGATGGATGTGAAAGCGCGCCTCGCCCCGCAGGCGCTCGTGCAGCTCGGTGATCGCGCCGCGACGGATCGGCTCTGCCGCGTGGAGGCGGTCCCACCATGCCCGCGACTCGGCGTCCAAAGACCGGCCGGCCGCCGCGCCGCCGCAAGGCGGCCGCGGCGGCTGGTCAGGTCCAGGCATCGGCGGCTGCCGGGCGCTGGGCGTCGGCGGGGCGAGCGGCCTGGCGGCGCCCGCCCCGCTCGGTGTGGTCCAGGGCGCTGCGCAGCTCGGCGTTTTCGGCTCTCATCACCACATAACCGCGGCGCAGCGCGGAAAGCGCTTCGGTCATGCCCTCCAGTGACCCCACGTCGCCGCGGTGACGGCACTCAAGGCGCCCGACCTCCTCGGCGAGCCTGGCAACCTCGGCTTGGACGGCCGCCAAGCGCTCGATTGGGTCGAAGGTGTCCGCGAAACCGTTTGTCGCTGCGGCCGTGTCGGGAAACGGGCTCTGATGGTCGACGCGCATTTTGCTCCAGACGGTTGGTTACGACTCTAGATGAACGTCACCAGGGTCTGGAGCGACGCGAGCGAATCCTTGCAATCCCAGCGTAGCCGAGAGCCTTCTTACACAAAACCTGCGATGAAGAGGGCACGTCAATTCTGGCGCCCTTCCATCGGCCTAGGGTGGTGGGGGTGGTGACCGATCGCATGAGCGTGGTGCTGGCGGCGATGGCCGACTCCGCCGGGGACGGCTCGGGGTCGGCGATCGACCGGATCTGTGGGGCCGCAACGTCGCTGCTGTCGTTGAGGGGAGCGGGGCTCTCGCTGATGGTGGACGGTGAGCTACGTGGCACCGCGGGGGTGTCCGAGCCGGGGATCGCGGCCGTGCAGGAGCTCCAGCTCACTCTGGGGGAGGGTCCGTGCGTGGATGCCTGGGCAGGTGGACAGCCGGTGTTGGAGCCCGATCTGGCCGATCCGGCGCAGGTGCGCTGGCCGGCGTTCGCGCAGGCCGGTGTGCAGTCCGGCGTACTGGCGGTGTTCGCGTTTCCGCTGCACCTGGGCGCGATCCGGATCGGGGTGCTGGCGCTGTATCGCGACCGTCTCGGCGTTTTGAACCCCGACGAGCTGGCCTACGGGCTGGTGCTTGCCGACGTGGCCACCCAGACGATCCTCGGCCTGCAGGCCGGGGCGCCGGTGGACACCCTGCACGAACTGCTGGCAAGGGAGCCGCCGCACTGGGCTGAGATCCATCAGGCCACGGGCATGGCCTCCGCCCAGCTTGAGATCGGGCTGGACGAGGCGTTCGTGCGTCTGCGCGCCCACGCCTTCGGGGAGGATCGCTCTCTGCGGGCCGTGAGCGGCGACGTGGTGGCCCGCCGCCTGCGTCTGGAGAACCCGGCATGACGCTCGTGCGTCACCGTCTCGCTGGCTAGGCTGGGAGGTCGAGAGGTGAACGCGTGAAACGAGAACAGCGGATCGTGGAGATCTTCGTCGAGCTGGCCAACACCATGGTCGAGGACTTCGATGTCGTCGAGTTCCTGCACGGCCTGTCGGAGCGTTGCGTGGAGCTGCTGGACTGTGCGGAAAGCGGGCTGCTGCTCGCGGATGCCTCGGGCGCGCTGCAGGTGATGGCCTCCTCGAGCGAGCGCTCCGAGGCGCTCGAGCTGCTGCAGCTCCAAAACCAGGAGGGGCCCTGCTTCGAGTGCTATCGCCAGGGCGAACCGGTGTTCAGCGATGACCTCGAGGCAGACACAGGGCGCTGGCCGGTCTTCTCACTGGCCGCCGTGGGCAAGGGATTCCGCTCGGTGCAGGCGGTCCCGATGCGTGTGCGCGGCGAGACCGTCGGGACGCTGAACCTGTTTCGCGCCACGCCGGGGCGGTTGGCCTCCGAGGACATGCCGCTCGGGCAGGGGATGGCCGACATCGCCGCGATCGCGCTGCTCCAGGAGCGCTCCCTGCGGGAGGCGCGCAGCGTGGCGGAGCAGCTGCAGGGCGCGCTGACCAGCCGAGTCGTGATCGAGCAGGCCAAGGGCATATTGGCCGAGCGCGCGCAGATCGACGTGGACGCCGCGTTCGCCATGCTGCGCGCCCACGCGCGCGAGCAAAATCGCCGCCTGAGCGACATCGCCCACGCGCTCATCGACGGGCGCCTGGATGCCGCGGCACTGGCCAACGCGTCAGTCGCCTCTGCCTCTCGGAGCTGAGTACCGGTCGGGCATCTGGTGCGGTCGGTGCCGACGGCGTCAGATCTGGTCGCGGTAGCCGAAGAACTCGTGGTCTTCCTGGTAGCCGCCGTAGCCCGCGAAGCGCTCTGAGAAGTGGTGGACGAACTCGATCTCGCTGATCCATTTGACGTGCTTGAAGCCGAGCTGGTTCTCCACCC
>JBBQGI010000168.1:0-3781 GCA_038322875.1 Candidatus Limnocylindria bacterium | reverse complement strand
CCGGTGAGCTCCGCCCGTCGACTCGGAGGGAGCGACCCGGCCGCGACCTCCAGCCGGCCGAGATAATCGATAACGAGAGCTTCAGCATCCACCTCAAGCCTCTCCCTTGTTGAATCCAATCAGCACCGCGTCGACCGCGTTGCGGAAGCTGGTCCAGTCCGCGACGAACCCTTCGAGCGCTGCGAGGCCTGCCCGCGTGATCAGGTAATAGCGACGCGGTGGTCCCGCGTCCGACTCGCGCCATGAGGTCGTCACCAAGTTGTCCCGGCGGAGCCTCGCCAGGAGCGAGTAGATCGTCCCCTCGCTGGTGACCAGGCCGCCCGCCTGCGCCAGCACGCGAACAATGTCGAACGCATACGACTCGGCCTCTCGCAGCACGGCCAGGACGCAGTATTCAGCGACCCCGCGTCGGAGCTCCGTGAACGGCTTCCGTGCCTCGCCAAGTACCATGCCACGCATTGTACCGGTCTGGCAACCAGTGTCAATGCCTGCAATGCCGCGCCGTATCATCGGTCCATGGCGCCCCGCCGCGACCGTTCGTCGATCCTCTTCGACCTCTTCGCCGCCTCGCAGCAGGTGAGGTCCCTCCTGGCGGCGGCGATGGAGGGCTCCGGCCTGCGAGCCGATGACTACGCCGTGTACTCCGCGCTCTTCGAGTTCGAGCCCCTGACACCCACCGAGCTGGGGCGCATCGTCGGAATGCCGCCCACCACGGTGTCGCACTACATCCGCGCCATGCGGGAGCGCCGGCACCTCAACGAGACACGCAACCCGCTCGACGGCCGATCCCGGATGCTCACGCTTTCGCAGAGCGGGCGGGTCGCGCATCGCCGGGCAAGCCTGGCCTTCGAGGAGGCGCATAGCCGGTTTGTGGCGCGCATCGGCGATCCCGCCAATGTCAAACAAGCGATGGTCGAGATCGAAGAGGCCGCTGCGGCAGCCCTCGCCGAGCTGACCCGGGACGCCACCGCCGAGGTCGGTTGAACCTTCTTCCCTGAGCACAGGTACTGCCATGTGGTAGCAAGTGAGGAGAGGCAACCGATGCAACGTCCCGTCGCGATCCTGATCGCCGCCGTGTCTGTTGTCAGCCTGGTCGCGTGTGCGGCTCCGGCCATCACCACGCCGAGCGCCTCGGCAGAGGCGGTGCCCAGCGCGGCGATCGCGGACCTGGACCTGCTGGTGGAGAAGCTCGAACAAATTCATCCCGAGCCGTGGCACGGGATCGCGCGCGACGACTTCGTCGGCGCCATCGATGATCTGAAGGGTCGCCTCGGCGCGCTCTCCGACGACGAGCTGGTCGTGGAGCTGAGTCGCGTGGTGGCACTCCTCAGCCGGGCCGGCCGCGATGGACACCAGTTCGCCGTCCCTGCCGACGGAGCGGAGGGGTCGTATCTGCCGATCCGGGTCTACGAGTTCGAGGAAGGCGTCTTCATCACCCAGGCGCTCGCCCCGGACGCCGATCTTGCCGGCGCGCGGATCACCGCCGTCGGCGGACACCCCATCGCCGAAGTGTTGGACGCCCTGGAGCCGCTCGTTCCGCGCGATGGTCCCCAGACAGTCCTCGAGTTCCGCCCGGTCTTCTTCGTAAGGGTCGACATCCTGCATGGTCTGGGGCTGATCGGCGATGGAAGGGTTGAGCTGGCCATCGTCGACGCCAATGGAGCCGAGCGCACGGTGACCGTTGACCCGGTCCCCTTCGATGACTACGTCGCACAGTTCGAGGTCGATGCCGCGCTCCGACTGCCGTCCCGCCCGGACACCCTCTATCTCTCGGACTATGCGCAGATCGCCTGGTCGCGCTACCTGCCGGAGAGCCGCACCTTCTACCTGCGCTACTCCGAGGTCCACGACCTGGGTGGCCTTGACACCGATCTCCGCGACCGTGCGGCAGAGCCCGATGTCGATCGGGTCGTGCTCGACCTCCGCCAGAACCCCGGTGGCGACAATCACAGCTACCCGCTATTGCTGCATCGGCTGCAGGACTACGCGGAGGCGCATCCCGGCCGCCTCTTCGTCCTCGCCGATCGGGTCACCTTCTCGGCCGCCTCGAACCTGGCGACCGAGCTCGAGCAGACCACCGATGCCACGTTCGTAGGCGAGCCGATGGGCGGCGGCCTGAACTTCTGGGACGACGTGCGATTCATCGACCTGCACAACTTGGCCGTTCCGATGCGGGTCGGGATCAGCACCCGCTATTGGCAGAAGAGCTTCCCTGACGACCCACGCCTGACGATCGACCCCGACCTCCCGGTGCCGGTGCGCGCCGCGGACTATTTCGCGGGGGTCGACCCCGTCATGGAGGCAGTCACGACCCGCTAGGCTTCGGCCCGATGAAGATCGTGATGCGTGCCGCGAACGAGTCCGACCTGCCCGCGATGGTGGCGATCAAGTCGGATCGGGCTGGGGCCGGGTCCATAGCCTTTGCCACCGTGGAGCGGTGCGCATCAGCACCGGTAATCCCAGGGATGCGGTCCTGGCCCCATCGTCCCACGTCGCGAGGTACGTAAAGACGGCGCTGGCAAGCCCCGCCGCTGGGCTACGGTGAACAGGACGCAACCCGAACGAGAGCCTATGCATCGGTCATTGACAGCTTGACGGTCTTTTTCCAGCGCGGTCGTCCCTGGCTGCTGGGATTGCTCGCGCTCGGAATCATCTCGGTCGCGCTGGCAGCGGTCCTGCTGACAAGGCCTGCGTCGCGCGCTCCTTCAGCCGCCGCGGAACCCAGCCCATCTCCTTCGTCGGCGGTCGGCCTGGCAGCCCCTACGGTGGATGGGTTCATCACTTCGACCGCGTCCCCAGCCGCGAGCGGGTCGTCGGCGGCGCCCGCTCGCAACGCAGCTTCCCCAAGCCCGACCCCGGCTGCCGCGGCTACGGCTCCACCGACCAAGACCCCAGCCACGGCACCGCCACCACCACCGCCACCGGCGGCAACCCCTGCGCCCAAGGCCTACGGATCGAGCCCGTCAACGGTGTACATGCACTACTACATGTGGTGGACGCCGCAGCACTGGAGCGACAAGCTCGGGTCCAGCTACCCGTATTCCGCCGTTCCGGCGCCGGCCCCGGGCTCCATGGACTCGGCGGGCTGCAACCCGACCGTCGCGTATCCCGGCGCAACGATCATCGACGTGCCGCGGGAGGGGCTCTCGGACCAGAACCAGGCCTCCACGCTTGACACGGATATCGCTGCCGCTGCCGGTGCGCGAATCACGGGCTTCCTGGTCAACTGGCAGGGGACCGGGGCCGCGTCGCAGGCCCCGTCGTCATCGGGCTACAACGCTCGGCTGGATCTGCTGGTCAACCGCGTGAACGCGTACAACGCCGCCCACGGGACCGCCTTCCGGCTGGCGCTTGCGCTCGACGCCTACGGCAACTATTCCCGGTCATCGACGGCCATCATCAACGACCTCAATTACTTCCGCAGCCGCTACGCCGGCAATGCCGCCTTTGCCAACAAGTACGGCAGCGAGCCGATGGTCATGCTCATGGCCAGCCGTCGCTTCGCGCTCGCGACGATCCAGGCGGTGAGCAGCGCCGAGCGCACGTCCGTGATGCTGCTCGGCGACGAGACGTATACCAGCTGGAGCCGAGACGCAGCGTACCTGGACGGGACCGGCTACTACTGGTCCAGCCAGGATCCGTGGAAGAACCCGCAGTCGGGACAGCAGATGGCCGCGCTGGGGAGCCTGGTCCACAGCGCCAGCAAGGCCTGGTTCCCGTCCTTCACGGGCGGCTTCAACACGCAGCTCATCGGCGGCAGCTCCTGCATTCCGCGCAACGG
>JBBQGI010000167.1:0-3846 GCA_038322875.1 Candidatus Limnocylindria bacterium | reverse complement strand
AGGCAGCAGCGACCTGCGGCACGAGGGGCATCGGTCTCGATGGATCATCGGTCTGTGGTTGGCGGTGACGGTCGCTTCCGGAATTGCGGCGGCACTCGGTTTTGGCATTCTCGGCGGGATGACTGGGACGCCGGTCGCCTTTATCCAGGCCTTTGCCGCCGGCGCGATCCTGACCATGCTGGCCGACACCATGGTCCCCGAGGCGTACCAGAATGCGGGCGATTCGGCTGGCCTCGCGACCGTCCTCGGCTTTGCCCTGGCCTACCTCCTCTCCACGGTTTCATGAGGGCTCACGTGGCGTCGCCGCCTGAGCCTGCGCTTTGCCAACCGGTGGAGGTAACAAACAACTTGCGGGTCGAAACGGCGACAACTTGCCGGTTTCGGTCACTCGGCGGCATGCGTCGACAAGCTAGGCCGCAATTTCAGCTCTTCTTGGTTGTTACCTCCACTCGGTGGCAAATCAACCACCACCTGCTCGGCGGGCGCCCACCTCACGGGTCATCCACTCAAGAATCCGGCCGCGTTGTCGGTTGTAATCGGTGACAGACCGATGCCGGAGGGAGAGGCCGCGCCACACCCGGGCGATTTCGCGACCTGCGTCGATCGGCACTATCCGGGGCTAGTGCGGCGCCTGACGCTGGTGCTGCACGACGGGGAGGAGGCGAAGGACGTGGCTCAAGAGGCGTACCTGCGAGCGTATCGGGCCTGGGATCGATTCGATGGCACAGACGTTCGCGCCTGGCTGCACACCATCGCGCTGCGGCTGGCCTTCAACGCGCTCCGTCGCCGGAACCTCTGGTCGCGCTTCGCCTCCTCCCGCGAGACCGATGCATCCTGGGTGGTTGCGGATCGCCTGCCTCTGTGGGAGGCGCTCGGATCGTTGCGGCCTCGCGTGCGCGCAGCGTTGCTTCTGAACGTGCTCGACGGCTACACCCAGGCCGAGATCGCGGCGATGCTCGACGTGCCGCCGGGCACCATCGCCTCGTGGATCGCGTCGGGCAAGGCGCGTCTGCGCGAGGAGCTTCACGATGAATGACCGGTCGCTGCACGACGACCTCGAGGCACTGGAGCTCGCCGCGCCATTTACCCTGCCGCCGGCTTTGCGTGTTTCGCGACGCCGGCCGTTCATGCTCTGGCTGCCGGCGGGCCTGGCGCTCGTTGCCGGCATGCTGATCGGCCTGTTCGGCGCGCAGCTATTGCCCCGCGAACAGCTGGCCACCAATGTCGCCGTGGCGCCGGTCTCATCGGGCGCGCTCGCTGCGGGCTGCCCGGTCACCAGACGGCCGAACCCGCTGTTTGTCCCGCCGACGGGCCCGGCTGCACCGCCGGCGTACTACCACGGGTTCTGGTACGGCAGCGACGCGTTGTGGACCATGCCGGAGTCCAGCGGTACGTGGCCGCTTGCACCGAATCCGGACGGGTGGCTCACGCAGAAGACGTTCTGGTGGAGTAAGGACTTCGCCGAGCCGAGGCCCGACATCACGGTGACTGGCAGGCGCCTTGACGGGCGAGCCGAAGCGATTCGAACCGATCAACCAACGAACGCGTCCGCCGATTTCGGCACGGCGATGCTGGTTGGGATCGAGTTGCCGACGCCCGGCTGCTGGGAGCTCACCGCCGAGTACCGCGGCCACAGCCTCAGCTACGTCGTGTGGGTGGAAAAACACGAACCCGTGCGCCAGACTGCCACGCTCGACTGGCAGACGACGAAGGCGTCGGTCGACGCGCTGCACCTCGCGGAGGTCGGCGGGCGCCTGATCGCGACCGGGACCGGCGACGGGCCGGAGGCTGCCTGGTATTCCGACAACGGCGGCGAATCGTGGAAGTCAGCGCGCATCTCGGCAGGTCCGGACCAGGCGAGCTGGCACCTCGGTGCGGTTGCTGAACGGGACGGACAGCTCATCTCGCTCGGCTGGGCGCCGAATTCCCCCATTGGTGCCGATGCCGACCGGCGCGCCGTGATCTGGACCTCGGATGACGACGGCGCGATCTGGAGGCCGCTCGCCGGCGGCACCGCGCCGTCGGTCAGTGGAAACGTCGTCGCCGGTGGGCCAGGATACGTGATGGTCGGGAACCCGGTCGATGCCGCGAGCGGCCGCTACACGAACCATCCCGAAATCTGGACCTCGACTGACGGAGCCAATTGGACGCAGGTCGAGACTGAGGCGTTCGCGAACTCGTACATGTCCGGCCTGGCCAGCCGAGGACGGATCGTTGCGGTCGGCGTGGTCGGCGACGACCCAGCCGATGCCCGGACTCCAACGGCTTGGTGGTCCGATGACGGCCTCACCTGGCATTCGATTGCGCTCTCCGGCGCAGCATCTGTCTCCGCCGTCACCACCGATGCTTCCGGGTTCGTCGCCGCCGGGACGGCGGTAGACGGATCGCTGGCCGTGTGGGACTCGGTCGACGGCGAAACATGGAACCTGGTGCCGAATGGGTTGGGCGGCTGGGGATCCGTGGCCAGTCTCGCGGCCGGACCGCTCGGGATCGTCGTGAGTGGTGCCAGCAAGGCGGGATCGCCCGTCGGGACTGACCTCGTTGATCCCTTCGGCCACCCACTGTTGGCCTTCCTCCCCGCCGACGGCGCGTCGCCTTCGACAGCAGAGGATCTGCAGGACTGGCCGATGAGCGTCGCAGCACTGCGGGATCGGTTCGTCACCCTCGCCGACAAGTGCCCGCCGAATGCCGACTGCTACGTGCAGCTTCGTTCTGTGCTCGTCGGAACGGCACATGTCGGATCCGCACTATCACCTACGTCTGAGGCTGTTGCGCTGCCAACACTGACAACGGACAACGGCACCTGCCCAAGTGTCGGCCTAAATGTGACGCTGTTCGGCGACGCCGCGGATCCACGCGTCACCTGGCTCGTCCGCGATGATGGCTCGCGGCAGGACATCATCTGGCCGCCCGGCTTTACCGCCCGCTTCTCGCCGAAGCTTGAAGTGCTCGACGCATCTGGATCAGTCGTATTCAGAGGCGGCGACAGGATCGATGGCGGATGCACGGCTGGTCCGCCTGACGATCCCGCGAAGCTGCTCATCATCCGACCTGACTCGTGACGAGTGCCGACCTGCTCGGCGCGGCGAATCGCATCTGCCTGGCCGCCAGCGACCTATCCTGAGCCGATGAGGGGAGCCTCCCGAGTACCTGAGCCCGAATCTCAGAGCCGATGGAAGACGATTGCCTCGCTCATCGGCCCGCTGGCGGTCGTGGCGATCGTCGCCTTCACCGTGTTCCGGCCTTCCTTCGCGCCGTCGCCGGGGCCGTCGCCGTCAGCGCGCGAATCAATGGTCACCAAACAGACGCCGACGCCATTCCCCACGCTGAACGCCCAACCTGTCGACGTCGCGTCGCTCGAGGTCCAGTCGACGCCCTTCGAGGAAGCGGCGTCCGTCACCGGCTTTGCGCTCGCGGGCGAACGAGTGATCGCGACCGGCTCCAACAAAGAGGGTGCCGCGGCCTGGTACTCAGATGACAAGGGCGCGACGTGGACGCGCGCATCGGTCCAGACGCTGGATCCTCCGCAACCAGGAGCCGTTGCCGAGATGGCTGCAGTCGCGGCGAATGGCGCGACGCTGGCGGCCATCGGTCAATGGCGTCAGGGTCGCCAGGGCCTGCTGACGTTGAGCACCTGGATCTCGACCGATGCCGGCTCGACCTGGACCGAGCAGCCGCGAGGCGATACGGGAGGGCAGATGCGGCCCTTCGCCGCCGAGTTCCTGACCGCCGGCGACATGGGCTTCGTGACTGTTCATTTCAGCAGCTTCCCGACGGTCCTCACATCGACCGACGGCGTCACCTGGGTGAAGTTGGAGGACGACTCGTCGATTCGCAAAGCACAAT
>JBBQGI010000166.1:0-3857 GCA_038322875.1 Candidatus Limnocylindria bacterium | reverse complement strand
TGGTGGCCGCCGATGGCGGGATCTTCACCTTCGGTGATGCCGGCTTCTATGGCTCGGAGGGCGGGACCGGCCTGACCAACGTGGTCGGCATGGCCGCCACCCCGACTGGCCTCGGCTACTGGCTGGCGGGCAGCGATGGCGGGCTGATCTTCGCTCGTCGATCGCACCAGTGCTGATTCACCGGCCAGCCGGGAGCTCGCGTCCGGCACACTAGCGTGCATGCCCGCTCACCTCAGGACCCGGAGCCGTGGTCATGGCCCTCCGGCGGATCCAGGGTCGGAGCCGCGCCCGCGTGCTGGGGATGGCGTCGTAGCCGTTGACCGAGCAGTCCGTGCGTGGGGCTGGCCACGAACGCAGCCAGGAAGAGCCCCGTGGCGAGCAGCACGATCGTGCCGCCCGATGCCGTTCCCAGGTGGAAGGAGAGGTAGTAGCCGGCCACACCGACGATTGCGCCCAGCACCGACCCCAGCGCCAGCATCGGCACGAAGCGGTCGACCAGGAGGCGCGCCGTGGCGGCGGGCGTCACCAGCATGGCGAGCACCAGGATGATGCCGACCGCCTGGATGCTGACCACGATCGTCACGGTCAGGATCACCAGCAGCAGGGCGTCGAGCGCGAACACCGGGTAGCCGAGCGCGGACGCGAGAGTGCGGTCGAACGAGACGAGCACCAGCTCCTTGTGGAGCGCCGCGAGGACCACGATGATCGCCAGCCCAACCGCGGCGCTGATGGCGATGTCGCCGGCCGAGACGCCCTGCAGGTTGCCGATCAGGAAGCCGGTCAGGTCGCCCTGGAAGGTGTGGCGCGTACTGATCAGCACGATCCCCAGCGCGAAGGCGGCGGCAAAGAAGATGCCGATGGCGGCGTCCTCGCGGATTCGTCCGCCGCGCGCCACCAGGGCGATGCCCAGGGCGGTGATCAGCCCCGCCACCAGCGCGCCGCCGAAGATGCTCAGGCCCGCGAGGTAGGCCAGCACGATGCCGGGAAAGACGGCATGGCTGATCGCGTCACCAATGAAGGCCAGGCGCCGCACGATCACGTACGCCCCAATCGCCCCGCAGGTGGCGCCCATGACCACCACCTCGGCGAGCGCGCGCAGGACGAAGTCGTAGCCGAGCGGATCGGTGAGCCAGGTCATCGGTCCTGGGCTCCATGGTGACCGCCGCCATGCACGTGGCTGTGGTCGCCCTCGTGCACGATCAGCAGCTCGCCCCCGAAGGTGGCGTGCAGGATGGCCGGGGTGAATGTCTCGGCCGGCGGTCCGTAGGCGACCACCCGGCGGTTGACGAAGCACAGCTGGTCGCTGATCTCGGAGGCCGACTCCAGGTCGTGGGTGGCATGCAGGATCGTGGTGCCGCCGTCACGCAGCTCGCGCAGCAGGCTCAGGATCAGCTGCTCGGTCGTCTGGTCGACCCCGGTCATCGGTTCATCCAGCAGCAGGACCGATGCCTCCTGCACCAGCGCCCGCGCCAGGAAGACGCGCTGCTGCTGCCCGCCCGACAGCGCGCCGATCTGCGAGGCCGCAAGGTCGGCCAGCGCGACGCGTTCGAGGGCATCGCGGACGGCAGCCCGGTCGCGAGCCCCTGGGAGCCGCAGCCAGCCCACCTGCGGATAGCGACCCATCATCACGACCTGCTCGGCACTCACCGGGAAGCTCCAGTCGACAGCCTCGCGTTGCGGGACGTAGGCGAGCCTATGTCGCTGCTCGGCGACGGGGCGGCCATCGAGCGTGGCCGTGCCCACGCTCACCGGGGCGAGCCCCAGGATCGCCTTGAGCAGGGTGCTCTTGCCCGATCCGTTCGGCCCGATCACCCCGACCAGCGTTCCCGGAGGAATGTCGAGGTCCACGTCCTGCAGGACCAGCCCATCGCCGTAGCCGGCGCCGACGCCGCGCAGGACCAGTCCGGGGGCAGCCGCATTCACCCCAACATGATACCCAGTCTCGCCTGTGCTAGCCTCTGCTTCATGGATCGCACCAGCCTGGCCGCCGCGGACCGCCTCAGCGCAGCAGGCGAGCGGGTCACGCGTCAGCGGGTCCTGGTCGCGAACGCGCTCGCCGGGGCGGGTCGCCAGCTGACCGCCGATCAGCTCTATGCGGACCTGCGCCGGCAGGAGCCGGGGATCGGCCGCGCCACCGTGTTCAGGACGCTCGAGACCCTGGTCGAGGCGGGTGTCGCGCGGCGCCTGGAGCTCGCCGGGCACGTCTACGCCTATGTCGCCTGCCTCCCGGCGCACCACCACCACGTGTCGTGTACCCGCTGCGGCCGCGTCGAGGAGATCGACGAGGCCTATGTCACGCCGCTCGCCCGGCGCCTGGCAGCGGACCTGGGCTTCGAGATCGACGACGCCCGGCTCGACTTCTACGGCCGCTGCGCGACCTGCCGTGCCGAAGAGGCGGCATCGGCCTGACGCCATGCGAGGCCTGATCGGCGTCCTGGGGTTGGTCGTCATGGTTGCCGGCTGCACCGGGGTATCGCCGCAGCCGAGCGACGGACGGCTGCGGGTGGTCGCCACCACCACGCAGGTCGGTGAGGCGGCTCGAGCGGTTGGCGGCGACGAGATCGCCCTGACGGTCCTGCTCACTCCCGGCGCGGAGGCGCACGAGTTCGAGATCACGCCGCCGGCTGCTGCCGCGCTCGAGCGCAGCGACCTGATCCTGGAGAGTGGCGCCGGCCTGGAGGTGTGGCTGGAGCGTGCCCTGGTCACGCTCGGCGGCGGGGAGCGGCTGCGGGACATGAGCCAGGGCGTCGCACTCCGAGCGCCCGATGATGCGGCCGAGGCCACTGAGGTGGATCCGCACTACTGGCTGACGGCTCCCAATGCCAGTCGCATGGTCGAGAACGTGCGCGACGCGTTGCGCGCGGCGCGCCCCGACCTGGCGGACGGCTTCACGTCGCGCGCGGCCGCCTACCTGGCCCGGCTCGACGCGGCCGACGTCGAGATCCGGCGGCTGATGGCCCAGATCCCGCCCGCTCGGCGGGGGATCGTCACCAATCACGACGCGCTCGGCTACTTCCTGGCCGAGTACGGGTTGCGCTTCGTCGGATCGGTCTTTCCCAGCCTGGATGTTTCGGCCGACCCCAACCCCGCGCAGCTGGCGGCACTGGCCGAGACGATCCGCGCGGAAGGCGTGACCGCCATCTTCAGCGAGTCGGCGGTGAACCCGCGCCTGGCCCAGGCCATCGCCGAGGAGACCGGCGCCCTCGTCGTCTCCGAGCCGCTCTACACCGATTCGCTCGGCCCACCCGGCTCAGATGCCGACACCCTGGACGGGATGCTGCTGCACGACGCGCGGGTGGTCCACAATGCCCTTGTCGACTTGCCTCCGGCATAATGGCCGCAGAGGTACCTGTCCCCGCATGACATTTTTCCGAAGGGCACTCGGATCGGTTCTGATCATCGCGTCGCTGGCGCTGATCGTCTCGGGCGCGATCGACCCGAGTCCTGCCATCGGAGTGACTAATACCAGTACGCCAATTGCCGATGCCAGGATCAACCGCCTCGCGGCGAACGCGAACTACGGCACCATCTCCACGCTCCGCGCCGATGCGGACGACTACGAGAGCCTGATCAGCTTCAATCCCCCCGGCGGCAGCATCACGGACGCCCGGCTGCGGATCTACATCACGGATCCGGGTACCAGCCTGAGCGCCTATGCCACGACCGCCAACTGGGTCGAGACGAGCGTCACCTGGAACCTCGCCCCACCGGCGGGGGCGTTGGCCGGCTCGTTTCCCACCGCGGTCACCGGCCAGTGGATCGAGGCGAATGTGACATCGGCCGTCGCCAGTGGCGCCGTGGCGTTCAGGATTCGATCCGCCAGCTCTGACGGCGTCAGCTTCGGATCGCGCGAGAAC
>JBBQGI010000165.1:0-3889 GCA_038322875.1 Candidatus Limnocylindria bacterium | reverse complement strand
CGGTTCGGCATCGGCCACGACCGGTTCGGCATCGGCCACGACCGGTTCGGCATCGGCCACGACCGGTTCGGCATCGGCCACGACCGGTTCGGCATCGGCCACGACCGGTTCGGCATCGTCGCCAGACTCAGCCTCAGCAGTTGCCTTGGCGGCCTTCTTGGGCTTGGCGGCACGCAGCTGGTCGAGCAGGCCCGACTCGGCAAAGGCGGCGGCCATGGTGTTGTCGATCCCCTCGTCCGGCTCGCTGATCGCATCCTCGGGCCGATAGTCCCGGTCGCGCCGATCGCGCCCGCCGCGCTCACGCCGGGGCTGCTGGGGTCGCTCCTCGAAGCGCCCCGGTGCAGGCGAGCTGCCGATGGTGGCAGCGGCCGGAGCCGGTGACGGAGTCGCGGTTGAGCGCTCCTCGGCCTGCTTCAGGGAGAGGCCGAGGCGGTGCCGTTCGGAGTCAAGGCTGATGATCTTCAGGTTGAGGGTGTCCCCCTCCTTGACCACGTCGCCGGGATGCGCCACGCGCTGGTTCGACAGCTCGCTGATGTGGATCAGGCCCTCGAGGCCCTCCTCGACCCGGACGAACGCGCCGAAGTTCACGAGCTTGGTGACCGTGCCGGCGATGACGTCCCCGATCGTGTACTTGGCGACCGATTCCTGCCACGGATCGGGCTGCAGGCGGCGAATCGACAGGCTGATCCGCCCGCGCTCGTGGTTGATGTCGATCACCTCGGCCTCGACCTCGTCACCGATGGCGTATGCGGTCTCCGGGTTGTTAACCTTGTTCCACGACAGCTCGCTCTTATGCACCAGGCCGTCGATACCGCCGAGGTCGATAAAGACGCCGAACGGAGCGATGCTCCGGACCGTGCCCTGCACCCGCTGTGAAACCTGGAGACTGCTGAAGAGCTCATCGCGCTTCTCGCGGCGCTCCTCGTAGAGGGCCACCTTCTCGGACAGGATGAGCCGATTCGCCTTGCGGTTGACCTCCAGGATCTTGAGGCGAAGCGTGCGGCCGACGAACGGCTGCAGCTTCTCGGCGATCTCCTGGGCGGCGTCGCGCGGTTGCTCGTCACGGGGACGGCGCGGGAAGTCCACGATCTGGCTGATCGGCACGAAGCCACGGACGCCCAGGTCGACGATCAGGCCACCCTTGTTGTGGTCGATGACCCGGGCTTCGACGATCTCGCCGGCGTCGAAGCGCTCTTGCATGGCGCGCCACTTGCGCTCCAGGCCGGCGCGGCGGAGCGACAGGACGGCATGACCCTCGGGTGATTCGGGCTGCAGGACGTAGACGAGCACCTCGTCGCCGACCTTGAGCTCCTGGCGCGCCTCGTCGCCGTCGCGTGGACCGCGGCGGCTCATCAGCTCGCGGTTCGAGACGACGCCTTCGCTCTTGCCTCCAAAGTCGACGAGGATCTCGTCCGGGTCGATGCGGACCACGGTCCCCTCGACCACGTCTCCATGCTTGAGGCTCTTCACCTCGTTGGATGGGTCGTCGAGCAGCTGGGCCATCGTCATCGGCTCGGAGTCGTCCTCGACAGCCGCGGGCATCGCTTCGGGCTCGGGTGTGGCGTCCGCCTCTGGGGCCATCGACACAGGCTCCATCACCTGCGGCGCAGGGTCTGGTGCAGCCGCCGGTGCGACGTCGGCTTCGGCCGCCACCGGGTCAGGCTCGGCTGGCATCGGCTCAGGCTCGGGTGCAGCCTCCGGTGCGACGTCGGCTCCGCCGGGCATCGGCTCGAGCTCGCCGGGAGCCTCGGGCGGGGCGGTCGCATCTGGGGCCATCGGCTCTGGCTCTGGCTCGGATTCGACGGCGACGGCTTCCTCCGGCACGTCGGACGGCATCTCGGCGGTCATCTCCGCCGGCTCGTCCGCGGCGTGCGGTGCCTCGGCCACAGCCGGGATCGGGTCCTCGGCTTGCGGCTCAGGCTGATTCGTCTCGTCGGTCAAGTCGGTGTACGCTCCTTGGGAAGATGTCTCCGCAGCAACACGCCCTCCGCACGTGGAGGGCGTCTCGTTCGTCAGCTGGGGTTCAGGCGGAAGCTGCCTTCATGGTCGATTTGACGACTCGGGTGCTCCTCCGTAACGGCCGATGGGAGAGACGCGCATCCGCGCGTGGCTATGCGGTTGTTTACTCCAGAGCGGCAGGAGCATACCACACGGTCAAGCGCGCTCAGCGATGCCTGAACTGCCCGATCTGACCGTCGTCGCCGAGGAGCTCCAGGCACGGGCGACGAACCGCGTCGTGCTCGAGGCGACCGCGCCTGCGCCGATCCTGGTGCGAGCCACGCCGGCCGAGCTCGCGGAGCTGGCCGGCACGACCCTGCGCGGCGCGAAGCGGCGCGGCAAGTTCCTGCTCCTCGCCTTCGCGCGCAACGGGGAAGACGTGCGAATCCTGGCCGCCAACCCGATGCTCGCCGGACGCTTCTGGCTCCTCGATGACGGCAAGTCCAAGGTGCGCGCCCGCACCGGGCTGCGCCTGCGGTTCGGCGATGGTGGCGAGCTGCGGTATGTCGACCGCGAGATGCTCGGCAAGCTGTACCTGGTCCGACCCGACGCCCTCGACGTCATCCCCGGCTGGACCGAGATGGGCCCCGACGCCGACGATCCAGACCTGACCCTCGAACGGTTCCGCGAGCGGATCCGGCGCCATCCCGGCGAGCTGAAGTCGCTCCTGCGCAACAGCCGCTTCGTGGCCGGAATCGGCAACGCCTACAGCGACGAGATCCTGTGGGAAGCGCGGCTGGCCCCGCTCCGGCGACGGAGCAGCCTGGATCCCGAGGATATCGACCGCCTCTACGCCGCCATGCGGTCCGTCCTCGCCGATGCGACGGTCCGGCTGCGGACCCTCGTCCCGCCCGACATCCAGCTCCAGCACCGCGAGTTCCTCAAGGTGCATCTGCGCGGCGGCGAACCGTGTCCGCGCTGCGGGCGGACATTGCGGCAGATCGGCGGCGATGAGGCGACAAATTTCTGCCGGACCTGTCAGCCGCCCGCCTAAAGACCGGCGCGCCTCGCGTCAGGGAATGACGAGCACCTGTCCGACGTTGATCGTGTCGCTGGTCAGCCCATTCGCGGCCCTGATCGCCTGCGCCGTCGTGCCAAATTGCAGGGCGATGCTGTTCAGGGTATCGCCCTGCTTGACGACGTAGGTCCGCTGGCTTGGCGCCGGCGACCCTGCGGGCGGCGCGCTCGCTGCGATCGAGGCCGATGCACTCGCCGAGCTCGACTCGGCCGGACTGGAAGAGGCGAGCGGCGATGCCGACGCCGACGGGGTGGCCGATGGAGTTGGGCTCGCGTTCGCCGCTGGCGCTCCGCCGAACAGGCGAAAGGCGCTGCCGAGGACCAGCAGCACGACGACCAGGACGCCGACTGCGATCAGCGCCGTTCGCCGCCGGAGCTGCGTGGTCGGGGCTGCCAGGTTTCGCCAGGCGGGTTCCGGCTCCAGGACCAGCCGGGTGCTGCCGAATGCGACGTCGGGGGCCACCCGCGGGAGCCCGCTCGAGGCGGCCAGCCAGGCGGTGCGCGCCGATGCGAACCGGTCGCAGCGGACGTGCGCCTCGGTCAGGCAGAGCTGCACCTGACGGGGGCGATCGAGTGGCTCCGGTGGTGTCAGGGCATGGCATCGATGCTCGCCGTCGTATCCGTCGGCCACCGTTCGGCCATCGTCGGCCAGGGCCAGGTACGGACAGATGCGGTCCACGTGGCGAGAATAGCAGCGCGGAGCCGGCGGGCCGGCCAGCTTGCGGTGGCGTGCCCAGAAAATGAACTATCCCGGCGACGACCTATCTTCCCAGGGAGTTGCCCCCCAAGTATCTTCGGCGCTGGAGAGCTTAACTTCCGTGTTCGGGATGGGAACGGGTGGTTCCTCTCCGCTAGCGTCACCGGGATAGATCTT
>JBBQGI010000164.1:0-3921 GCA_038322875.1 Candidatus Limnocylindria bacterium | reverse complement strand
CGTGCTCGTCGGCCTGCCGGCGGTGATTTTGTTCTTCGTCCACTACGTCCTGATGGTCGGCTTCGGCGAACTGAACCCTCGGTACATGCTGATCGCCGCTGTCGCGATTCCCCTTCCGTTCGGCTTTCTCGTTGCGGCAGGCGGACTGCGCAGGTTGGCGTTCTGGTCGCTCGGTTCCCTCGCGCTCGCCTTTTCGGCCACTTTCGGGATGAACTTGGTGTCGACATTGATGCAGGGAAGCGATGTCCTTCCGCAGTCGGCGCAGGAAGCATGGGAGTTCGCCACCTACATGACCAGTGTTGCGCTGAGTCACGTGGCGGGATTGATGCTCGGACTCGTGTTCTGGCAGGTCGTCACGCGGGGCGAGGTGTCGCGGAATCGCGCGCGCTGGCAATACCGGGCTGCCCGCTTCCTGGTAAGCAGGCACTACGATGCCGAGCAGGGACACCGCGCGGCAGTCGAACTGCTCAGGATTGCGAGGATGCTGATCGCCCTGGCAGCGATCGCCGGCTCCGCGTACTCGGGCTGGATCCGGTTTCGAGCATAGGAGAGCCGGCGACTTCTGCATGCCCAGCCGCAGGTCGCGACTCTCAAGCCGGATTGATTCGCTCGAGCACTAGCCCGGACAACCTTGACCATGGCTCGTGGTCGGCGTTGGCGCGCTTGGCGGTGCCCGCCTTCCGCGTGGCCGACGCCCGCCAGTGAGGCGCCGGCACAGCCGGCACTGATGCCTCCCTACTTCCTTCGGGACACGACCACGGCTGCGGCGACGATCACGACCACCAGAACCGGTGCGCGACTGGCTCAGGGGCTTGCCGGATGCAGAGAAGCGGGAGATCGGAGCGGACATCAAGACGGTGCAGTTCGGGTGGCCCATCGGAATGCCGGTGGTCGACCACGTTGAAGGCGAGATATGGGAGGTGCGGACGCGTCTCGAGACTCGCCTGGCCCGGGTGCTCTTCGTTCTGGAAGGCAACGCGATGGTCTTGATGCACGGATTCATCAAGAAGGAGCGCAAGACGCCGAGGGCGAGCTCGACCTCGCCAAAAGAGATTGAAGAAGTTGAGGAGTCCAACATGACGACGAAAGCCGTGCGCAAGACGAATCCGCACATCGGCTCTGACTTCGACGCCTTTCTGCGCGAGGAAGGTGTTTACGACCAGGCGCAGGGGCTGTCGCGGTCAAGCGCGTCCTCGCCTACGAGCTCGAGCGCAACATGCAGAAGGCCCGTCTCACCAAGACCGACATGGCAAGGCGCATGGGCATGACACACGATTTGTTCGATTCCCCCAGCTCCACCAGACAACAGCGCGTCAGATCAGCGACGAAACAGTTTCATCGGCCCGCGCGAATGCCGACCTGGGCATGGCCATTGCCTCGCGGGCGATCCACCTCTGGAGTCCCCCATGCGCAGTCCCAGCACCGGCAATCAAGCGCTGCCGCCCGACCCGGCGCAGAAGACCGATCAAAGCGGGGAGGCGCGCGACTCCCGAGCCAAGGCAGGCGACGCACGCGGGAAGACACTTCCGAATGTGAGCGGCCGGCCCGCGCCGCGCCTGCCGCACGAGCGAGACGAATCCTCCGACAGCGGCAGCGGCGCTCCGAGCGAAGTGATGCGTCGCGCTTACGACGACGTCGTCAGCGGCAAGCCCGCCACCGACAAGGGCGAAGCCAGCGATGCGGTCTATCGCCGCAACCTTCGCGGCAGGACCCCCGGCGCAGAGCGGGACTGACGGCCTCGTCACTCCGCCGCGAACCCTGCCGACGGCCCGCCGACCCCCTAAGCACGGGGTTTTCCTCGGCTCGCCTCCCCAAAGCGATGGGCGACGGGTATCGTTCGGCGCAAAGGGAGTGAATGGCCATGGGCAGAATCGCAGACGCGCGCGCGTCGGTGCTCGATTGGAGTCGCACCGTGCTGTCTCTGCGCGGTCGTTCGATCGAAGGCCCCGACGGCGCCGGCAGTCAGACCGCGGAGTTCGTCGACACGATCTTCGGAGATACCGGTCTCGTGATGACCCCGGCCCAGGCGCCGGCCTTTTTCGCCAGAGCTTCCTCGTGGCGCTGCACCGCGTGCGGCAAGGTGCATGTCTTCGAGCACCTCGTGCCGCTGTCGCACGCGTCGCCGTGCTCGTGCGCCAGCATCGAGTTCGAGCCCCAGCGCGAGCTCGCTTTTTCCTGGGACTTGTCGCCCCGCCTCGTTCACCTGGTGAGCTGAGGCGGCTCCGCCCGGTTCCGGGCTGAAGTCGGCCGGCGCGCCGGCAACGCGCCCTGTCGATCAGCCAAAGGCCATGACCAGCGAGGCGATCGCCCCGACGGTCAGCATGGCGGAGATGAGCGCGCACAGAAGCCCGAAAACGATCGCCCGGCGCTTCGCTTCCTGCTCGGCCAAGTCTTCGCGCGTATAGACCTGG
This sequence comes from Candidatus Limnocylindria bacterium, assembly GCA_038322875.1. GTDB lineage: Bacteria > Chloroflexota > Limnocylindria > QHBO01 > QHBO01 > CF-167. The sequence continues at coordinate 1,510 of JBBQGI010000164.1, read as the reverse complement.
GGATTCGTTTCAGGGAATCGACTCATCCGGCCTCCGCATTGCGTCACTGCGATCGCGCGAGTGCTCGTCGCGGGACGAAAACGCAAGGAACGTACCGGCCGCGAGGTGACCAAACGCGCCACCTGACGCCTGCGAGGCCGGACCAGAGGTTCCAATTCCGGCGCGCGCTCATCCCGCAGTTTCCAACGCGTCCACTGCTGCGGATGGTTGGGCTCTCCACCTCGTTTCAGCACTCCGGAGTTCTTCATGATCCCTCCCCCTCCTCGGTGCCGGCGTCGGCCGCCTACGGATTCCACTGCGAGCTCACCTGCTTGGGATTCGACCAGGCCGTCACCCGCGTCACCGAAGAACTCAAGGCTGAAGGCTTCGGTGTCCTCACCGAAATCGATGTCCAGGCCACCAGGAAAGCCAAGCTCGGCGTCGAAGTCCGCCCGTATCGGATCCTCGGCGCATGCAATCCGCCGCTTGCCACCGCCTTGAACACCGAACCCGACATCGGATTGCTGCTGCCCCTGCAATGTCGTCGTGCGCGAGGAGGCGGATGGGCACTTGGTGGTCGCATTCATGGATCCGGTGGCCGTGCTGCAGATGACCAGCAACCCCGAGGTCGCCAGCGTCGCTGAGGAAGTGCGCGCACGGGCTGCAACGTGTGAAATCGGAACTCGGCCGTGCCATGGCTAGGCGACGATGCAGTTTGTGCAGCTCGCCCGACCCCGTCTGTTCGACAGCGCACACGCACTCGACTCTTTGGCAACGGACGGTGCGGCCCGCAAGGTTCGCGATAATCTGCGCGGATGATTCCGCCGCGCGCGAACCTGCCGCCACGGACCCCGGGAAACCGGCGCACGGGCACGGGCCTCGTTGCCCACGAACCATGAATCCGGGCGGTCTGGCGCGCGACGAGGAGTTGCTCGGTCGGACGAAGGCCGAGCGCGCAGGGGACCGCGTGGTGCGGCCGTTCCAGCTGTTCGCACAGCGGCAGGCCTCCGGAGGCCTGGTGCTCCTGGGCTGCGCCATCCTGGCGCTGGCCTGGGCCAACTCGCCGTGGGCGTGGGCCTACGAGCAGATGCTGGGCGTTCCGCTGGGAATTTCAATCGGCGACCAGACCTTGCGCCTTGACCTTCGCCATTGGATCAACGACGGCCTGATGGCGATCTTCTTCTTCGGCGTCGGGCTCGAGATCAAGCGCGAGTTTCTGGTCGGTGAGTTGGCCGAACGACGCAAGGCGATGCTGCCGATCGCGGCTGCCGTCGGCGGCATGGCGGTCCCCGCGCTGGTCTATGCCGGGTTCAACTTCAATGGCGCCGGCGCCAAGGGTTGGGGCATTCCGATGGCGACCGACATCGCCTTTGCGCTCGGTGCACTGGCCGTCCTGGGCTCGCGCATCCCCGAAGCGCTGAAGGTCTTCCTGGTCGCACTGGCCATCGTCGACGACCTCGGTGCGTTGCTGGTGATTGCGATCTTCTACACCGCGTCGATCGAGTGGCGCGGCGTTGCCCTGATCGCCGCA
>JBBQGI010000163.1:0-3923 GCA_038322875.1 Candidatus Limnocylindria bacterium | reverse complement strand
CCGGGCAAGATCGGCACCTTCCTGGAAGGGGCAGCCCGGCCCGGCCACTTCCGTGGCGTGGCGACGGTCTGCACCAAGCTCTTCCTCCTGGTGCGCCCGCAGCGCGCGTACTTCGGACGCAAGGACGCGCAGCAGGTGGCGATCGTCAAGCAGGTCGTTCGTGACCTTGAGCTGCCGATCGAGATCGTGGCCTGCCCCACCGTGCGGGATGTCGACGGCCTCGCCCTGTCGAGCCGCAACGCATTCCTCTCCACCGATGAGCGGACCACCGCACTGGCGCTGCCACGAGCCATGCAGGCGGGCCTGGCGGCGCATCGGTCCGGCAAAGATGCGGTGCGCGCTGCCCGCGAGGTGCTCGATGGGGTGAAGGGCCTCCGGGTCGACTACGTTGCCGAGGCCGACCTGGACGGCCCGACCCTGGCCGCGGCGGTGGTGGTCGGATCGACGCGCCTGATAGACAATGTGATCCTCAGCACGGAGTCCCAGGCATGACCACCAGCCACACGAACGTAGGCGATTCGCAGGTCCCCGCCAAGCTGGCGATCACGGAGCTCGCCGCCATGAAGCGCCAGGGCACCAAGATCGCGATGGTGACCGCCTATGACGCGGCCGGCGGGCGGCTGGCCGAGGCGGCCGGCATTGACGTGGTGCTGGTCGGCGACAGCGCTGCCATGGTGGTCCTCGGCCACGACTCGACCGTGCCGGTGACGATGGACGAGATGATCTTCATGACCCGCGCCGTCGCATCCGCGGTGCGGCGGCCGCTGGTGATCGGCGATATGCCGTTCGGCTCGTACCAGGTGTCGAACTCGTCGGCCGTGCGCAACGCAGTGCGCTTCATCAAGGAGGGCCGCGCCGACACGGTCAAGCTCGAGGGAGCCGGCCGCATGCTGCCGCGCGTGCGCGCCATCGTCGAGTCCGGAATTCCGGTGATGGGCCACCTGGGCCTGACGCCGCAATCGGCGACCGCGCTCGGCGGCTACAAGGCCCAGGGACGCACCGCGGAGCGCGCTGCCAGGATGCTCGAAGACGCGCTCGCCCTGCAGGACGCGGGTTGCTATTCGCTCGTGCTGGAGGCGGTCCCGACGCCGGTTGCGGCTCGCATCACCGAGGCGCTCCACATTCCGACCATCGGAATCGGCGCGGGGCCAGCCTGCGACGGGCAGGTGCTCGTCTACCACGACCTGCTGGGCCTGACCGAGGGCCACACCGCGCGCTTCGTGAAGCGCTACGCCGACCTGGCGACCGTCATCCGGGAAGCCCTCACCGCCTTCGCCGAGGATGTCCGCTCGGGCGCTTATCCCGAGGAGCGTCACACCTACGCCATGCCGGCCGACGAGCTGGCCGCCTTCGAGGCGGAACTCGCTGAGAAGCCGTAGCCCGGCCCCCTACACCTGGAGCTCGAAGACGAGCTCCAGGCCATCCTCCTCGTCCCATTGGTCCCCGGTCTGTCGGAAGCCGAGCTTGGCGATCAGGTTGAGTGAGCGCTCATTGCCGGGGGCCACCGCCGCGCGAAAATGTCGAATCCCATGGACCGCGGTCGCCCAATCGAACGTCGCGCGCACCGCCTCGATCGCGTAGCCGTGACCGCGGGCCTCGGGCAGCAAGGTGTAGCCGACTTCGACCATGCCCCGCTCATCGGGCCTGCCGTGGAAGTTCAGGTAGCCGATCGCCGTGCGCCAGCCATCCGTCGCCCGGCTCAGGATCGGCCGGAGCAACCAGGGGGCGTCCTCGGGCCGTCGCCGAATCTGCTCGGCCCGCAACCGCGCCAGCCAGCGCACCCCGTCCACCCAGATCGGCGACAGCGTCGCCCCGAGCTCGATGCCGACCGAGTCGCCTTCGCCGGCCGCCAGGCGGTCGAGCTGGGCGAGCGTCAGGAGCGGCAGCTCCAATCGCTCGGATCGGATGAGGAGCTCCTCGTCCAAGTCACGCCGGCCTGGCGCGTTGCCACTCGGTCGCCAGGATGGCGCACACGACCTCGTCGGTCCATTCGCCCTTGACGAATTCGCTCTCCACGAAAAGCGCCTCGCGACGCATGCCAAGGTGCTCCATCACGCGAATGGAGGCCACGTTGCGTGCGTCGGCGCTGGCGCGAATACGGTGCAGGCCTATGTCGCGGAATCCCACGTCGATCAGGGCCGCCGTCGCCTCGGTGGCGTAGCCGAGGCCCTGGTGATCGGGATGGATGACATAGCCGACCTCTCCCTGCCGATGGACCTCGCTCACCCGGCGCAGGCTGACATCGCCGACCACGGTCCCCGATTCCGGCAGCACCGCGGCCAGGCGAATCCCGGGGGCCTCCGCCTCGAACGAGGTCATCGCCTTCACCCGCTCCAGTGCCTCGCGGCTCTCGTCGAGCGTGCGCGGTTCCCAGTACAGGTAGCGGGCGACCTCCGCTCGTCCGAACATGCCGTGGAACGCCTCGAGGTCGTCGTCCACGAACGGACGCAGCAGGAGGCGCTCGGTGCGCAGAGGGAGGGTGTGCTCGGCCATCGCCGCAGATGCTAGCCGTAGACGACCGGCTGAGGGCCACCACTACACTGCGGCGATGACCAGCCGCACGATCACCTTCGGCGGCAGCAGCTATCCGCTGGTCCTGCCGAGCATCCGCGATCCGCGGCTGCATGTCGCGGCGGTCATCATCACCATCCACGTCCTCGGCCAAGTCGGCCTGCACTTCCGCGTGAACGTGCCCCAGATCCTGGCCGCGATCCTGGCCAGCGCGATCATCGAGGTCGTGGTGACCTTCCGCCAGAGGCGATCGTTCGTGTGGCCGGCCAGCGCGATGCTGACCGGCAGCGGCGTGGCACTCATCCTGCGCGTGGTGGGGACCCGCCCCGATGACCCCTGGGCCACCTCGGGCTGGTACATCTTCGCCGGCGTGGCCGCCTTCTCGCTCCTGACCAAATACGTCATCCGCTATCGCGGCTCGCACGTCTTCAACCCGTCCAACATCGGTCTGGTCCTGGCCTTCGTCATCCTGGGCAGCTCCGTCGTCGAGCCACTCGACTTCTGGTGGGCGCCCCTGAACGTCTGGATGGTCGCTGCCTACCTCGTCATCGTCGTCGGCGGGCTGCTGATCACGCGTCGGTTGCACCTGCTCGCCCTGGCGGCGACCTTCTGGATCACGCTCACGCTCGGCACCGGGATCCTCGCCGCCTCCGGGCACTGCATGACCACCAACTGGGCCTTCGCGCCGGTCTGCGGATTCGACTTCTGGCGCGTGATCGCCGTCTCGCCCGAGGTGATGATCTTCCTCTTCTTCATGATCACCGACCCCAAGACGATCCCGGCCGGGCGTGTCGGACGGATTGCGTTCGGCCTGCTCACCGGGGTCGTGAGCACGCTGCTGATGGCGCCCCAGACCAACGAATGGGCCACAAAGGTCGGGCTCCTCGCCGGCCTGGTCATCGTCTCGGCGGCTGCGCCAATCCTCGAGCGAGTGCTCCCCGAGCCGCGATCGGCGGCGGACGACCTCCGCCGTATCGCGACGCGACCCGCCGTCAGCGCTGGCGGCTCTGGGCTGCTCCGCGGAGCTGTACGGGCTGGGGTCACCGGCGTCGCGGTGCTCGCCATCGGCGTCGCCATCGTCGCCGCCGGCTCACCGGCCAGGGGGCTCGTCGTCCCCGAGATGACCGAGGCCCTTGACGGCGTGCCGCACGAGGTCGACCCGGCCACCTTCCCCACCATCACCGTCGACCAGGACGTGGCGGACTGGGACCACACGATCGCAGGACCGGGGGCCCAGGAGATCCTGGTGACGCTCGCCGAGAATCTCGAGATCGAGAACCAGGCCCTCAGGCGGGCAGATGGGAGCCTTCTCACGGCGGTCGACCACGGCGACCGGCTGGCCGAGATGCAGGGTCGGCTGCGCGAGGCTGCGGCTTCGGGCCAGACCGTCATCGAGCACTATCGGTTCGACG
>JBBQGI010000162.1:0-3944 GCA_038322875.1 Candidatus Limnocylindria bacterium | reverse complement strand
CTTGGGGATCAGCGGCTCGACGATCTCCCACAGCTCTTCGGAGACGATCTGCTTTGCCATCGCGCCCTCCCTTTCGGAGTTGACGCTTTATGGGATTCGCCGAGTTGAGCTCAGCTCCTCTTTTCGAAAGGGGCTCTAAGGAGGCTCAATGGAGAACTCGACGGCGATCGTCGCCGCCAAGGATCTGCACAAGTACTTCGGCCAGGGCGAAACCGCCGTGCATGCGCTCGACGGCGTCACGATCAGCTTCAGGCGGGGCCAGTACAGCTCCATCATGGGTCCTTCCGGGTCAGGGAAGTCCACGCTGATGCACTGCCTCGCCGGACTGGACCGCCCGACGTCGGGGTCGGTCCAGATCGACGGCATCGAGATCACGACGCTCGACGACAAGCGGCTCACCGACCTGCGGCGCGAGAAGATCGGCTTCATCTTCCAGGCGTTCAACCTGCTCCCCGTCCTGAACGCGGAGGAGAACATCACGCTGCCCCTCACGATCGCGGGCCGTGACATCGACCAGGCGTGGGTGGACCAGCTGATCGAGACGGTGGGTCTGACCGACCGGCGCAAGCACCGCCCGTCCGAGATGTCAGGCGGACAGCAGCAACGTGTCGCGATCGCGCGCGCGCTCGTCACCCGGCCGGCGGTCGTGTTCGCCGACGAGCCCACCGGCAACCTCGACTCCAAGTCGAGCGCAGAGGTGCTGCAGCTGCTGCGCAATGCCGTGGACGAGTTCAACCAGACCGTGGTGATGGTCACTCATGACCCCGATGCCGCATCGGTCGGCGACCGCCTCGTGGTGCTGCGCGACGGGCGCATCTGCCACGACGGAATCTCCGGCGACAGGGAGCAAGTCGATGAGCTCATGCGCACCGCCGGTGTCGAGCGGGCGCCCGTGAAGGGCTGATGGCAGCACTCACGATACGGGGGCTCTTGTCGCGCAAGGTGCGCGCGCTCCTGACCGGGGTCGCCGTCCTCCTGGGCGTGGCGATGATCTCGGGCACTTACGTGTTCACGGACACGATCAACAGCACCTTCGACAAGGTCTTCAAGGAGGCAAACGACGGCGTCGACGCGGTGATCAGCGGCCGGTCGGAGTTCGACACGGAGAACGGCGCCGTAAGCAAGGAGATCCCGGAGTCGCTGGTCGATCGCGTGAAGAAGGTGCCCGGCGTGCTGGTCGCGGCCGGCAACGTCGAGGACACAGCGGTGATTTTCAAGGAGAACGGCGACCAGGTGAAGACGGGCGGCGCTCCCCCGCTGCTCTTCTCGCGTCCACCGGAGCGATTCGATCCGCTCAACTACGTCGAGGGGGAGCCGCCCGCGAGCCCCTCGGAGGTCTCGCTCAACAAGGGAACCGCGGACAGGGAGAACCTGAAGGTCGGGGACAAGGTCTCTCTGGTCGGCCGCTCCGGCAGGCAGAACTTCACGATCTCGGGGCTCGCCAAGTTCGGGGACGTCGAGTCGATCGGGGGAGCAACGGTCGCGGTGGTGACGCTGCCCGAGGCACAGCTCCTCGCCGACCAGCCCGGCAAGGTCGACTCGATCCGGGCCGCCGCGGAGCCCGGGGTGACGCCGGCCCAGCTGGTCAGCCGCATCGATCGTGTGATGCCGGACACGGTCGAGGTGAAGACCGGTCAGCAGGACGCCGACGACGACACCGAGTCGGTCCAGAACAGCCTCAGCTTCCTCAACACCCTGCTGCTCGTCTTTGCCGGCATCGCGGTGTTCGTCGGCGCGTTCATCATCTTCAACACGTTCTCGATCACTGTCGCGCAGCGCACCAAGGAGTTCGCGCTGCTGCGGACCATGGGCGCCTCGCGCGGTCAGGTGCTGCGGTCGGTCATGTTGGAGGCGCTGATCGTCGGTCTGATCGCCTCGATCCTGGGGATCCTGCTGGGCATCGCCACCGCCCAGGGCATCAACGCGTTGTTCAAGGCCTTCGGCGCCGCGCTCCCGCAGGAGGGCCTCGTCCTCAAGCCGCGCACCGTCATCGTCGCCCTGCTGGTCGGCACGATCGTGACCATGCTCTCGAGCCTTGCACCCGCGCGGAGAGCGACGCGCATACCTCCGCTGGCGGCGATGCGAGAGGAAGTCGCACAGGCGGGGCCCCAGAGCCGCCGGCGAAGAATCGTGTCGTGGGTCATGCTGGTCCTCGGCGCCGTGCTGATCCTCCTGGGACTGTTCGGCGGGGGCGACGCCCAGCAGGGCCTCCTCCTGCTGGGTGTCGGAGCGATCCTGCTCTTCATCGCCGTGGCACTGCTGAGCCCGCGGCTCGTACCGCCCATCGCAGGCGCCGTCGGGTATCCGCTCGAGCGACTGCGCGGCGTGGCAGGCCGCCTCGCACGCGAGAACGCGCTGCGGAATCCCAGCCGCACGGCCGTGACTGCGGCAGCGCTGATGATCGGCCTCGCGCTCGTCACCTTCGTATCGATCCTGGCCGCCGGAGTGAAGTCATCGATCGACGACACGATCAGCAATGACATGAAGGCTCAGTTCGTCGTGCAGAACGAGGATGGGTTCTCACCCATCAGCCCGGAGACCGGTGACGCGATGAAGCGGGTGCCCGGCGTGGAGACGGTCTCCCCGCTGAATACGTCCGAGGCAAAGGTGGACGGTGTGGGTAGCAACCCGTTCGGGAGCGGAATCGACCCCGCCACGTTCGACAGAGTCTGGGATCTGAAGATCGACAAGGGCCCGCCGGACGTCCTGTCGGCGCTCCTGCGGCGCGGCATCGTGCTCGAGAAGGACTTTGCCGACAGCAACGGCTTCGACCCGGGCGACTCGCTGAAGGTGACCACCCCCGTCGGCGACAAGCTGGTCCTCAGGGTGGAGGGGACGTTCGACGACAAGGGTGGCCTCGTGGGCGACTTCGTCGTTCAGAACCAGGTGATCAGGCGGAGCTTCGGCGTGCGAGACGACTTCCTGGAGTTCGTCACCGTCCAGCCCGGCGCAGACCCGAAGCTGGTCCAGGCGCGTGCCGAACGGGTCTTGGAGCGGCGGTTCCCGATCGCCGAGGCGCTGAACCAGCAGGAATTCGCAGAGAGCATCACGGGGAACGTGGACCAGTTCCTGTTCCTGATCTACGCGCTGCTGTCGCTGTCCGTGATCGTGTCGCTGTTCGGGATCGTCAACACGTTGGTGCTCTCGATCCACGAGCGCACGCGCGAGATCGGCATGATGCGGGCGATCGGCACGCCCCGGAGCCTGGTGCGGCGGATCGTGCGCTACGAATCGGTCATCACTGCGCTGATCGGTGCGGCGCTGGGCCTGACGGTCGGATTCATCCTCGGAGTCGTCACGACGGTGGCGCTCAAGGACGAGGGCTTCATCCTCACGATCCCGTACGTGACGCTGATCGTGTTCGCGTTCCTGGCCGTGCTCGCGGGCGTGCTCGCCGCGATCCCGCCGGCGCGTAGAGCTTCGCGGCTGGATGTGCTGAAGGCGTTGGCGTACGAGTAAGTCGACGGGTGCTGCCGGCCCTGTTAGTGTGATCTTGCCGGGGAGGATTCGTCACTGGGGCGCTGCTCCGCTGTCGCCGAGCCGCACGGATGCCGGCCTCATCGGGCCTGTTCACCAACGGGTTCACCCTGAACGGCTTGCCGGGCGGAGTGAATTGCAAAGGAGCCGCATGTCTCACATCCGCCGTCTGCCGCTGGTAGCGCTTCTCGTCGGCCTTGTCGCAGTCCTGGCGCCCGGGACCGCGCAGGCGGGCAACACCTTCACGGGCCCGACCTACTTCCCGGTAGGCACAAACCCCTATGCGGTCGCCGTCGGGGACTTCAACGGGGACTCCGACCCCGACTTGGCGGCTGCGAACAACGGTGCCGGCAACGTCTCGATCCTGCTCGGTGCGGCGGGGGGCACTTTCACAGGCCCGAACGATTTCTCTGCAGGCAGCGGCCCCATCTCGGTCGCCGTCGGAGACTTCAACGGGGACGCCGATC
>JBBQGI010000161.1:0-3945 GCA_038322875.1 Candidatus Limnocylindria bacterium | reverse complement strand
CTACTTCACCGGGGGCGCCGGCGACGAGGTCACCCTGCGCGACAATCGGGCTGCCTTCGCGCGGCAGGCGATCGTGCCTCGCGTCATGCGCGACGTGTCGTCCATCGACACGAGCGTGGAGCTCTTCGGACGTCGTTGGCCGACCCCGATCTGGCTCGCGCCAACGGCGCTCCAGCGAATGGCCCATCCTGACGGCGAGCTGGCCACCGCGCGCGCGGCAGCGGCCCGCGGCGTGACGATGGCGGTCTCGACCTCGGCCAGCACCGACATCGTGGACATTGCAGCGGTCGGCGGGCCGCGCTGGTTCCAGGTCTATCTGCTGGCCGATCTCGGCGCTCGGCGAGCGCTGGTCGAGCGAGCTGTCACCAACGGCTACGAGGCGCTGCTGCTCACCGTCGACCTCGCGCGGATCGGACGACGGGAGCGTGACCTGCGCATCGGGTTCCGCATTCCGGAAGGGGTCGAGATCCCGAACGTTGCCATCGCCGCCGGGGTGGCGCCGGCCGAGGTGGCATCGGTCTCCTTCGTCGACCGCCTGACCTGGGCCGATCTCGAGTGGCTGGCCGGCTTTGGCCTGCCGGTCATCGTCAAGGGAATCCTCCATCCGGACGACGCGCGGCTGGCGATCGAGCACGGGGCGGCGGGGATCGGGGTCAGCAACCACGGCGGGCGGCAACTCGACGTCGCGATCGCGAGCCTCGACGCGCTGCCCAGAATCGCCGAGGTCGTGGACAGGCGGGTCCCGATCCTCCTGGACGGCGGGGTGCGACGCGGCACGGACGTACTCATCAGCCTGGCCATGGGCGCGACGGCAGTGGGCATCGGGCGCCCAGTCATCTGGGGCCTCGCGGTGGACGGCGAGGCCGGGGTTGGGAGTGTCCTCGACCTGCTCACCAAGGAGCTGGAGAACGCGATGGCGCTCGCCGGTTCCGCCTCGATCGCGGACCTGACGGAGGAGCTGCTCGCCTAGGCGGGCTCGGCCGAGAGGTATTCCGTGGGGTGGTCACCCCTGTCCTGGTCGCTCGTCCTGGCGATCATCGCGAGCGTCGCCTCGACCGTCATCCCGTTGGCATCAGCCGCCCGCCTCACGGTCTCGTAGGTGATGTTGATATCGGGCATCCCCATGGTGTCGTGGGCGCGCATGCATCCGCAGTTCAAACACATCGCTGCTACTCCTTCCCCCGCCCGCGGCGGGCTTGCTGTCCGGGGCTTGGCTGGAACACGACGCAGCAGTACCCCGGCTTGAAATCGAGCTTCGGCGTCAGTCCTGAGTCGGCCAGCGCCTCGCTCACCCCCTCCGCCCAGGCGAGGTTCATCCCACAGGTCAACTCTCGATGCGCGGTTGCGAGCGCGTGGAACGGGCAGTTTCCGAGGAGGACGGCGCCGTCCGACGTCGCCACCTCCGGCGCGTAGCCGGCTTGGCTCAACGTGCCGAGCAGCGCCTCGCGCAACCGGCGCCGTCCCGCTCGTGTGCCGGCGCGGCGCCGTGCCTCGAGTCCGTCCTCGATCCCTCGTTGATGGGCCACGGATCGAACCACATCGGCCCGCGGGCCATCGAGCCGATCGAGCGCCGTCGCCATGAGGTCGGCGACGACGTCGTAGTGCCGCGGCGGCAACGAGAGCGACAACTCACGATCCGATCGCCGGTAGAACTTCGCTGGGCGCCCGGCCCCCGGGCCGGTGCGGCCGCTGCGTCGTCGGTACTCCGTGTCGAGGAGCCCTGCCTCCACGAGACGATCCAGGTGGAATGCAGCGAGCTCGCGACTGATACCGAGCGCTGCGGCAGCGTCGTCCCGGCTTACCGACTCGCGACTTGCGGCCACGTGGTCATAGAGATGCCTCCGATTCGGCTCGTCGAGCACCGCCACGGTCTCGATCGGATCACCGGCACTGCTGGGCAACGTCATGTCCATAGTCTAACACTAACGGCCATTACCGAAAGACTTGACAGCAGGCTTTCGCGTCTGTAACGATAGCCGCCGTTCATAATAGAACAGGGCATAGAGGAGAACTCATGGCAACTTCGAGGGAACCGGTCCGACTCGCACTCCGCAAGGTGTGGTCGGATCACGTCTTCTGGACCCGCGAGTACATCGTCGCCGCAGTGGCGGGGACGCCGGACGCGGACGCAGCCGCAGGCAGGCTACTCAAGAACCAGGAGGACATTGGCGCCGCGATCGTGGGCTTCTACGGCAAGGCCGCGGGTGACAAGCTGACCGAGCTGCTGAAGCAGCACATCATGATCGCGGTCGACCTCGTCGCCGCCGCCAAGTCGGGCGATCAGGCAGCGTTCGCTAACCACGACGCCCGGTGGACCGCCAACGTCGAGGAGATCGCCAGCTTCCTGTCCGGTGCGAACCCCAACTGGCCCAGGGAGGACCTGGTCGACCTGCTCGCGCTGCACCTGAAACTCACCAAGGACGAGGCGGTCGCGCGCATCACCGGCGACTGGGCAGCGGACGTCAAGGCCTTCGACGACATCTTCACTGAGATCATGGTGGTCGCCGATGCGCTCAACGACGGACTCGCGGCCCAGTTCCCGGACCGCTTCCCGACGACGGCGTCGGCATGACGCCGCTGCAGGCCGTGGAGGCGTCGCCCCAGGGGGCGACCCTCCAGGTCGGTTCCGAGGCGCCTGCCTTCGAGGGCCTGTTCGGAACCGATGACCGGCGGTACGGCGCCTCGGACTTCGCCGACCGCGAGCTGCTGGTGCTGATCTTCTCGTCGAACCGCTGCCCGACGGCCAAGGCGTATGGCGAGCGGATGAACGCCCTTCAGGCCGAGTACGGCCTGCGCGGGGTGCAGGTGCTGGCCATCAACTCCAACGACCCGCATCTCTATCCGGACGAGAGCTTCGCGGGGATGGTCGAGCGTGCGGTCGAGGACCACTACGGATTCCCGTACCTGGTCGACGAGGGCCAGCGCATGGCCAAGGCATTCGGCGCCTCGTGCACGTTCCATGTCTTCGTGCTCGACCAGGTTCGCCGCTTGGCGTATGAAGGGCGATTCGACGACTCGAGGTTCGCGGCAAAGGTCACCAGCCACGACCTGCGGAATGCCGTTGACGACCTGCTGGCGGGCCGCGACGTCCGTGTCACCAGGACGCGTGCCTTCGGCTGCAGCCTGGACATCGTCTCGTGACGGCCGCGCGGGTAGTTGGGGTTGCTCTGGAGGCTCCGAACCAGGTGCGCCTCGTGCTGATCGCGATCGGCGGCGCCTGGATCGTCGCCGTCGTTGCCCAGCTGACCGGCAATGCGGCGCTTCTTCACCACCACGCGCTGATCGGGGGCGGCGCCCCGCTCTGGATCACTACTCCGATCTTCCTTGTCGCGTGGCAGGTGATGATCGCCGGCATGATGCTCCCCGCGAGCATGCCGACCATCCCCGCCATCGAGCGAGAGGTCGGCATGACGGGTCGGCCGTCCCGGGACCTCGCCGTGTTCATCGGCTCGTTCGCGCTGGTGTGGACCGCCTTTGGGCTATTCGCCTACCGACAGGCCCATGCGCTTCAGCGGCGTCGGACTGTTGCTGCTCGCCCAGGCGGCGAGCATCCTCCTGCTCGCCTAGCCCTCGTCCGCCATCGGCACCCGGACACCGCGTTCACGCGCGACCTCGAGCGCCCGCTCGTAGCCGGCATCCGCGTGACGGATGACGCCCATCCCCGGGTCGGTGGTCAGGACACGCTCCAACCGTGCGGCCGCGTCATCGGTGCCGTCGGCGACGATGACCATGCCGGCGTGCAGCGAATACCCGATCCCCACGCCCCCGCCGTGGTGGACGCTGACCCAGGTCGCGCCGGCGGCCGTGTTGACCAGGGCATTGAGGATCGGCCAGTCCGCGATCGCGTCCGATCCGTCGCGCATCCCCTCCGTTTCGCGGTACGGGCTGGCGACCGAGCCGGCGTCCAGGTGGTCGCGCCCGATCACGATCGGCGCAGCCAGCTCG
>JBBQGI010000160.1:0-4040 GCA_038322875.1 Candidatus Limnocylindria bacterium | reverse complement strand
CCACTTGTAGCCCCTGGGCGGATCGACCTCGAGGTACTCGCCATAGAAGGCGACGTCGTCGCGATCCGGGGCACTGCTGACGTAGCGCCACTTGCCGCCCGGCCGGACATCCATCTCGACCACGTTGGTCGTCGTGCCGTGAGGACCCCACCAGAGCGGGATGACGGCGGGATCGGTGAAGGCCTTCCAGACCTCGGCGCGGGGTGCGTCGAAGGTCCGCTCGAAGACAAGGTCGCCGCCGTCGGAGTAGATGGTCATCGTGTCGGTGCTGCCGCGGTCAATTCGGGTCGCGTTCATCGTCGTCTCCATGCTCTTGCTGCTGCCTGGCGTGCACGTCGCGGAGGTAGGTATCCAACCGTTCGAAGCTCTCCTCCCAGTGCCTTCGGTACTGGCTGGCCCAGCTGGCGATCTCGCGCAGCGGGCCCGCCTGCAGCCGTCGGGGACGCCACTGCGCCTGCCGGCCCTGCTCGATGAGCCCTGCCCGCTCCAGCACCCGCAGATGCTTGGAGATCGCTGGCTGGCTCATGTCGAAGGGCGCAGCCAGGTCCTTGACCGATGCCTCGCCTTCCGCGAGACGGGCCAGGATCGCCCGCCTGGTCGGATCGGCCAGGGCGGCGAAGGTCCTGCTGAGCGGATCCTGCTGCGTGTCCATCACCTCTCGGTTATATAACCTAGCGGTACTGTACTCCGCGCAGCGAGGATGTCAACCCCTGATTTCGGGCAGCCCGCAGCACCGTCAGGGCGATGGAGTGGCGTGCCCGAGAGGACTCGAACCTCCGACCTTCAGGTCCGCAACCTGACGCTCTATCCACTGAGCTACGGGCACGTGCGCGACGGCGATGGCGGAGAGGGAGGGATTCGAACCCTCGGAAGAGGAAACCCCCTTCAACGGTTTAGCAAACCGCCGCACTAGGCCACTATGCGACCTCTCCGCGAGCGGCGCCGATGATAGCATGGGCCCCTCGGGAGGAGCCTCCAGCCGACCCCTGCCGAGCCCATTTGAGACCCTCCCGCAAGGCAGACCCAACGTGCAGCGCCTACCCCTCATCGGCCAGTCGTCCACCCATTCCGCGGTCGAGGCGGTGCAGCGCGCCGCGTTCGAGGCTGCGGGCGTGGAGGTGGTCATCGAGCGCTGGGAGCGCCGGTCCCAGCAGCTTGCCGCGGCGATCGAGTCGCTCCGCGACGACGCTTTCGCCGGGGCGCTGATTGCCGCGCCGCACAAGGAACACGCGGCAGCCATGACCAACGCCCTATCGGACGAGGCCAAGGCCACCGGCGCGGCGAATGTGGTCGTGCGCACGGGCGCCGTCCTGCGGGGCCACAACACCGATGTCGACGGCGTCCGCGCCGGCCTGGCCGCCATCCTGCCGAAGGCCCCGGCCAAGTGGCCACGCCAGGCGGTCGTCCTGGGTGCCGGTGGCGGGGCCCGGGCGGCGGTGGCGGTCCTCATCGGCTCCGGGTTCCAGCGCATCGTCGTCTTCAACCGTCACCTGCACAAGGCCGAGGCGGCGGTCGCGCATTTCGCGCGCTCGGCACGCCAGCTGGAGCTCCGAGCGCTGCCATGGCACGAGACCTTCCTCGAGGTCGAGCTCGCCAAGGCGAAGCTGGTCGTCAACGCCAGCGGGATCGGGGTCGAGGAGGAAGCCAGCCCGCTACCCGCCGAGATGCTGGGCCCCGGACTCATCGTGCTCGACCTGGTCCTCAACCACGCCGCCACGCCGCTCATGCGCGACGCGGAGGCGCAGGGCGGGACCGTGGCCAACGGCCAGCTCTCGTTCCTCGCGGCGTCGGCGGAGACCTTCCGTCTGCTCACCGGGGAGCCCGCGCCGCCTGACGTCATGCGGGCCGCGCTGGCGGTCGACCTGGGGCTCCCCGAGGAGGGGATCGCGGTGGTCGGCGACTAGCGAGGCCGATGATGTTCTATACCGCCGGCTGGGTCCACATCATCTGCGGCTGCATGTTCTGCGGAAAGACCGACGAGATGCTGCGGCTGCTGCGGCGATTCTCGATCGCGGGGCGGACGGTCGTGCTCGTCAAGCCGCGCCTCGACACCCGAACCGATGGGGATACCGTCGTCTCGCGCTCTGGCGCGAAGCACCACGCCTTCAGCGTCGAGCACTCGCGTGAGATCGAGGGGCTTGTCGGAGACGCCGACATCGTGGCCATCGAGGAGGGCCAGTTCTTCGACGAGGCACTGCCGGAGGTCGTCGGGCGGCTCGCCGACGCCGGCAAGCAGGTGCTGGTGACGGGGCTCGACCAGGATTACCGCGGCATTCCGTTCGGCCCGATGCCACGTCTCATGGCGCTCGCCGACCAGGTCACGAAGCTCACCGCCATCTGCGTGGTCTGCGGAGAGCCGGCGACGCGCACCCAGCGGCTGATCGATGGACGGCCGGCACCGGCCGATTCGCCGCTGATCGTGATCGGCGGGCTCGGCGACGAGAAGTACGAGGCGCGCTGCCGGCAACACCACGAGGTGCCGGCAGCCCCGGACTAGCCGATCGGGTTGGCGGAGGGGGTGGGATTCGAACCCACGGAGGCTTGCACCTCAGCGGTTTTCAAGACCGCCGCACTAGTCCGCTATGCGACCCCTCCGCGGCTAATGTTACGCAGTTGACCTGGAATGAATGGGCTGGAGGCCGATGAACACGAACATGAAAGACGATCCCCTCGTTCCCTCCCTCGTGGAGCAGCTGCGTTCGATGCGCGATGCCGAGCGCGACGTGTTCGGCGCGCTGGACCCTGCGGTTCGCGCTCGGCCGATGCGCGCTGGGGACTGGTCCCCGAAGGATCACCAGGCCCACCTGACGGCTTGGAAGGCGATCCAGCGGGACCGGATCCGCGCGACCGCCAGGGGCGAGACCCTGGCTGCCGACCCGCGCGAGACCGACGAGCGCAACGCCGAGCTCCAGGCGCTGCGGGCGGACTGGTCGTGGGACGACGTCGTGCGCGAGGCCGACGAGGTCAGCGACGAGCTGCAGGCCGAGATCCGCGCGGGCGGCTCTGCGCTCCTCATCGAGAGCGAGGGGATGATCGGGCGGATCTTCGGCAACGGCGCTCCCCATGCCCTGACGCATTTCGCCTGGCTGGTCGACGCCGGGATCGGGGTGGATGCGGCGCGGGTCGCCGCGTTCGTCGACGAGCACGAGCAGCAGGTGGAACGGACGCCACTGCCCGATGCAGACCGAGCGATCGCCGTCTACAACCTGGCCTGCGCACATGCCCTCGCCGGCCGGCTCGATCGAGCGCGTCCGTTGCTGCAGGAAGCATTTCGGCTGGGGCCCGACCTCGCCGAATTCGCCCGAGGCGACCCGGACCTCGTCGAGCTGCACGAGGAGCTGGGCTAGCTGCTGATCACTCTGACGACCACCGGGGGCAAGACCGGGCAGGCCCGCACCGTGCCGCTCTTCGCCTTCGATGACGGCGAGCGCCTGGTCATCGTCGGCTCGCGCGGCGGCTCCGCCATGGATCCGGCCTGGGCCGCCAACCTGCGTGCCGATCCCCGGGCCAAAGTGTCCCGCGGGGAGGAGGAATGGGCGGTCCGCGCCTACGAGGCGCAGGGCGAGGAGCGCGAGCGCCTCTGGCAGCTGGTCAGCGCGGAGTTCCCGACCTACGAGTCCTATCGGCGCCGCACGACGCGCACGATCCCGCTCTTCGTCCTTGAGCCAACGCGCGCCGACTGAGCGGTCGCTCAGGCGATCGCGTCGGAGCCGAAGTGGGGCTGCAGCGCGGCGGGAATCCGCACCGAGCCGTCCGGTTGGAGATGGGTTTCGAGCAGGGCGGCATATGTGCGGCTCATGTCCAGCCCCGAGCCGTTGAGGGTGTGCAGGAGCTCCGGTCGCGCATCGGGAGCGGAGCGATAGCGGAGGTTCATCCGCCGCGCCTGAAAATCGGTGTAGTTGGAGCACGAGCTGACCTCGAGCCACTTCCCCACCCCGGGCGACCAGGCCTCCAGGTCGTAGCCCTTGGCTGGCGCGAAGCCCAGGTCGGCGGTGCAGCGCTCGACGGTGCGATACGGAAGCTCGAGCGCCTCGAGGACC
>JBBQGI010000159.1:0-4089 GCA_038322875.1 Candidatus Limnocylindria bacterium | reverse complement strand
ACGAAGGTGAACCATGGCCAAGTACCTATTCATCGGCAACTACACTGCGGAGGGCGCCAAGGGGCTGCTCAAGGGTGGCGGCACAGCTCGACGCGAGGCGATCCGCCAGGCGGTCGAGTCGGTGGGCGGCACCATGGAGTCGATCTACTGGGCATTCGGCGCCGATGACGCCTATATCGTGGCCGACCTCCCGAGCCACGCGGCCGCCGCTGCCGTCAGCCTCAAGATCAGTGGTGCCGGATCCGCCGGGGTGCGGACCACGCCGATCATCACCGCCGAGGATCTGGACGCCGCGTCCAAGCTGTCCCCCGATTACCAGCCGCCAAGCGCCTAGCCGCCGCTGGCTCATCCACCGCCAACACGAAGAGGAAAACACCATGGCCGAACATCCGAACGCGGCGATCGCCCGCCGCACCCTCGAGTCCTTCAACACCGGCGACATGCAGGCCATGTCCGACTTGCTGGACGACAACGTCGTCTGGCACGAGATCGGCAACCCGAACCCGGTAATGGGCAAGGCCGCGCTCGCTGCCCGCATGACCGGCAGCGAAGCGCCCGACTACGAGATCACCGGCGAGCTGCACGACGTGATCGCGAACGACGACCACACCATCGCCCTGGTGACGGCGCACGCGACTCGCGGCGGCAAGACGCTCGACTACCGCGTGGCCGAGATCTATCACATGCGCGACGGCAAGATCACTGAGCGTTGGGCCTTCTCCGACGACACGGCCGCGATCACCGATTTCTTCGGCTAGGGTCGAAGGCGCCGTCATCGCGTAGAGTGCCGCGGTGACGGCGAGCGAACCCCGCACCGAGCAACCACGCAACGAGCACGCCAGGGCCGTCAAACGGACCTACCTGGTCCTCACCCTGCTCACGACGCTCGCCTCGTCGTTCATCTGGGGCATCAACACGATCTTCCTGCTTGATGCCGGACTGAATAACGCCGAGGCCTTCGCAGCGAACGCCTTCTTCACCGCGGGGATGGTCCTATTCGAGGTGCCGACCGGCGTCGTCGCCGATACCCGCGGGCGCCAGTTCTCCTACGTCCTGGGCGCAGGCACGCTCTTTGCCGCCACGCTCCTCTACCTGCTGATGTGGCAGGTCCACGCCCCGCTGTGGGGCTGGGCGATCGCCTCGATCCTGCTGGGGCTGGGCTTCACCTTCTTCTCGGGTGCGACAGAGGCGTGGCTGGTCGATGCCCTGACCGCGACCGGCTTCACGGGCCACCTGGAGCACGTCTTCGGGCGCGCCCAGACGGTGGGCGGCGCGGCGATGCTGGTCGGCACGGTGTCGGGTGGCGTCATCGCACAGGCCACCAGCCTGGGCGTTCCCTACATCATCCGGGCGCTGATGCTGCTGGTCACGATGCTGGTGGCGCTTCGGTTCATGCGGGATATCGGCTTCAAGCCCGACCGTGACAGCAGCCCGGTCAAGGCGATCCGCAATGTGATCCGCGGCTCGGTCGACGGCGGCTTCCGCAATCCGCCGGTGCGCTGGCTGATGTTCGCCGCGCCGTTCCAGGCCGGTGCCGGCATCTTCGTCTTCTACGCCGCACAGCCGTACCTGCTGCAGCTCTACGGCGATCCGAAGGCCTATGGGATCGCCGGCCTGGCGGCAGCGATCGTGGCCGGGGTGCAGATCATTGGTGGCCTGATCGTGCCATGGGTGCGGCGCCTGTTCCGCCGACGCACGGATGTGCTCCTGCTCGCCGGCGTGCTCAGCGTGGTGCTGCTGGCTCTCATCGGCCTGACCAACAGCTTCGTGGTCGCGCTCTTCCTCCTCGTCGGCTCGTCGTTCGTCTTCGCCGTGGCCGGACCGCTGCGCCAGGCTTTCATCAATGGCGCCATTCCCTCCCAGCAGCGTGCGACGGTGCTCTCCTTCGACTCGATGATGGGCTCCGCCGGCGGAGTCGTGGCGCAGCCCGTGCTCGGCCGGGTCGCGGACGTGGGCGGCTACGGCGCCTCGTATCTCGTGTCGGCCGGGATCACGGCGCTGGCAATTCCTTTCGTCCTGCTGGCGCGGCGCGAAAAGGCGCCCTCGGACCCGATCACGGACTGAAGATAGGCACACCCGCACAACGAGGAGGCATCACATGGCAAAGCTGCGCATCACCCGCCTGGGCCACGCCGGGATCCTGTACCAGTCCCCCGGCGACAAGTGGCTCTGGGTGGACCGATGGAGCGACGCGCCGACCTACGTCGCGCCGCCCGAGCCCTGGCGGGTCGACGTGATCGCGCCGACCCACGGGCACTTCGATCATGTCGGGATCGAGGCGAGCGACGTGGTCGACCTCGCCTCGCAAGGCGGCACGGTCGTCTGCTCGCACGAGATGCAGATCTACCTGGCTAGCCGCGGGGTGGAGTCGATTGGCATGAACAAGGGCGGCCGCTTCGAGGCGGCCGGGATCGGGTTGACCATGGTCCACGCCGACCACACGGGCGGCGTGACAGTCTCCTCCGCCGTGGGCGAAGCAACGCGCGAGGTCGGTTGCTGGGGCTGGCTGCTGGAGTTCGAGGACGGGACGCGGGTCTACCACTCGGGCGACACCGATCTGTTCGGCGACATGGCGTTGGTGAAGGACCGATGGGCACCGACGATCGCGGTCCTGCCGATTGGCGGGCACTACACGATGGGTCCGGCCGACGCCGGCCGCGCGGCCAACCTCATCGGCGCCAAGGTGGTGATCCCGGTGCACTACGCCACCTTCCCGGCCCTCGCCGGCACGCCGGCCGAGCTCGCGGCCGCGACCGATGCCCAGGTGGTCGCCCTGGAGCCCGGGGAGACCTGGGAGGCCTGAGGCGTGGCGCTGGCGGTCTACGTGGAAGTCGGCCCCAAGCGGACCTTCGCCGGTGCGATCGAGTGGCCCGGCTGGTGTCGCAGCGGGCGTGACGAGGGGGCGGCCGTGGCTGCTCTCCTTGCCTATGCACATCGTTACGCCTCGATTGCGAAGTCCGCCAAGCTGACGTTCGATCCGGGTGGGGACGCCGACGTGGTCGAGCGGTTGAAGGGCGGTGGCGGCACGGATTTCGGCGTGCCGAGCGTGGCACCGGCTGCCGACGAACGGAAGTTGAGCGGGGCGGAGCTCAAGCGCCAGACAGCGCTCCTCGAGGCCAGCTGGGAG
Organism: Candidatus Limnocylindria bacterium; assembly: GCA_038322875.1. Lineage (GTDB taxonomy): Bacteria > Chloroflexota > Limnocylindria > QHBO01 > QHBO01 > CF-167. The sequence continues at coordinate 962 of JBBQGI010000159.1, read as the reverse complement.
GCATTCGACGCGGCCCGGCACAAGGCCGGCAAGGCTCACATCGAGTTGACCAAGGGACCGCGGGGTGGCGGGCGCGACCTCCCCAGGCTCGAGGTGCACATCCTCGAAGCGGAGGAGGCCTACCTGGCCGGCCTGGGCAGCAAGCACCCGCGCATGCCTGACGCGACCCTGGCCGACCGCCTGGCTGTCATCCGCGCGACCGCGCTGGACGCATTGGTGGCCCGAGCGGAGGGCACGCCCGTCGCCGATCCGCGCAACACGCTGCGACCGTGGGCGCCTCGCTACTTCGTCCGCCGCTCAGCCTGGCATGCCCTCGACCATGCCTGGGAGATCGAGGACCGCAGCTAGGGTCGGTCGAACAGGAACTCGATCACGACGTGCCAGGCCAGCAGGCTGCCAACCAGCAGGCAGCCCGTCACTACCAGCAGGTTCAGCGTCCGTGCCCGCAGCCCAATGTTGATCCTCAGCTCCCCGTCGACCCGCGCCGTTCGCAGGCTGATGAGCGGCAGCGCGGCGACCACGAATGCCAGGAACGGTGCGCCAAGCAGGAACAGATCAACGATGCGAGGGCGGGTGAGGGCGTCCACCACCGGCCCCACGCCGGCAGCCAGGCCGGGAACCCCTACTTGGTAGGCGAGCAGGGAAAAGCCAATGAAAAGTGCCGTCGGGGCCACCAACAGGGCGGCCACCAGCGCCGTCGCAGTGGGGTGGCGTTGCAGCGAATGGGTCGGCATGGGGGGACCTCCAGCGGGAACGAGGCGAGGGGCGACACGGCCGAGGAAGGCACGCATGTGCTGGGTTGCGGCACCGCGCAGCAGGTCGAGGGTCGTGGCAGGGCCGGAGGGCATCTCGTCCAGGAGGTCGGTCAGCTCAGCGCCGTACCGTCGACGCCACGCGGCGGGGTAGAGGCGGAGGATTCGCTTCATCAGTTTCCCACCCGTGCCAGGCCGGTGCTGACGGCC
>JBBQGI010000158.1:0-4123 GCA_038322875.1 Candidatus Limnocylindria bacterium | reverse complement strand
GAGGCGGGCAAATGGTGGATGGAGAAGATCGAGCCGATCGGGCGGCGCGTCGCCAAGCTCACCGGCCCGCTCATCCAGCGCGTCGTCGGCATGCCGATGCCCGGCGCGGATGTCTTCGACGCCGGAGAGGAGCTGTTCCGGCGCCTGGACCACATGCACGACCTGCTGATCGATCCAGAACGGACATCGGTTCGCGTGGTGCTGACCCTCGAGCAGGTGGTCATCAAAGAGGCGCAGCGTTCCTTCACCTACTTCCACCTATACGGGTACCCGACCGACCTCGTGGTCGTGAACCGGGTCCTGCCCGATGACGTTGAGTGGCTCTACTTCAAAGGCTGGCATGAGGCGCAGCAGCGCAATGCGCCCCTGGTGGAGGAGGCATTCAGCCCGATCCCGGTGCTGAAGGCCCCGTTCTTCGCCGAAGAGGTGGTTGGCGTTGAGCTGCTGACCGAGCTCGGCAGGCGACTCTACGGCGACACCGATCCGACGACTCACTTCTATCACGGGCGACCGTACATGGTGACCCGCGACGAAGGCGAGTTCGTGATGACGGTCGAGCTACCCTTCGCGATGAAGGAGGCGATCAAGCTCAGTCGCCACGCCGACGAGATCGTGATCGAGGTCGGTACCTGGCGGCGCAACCTCGTCTTGCCGCGCCTACTTGTCGAAGCCCAGACGCTGGGTGCAAAGTTTGACGACCACGTCCTGAAGATTCGCTTCGCGGCGCCGCCGCGCAGCACCACTGGAGGAAAGGCACATGGCTGACCAGGAGACCGCCGATCTACTCGACCGAATCGATGCGCTGGAGCGCCAGCAGCGCCGCACCGATCCCCGCGCCAGCATGGAGACGGCCATGTGGGCGGTGATGCGCAACGTCTTCCCCGAGGAGACGCGGCGCCACGTCAAGGCGGCCGGCCGCGAGCAGTTGCTCGCTGCGCGCAGCTACCTGGATCATTGGATCGCCAAGTTCGACGAGACCGCCGCTGAAGGGCCGGCCCCGCGGGAGACGATCGAGGTCGAGTAGCCATCGAGGTCGCGTGATCGTGACTGACCAGATCGGGGTCGTTGGCGCCGGAGCGTGGGGCACGACGCTGGCGGTCAAGCTCGCGGGGGCAGAGCGGCCGGTCACCCTGTGGGCTCATACCCCGGAGGCGAATGAGGAGCTCGCGACCCTGCGTGAGAACCGTCGTTACCTGCCCGGCATCATCTTTCCGCCCAACCTCCGGGTCGCGACCGACGACGCCTACCTCTCCGAGCCCCATCGGCTCTATGTCCTGGCGGTCCCGTCGGCGCATTTGCGGACCACCCTCCAGCACCTGGGCCCCTCCCTGCATGCGGGCGCGTCACTGCTGAGCGTCGTGAAGGGGATCGAGGAGGGCTCGCACCTCCGCATGAGCCAGGTGATCGACGAGGAGCTGCCCGGGCGCCGGATCGCCGCCCTGTCGGGACCCAACCTGGCACGCGAGATCGCCGCAGGCATGCCGGCCGGCACGGTGATCGCCTCGGAAGACGCGGAGCTGGCCGCGGAGCTCGGCTCAGTGCTCGGCAGCGACCGCTTCCGGGTATACACCAACGCCGACCTGGTCGGGGTCGAGCTGTGCGGGGCGCTCAAGAACGTCGTTGCGCTGGCTTCCGGATTCGTCGATGGCCTCGGGCTGGGAGACAGCGGCAAGGCAGGGATCATCACGCGCGGGCTGGCCGAGATGACGCGCCTCGGCGTCGCCGCCGGTGCCCAGCAGCTCACCTTCGCAGGGCTGGCCGGAGTGGGGGACCTGATCGCCACCTGCATGAGCCCGCTCTCGCGCAACCGGCGCGCGGGCGAGCTGATGGCTTCGGGCATGTCCTGGACCGATGCCGCCAGGCAGCTGAACGGCGTGGCGGAAGGCGTCTTCACCGTGCGCGGTGCTCGCGAGCTGGCCGCCGAGCACGGCATCGAGCTGCCGATCGCCGACCAGGTCGAGGCGGTGGTGCACGAGGGCAGGCCGCCGATGCAGGCCGTCAGCGAGCTGATGTCGCGCGCCCCCAAGGACGAGCTGACGGGGCTCCGAGCCTAGCTCTCCACAGCGTGTCGTAAACTCTGCCGAGCCGCGTCGGGGCGTAGCGCAGTCCGGTAGCGCACTTGAATGGGGTTCAAGAGGTCGCTGGTTCGAATCCAGTCGCCCCGACCACTAATCTGAGCACGAAACGGCCCCTCTCGGCATCGCCGGAGGGGCCTCTCGTTGGGCTCGTACCACCCGTCGTACCACCGCTAGCCTCCCAGGATGCTCTCCATGCGCTCGGCGGCGCGGTCAAGCATCGCGGGCGTCAGGTGCGCGTACACGTCGGCCGTGGTGGCAAAGTCGGCATGGCCCAGGATGCGCGACACGGCTCCGAGATCCTCGCCCGACTCGATCATCAGGGTCGCGAACGCATGACGTAGATCGTGGAACCGCTGGCGGGGGAGCCCGAGCCGGGCGAGGTGGGCCTGGAGGCCGCGCGTCACGTTGCGCGTGTCGAGCGGGCGGCCGTTGCTCGCGGCGAATACGAAATCGCCATCCTGCCAGTGTCCGCCAGCACGCATGCGCTCCTCGAGCTGCCGACGGCGCTGCTCGCGCAGGCCAACCAGCACACCAGCAGGGAGCGAGAGGGTACGGCGCGCCCGCTCGGTCTTTGGCTCGGCCAGCGCCCGACTGCCGCGCTCCAGCGTTGCAGAAGGGCTCCCGGTGACGACTGCCTGGGGCTGGCCGCTGCCGCCGCCGGCCCTCGACCTCGATGAACCCCGCGCACGCGACAGGCTGGCGGCTTTACCTCCTGCCAGGATTCGTGCGGGCGACCGGCTGTGGCTTCGCGGCAGCGGGTTGCGTGGGATCGGCCGGGTCGTCGCCGGCCATCGTGGGGCCTCGTCGAGTCGCCCTGGCAGGCGAGGCCCCTCCCACGTCTAGAGGAATGAGCGGCCGTGGATGATCCGATCGAGGCGGCCGCCATCGAGGCGGCGAAGGCTCGCGACGCCCTGCTGCTGTACCTGGCCGACCGCATCATCCCGGCGTCGCGCGATGCGACGGGCTGGCGCCTGCGGGCGCGCTGGCGCCAGGCGTCCGAGCTGTACGTCGAGACAAGGGAGCGCGATAAGTGGGCAGTAGGCGGCTCGGCGCGAGAATCGGACGCGGAGCCGGGGCGACGTTGACGGCGCGAGGAGCTTGAGCGGCGACGGTCGTGGCGATCGGTAGCGTGCTGGCGACCCCGGCCTTACCCCTGCGTCGTCACTCCATAGTGTCGGCGGATCGCGATGTAGTCGGCACCACCGTCGGCCTTGTCGGCGTGCATCTCGCGGAAATAGCCCTCTATTCCCGATGGCACGAACACGTGCAGCAGCCGACCGCCATTGGGCCCGACCTCGAAGCCGTGGGCCGTGCCCACGGGGCCAAAGACGGTTGCGCCCGGGCCCACCTCGTGGAGCGCATCTCCCACGGTGAAGGTGACCCGCCCTTCCAGGACGAAGAAGATCTCACTCTCGCGGCTGTGAGTGTGGGCGTCCGCGTCATTGCCGGGGTCGTGCCGCGTCTCAAGCACCGTCATCGTGCCGTCGCTCTCCTCGGCCGCGATCTTGATGACCGCCGCCCAGTCGTCGAACTCCAGCAGCTCCCCGTCACCGGCCGCAACGATCTTGGGTACCACGGCGTTCTCCTCAGTCCGCTTGTTCCTCGGGTCACCGCCGACCATAGACTCCCAACTGCTCCGGCGTGGGCCATGACCCCGCGTCGGAGCAACTGTCGCACTGTCATAGCGTGCAGGCGACCCCGGCCACATACTGATCGTCGACCGCGTAGGAGAGGACAAGGAATGGGCAAGGAAGACTCCATCCGCAAGGAACTCGACAAAGTCACCCGATCGTTTTCACTCCCCTTGGTCATGCGGACTTACGAAACGAATCCCAAGGGCGACGAGCAATTCGCGACCGAATCGATCGTCTTCACGGAGAATCGCTACGACGCGACGAACCTATCGGAAGAAGGCGGCCACGTTCACGCCGGTCGCCTGATCCTGACCGGCGGCCTGTCGATCCTCGCCGGCAAGCGCGGGATCCGCTCGGGTGGAAAGCGAACCGTTACCTGGAAGAAGCTGTAAGCACCGGCATTCCCAATGC
>JBBQGI010000157.1:0-4166 GCA_038322875.1 Candidatus Limnocylindria bacterium | reverse complement strand
CTCGCCGATCAGGACCGGGTTGTTCTTGGTCCGGCGGCTGAGCACCTGGATGACACGACGGATCTCCTCGTCCCGGCCGATCACCGGGTCGAGCTGCCCCTTGCGCGCGGCCTCGGTCAGGTCGCGGCCGTACTTCTCGAGCGCCTCGTAGGTCGCCTCGGGGTTCTCGCTCGTCACACGCTGGTTGCCTCGAATGCCTGTGAGCGCTTTCAGGACCGATGCCGCCTCGATGCCGTCGCCGCGGAGCAGGCGCTGCGCGGGATTGCCGGCGTCGTCCTCGATGATGGCGAGCAGCAGATGCTCTGTCGAGACGTAATCGTCGTGCATCCGTTCCGCGATCGGATGGGCGTCTGAGAGGATGCGACGCGCGTCGTTACCGAGCGTCAGCTGGGCGCCACCACTCACCCTGGGAAGCTTCGTCAGCTCGGCACGCGCGGCCGCAGCCACGCTGGCGGGGTCCTGGCCGACGCGTTCGATCACGGTCGGCACCACGCCGTCGGGCTGATCGACCAGCGAGAGCAGGAGGTGCAGTGCGGTCAGCTCCGGATGGCCCTCGCCCTCCGCCAGCTGCTGGGCCGCGGCGATCGCCTCGGTGGCACGTGTGGTGAAACGCTCGGTGCGCACTACTGGACCCGGCCTTCCTTGCGCGGATCGGCCTGCGGGTGCTTGCCCAGCACCTTGGCCAGCTCTTCCCGCGCCTTCTCGTCGAGGGTCGGCAGGATGACGCGAGCGCGCACGATCAGGTCGCCACGCCCGCTGGCACCGCGGCCGCGCTTCGGCAGCCCCTTGCCCGCAATGCGGATCTCCTGTCCATTCTGGGTATTGGGACGGACCCGCAGCTTGACGCTGACGGTCGGGGTGAGGACCGGAACTTCGGCGCCAAGGAGGGCCTCGGCGAGGGTCAGCGGAAGCTCCGTGACCAGGTCGGCGCCGCGGCGCTCGAAGCGGGGATCGGCCTTGACCCGGACTGTGATCACCAAGTCTCCCGCAGGGCCGCCGGAACTCTTGACGGCGCCCCTCAGGCGAATGTGGGCTCCGTCGGCCACGCCGGCGGGGATCGCGGCCTGCAGGCGGCGACCGTCGACGCTCACCAGCCGTTCGGTGCCCTGGACGACTTCCGCGAGCGTCACTTCCGCAGTGGCACGCGCCTCCGCGGGACGGCGTGCCACGCGCCCGGGGCGTGCGCTGCTCCCGAGGTCGCCGAAGTCGAAGACCTGCTCGAACTGGCCCGGAGCTTGGCGGCCAGCTCCGGCCTGGCCGCCACCGCTTCCTCCAGCGAAGAACGCACGAAAGAAATCGCTGAAGCCGCCGAGGTCGCCGCCCAGGTCCTCCGCGTTGACGCGCCGCGTCTCCCAGCGGACGCCGCCGGGAGCTCCGCCGAAGCCGGCCCAGTCGGTCGAACCGCCGGGGTAGCCGGCATTGTCATAGGCCTGCCAGTTCGCCCCCAGCTCGTCGTACTGCTTGCGTTTTTCAGCGTTGGAGAGGACCGCGTTCGCCTCGTTCGCCTCCTTGAAGCGCTTCTCCGCGACGGCGTTGTCGGGGTTGCGATCGGGATGGAGCTCCCGTGCCAGGCGACGGTAGGCCTTCTTGATCTCGGCCGGCGTCGCCGTCTTGGGCACGCCAAGGACCGCGTAGTAGTCCTTGTACTCCATCCCCATGGTCTACCAGTCTCCGGCTAGAGGCTCCCGGCAGGCGGCTGTTCGACCGGCTGCTCCGGCGTCGCCGGGACCGGCACCTCCGGCTCTCGGCGCGACCGCCGAGGAGCCCGTGCTGGCCGCTTGGTGACCTGCTTCTGGCGCGCAGCGCGCTCAGCCTTGATCACCGCCGCCGGTCGCGGCGCGTCGATCAGCGCCTCGGCCAGGACCTGGTCCATCGTCTCGACCGGGATCAGGCGCAGCTGGCTGCGGACCTCCTCCGGCACGTCGATCAGGTCCTTCTCGTTCCGCTTCGGGATGAGCACTGTCTTGACCCCCGCCAGGTGGGCCGCCAGCAGCTTGCTCTTCAGCCCACCGATCGGCAGCACTCGCCCGCGCAGTGTGATCTCGCCAGTCATCGCCAGGTCGCGGCGCACCGGTCGCCCGGTGAGCAGCGAGGCCATGGCGGTCGCCATCGTGACGCCGGCCGACGGGCCGTCCTTGGGAGTGGCTCCCGCCGGCACATGGATGTGCAGCGTCTGCTTCTCGAAGACGCTCGGGTCGATCCCGAGCTCCCTCGTGCGTGCCCGGATGTATGACATCCCGGCCCGTGCAGACTCCTTCATCACTTCGCCGAGCTGGCCGGTGAGGATGAACTCGTCCTTGCCGTCCATCTTGGTCGCCTCGACCTGGACGATATCACCGCCGGCGTCGCTGACCACCAGGCCGGTGGCCATGCCAACCTGGTCCTCGGCGTCCAGCTCCCCGTAGTCGAAGCGGGCGGGACCCAGGTACGTCTCCAGGTCCTCCGGCTTGACGACGACCTTGACCGATGCGTCGGCCGCCACGCGTCGCGCGACCTTGCGCGCGATGTTGGCGAGCTCCCGCTCCATGTTGCGGACCCCGGCCTCGTGCGTGAAGGCCTGGATCAGGCGCACGAGCGCAGCCTCCTCGATCTCGAGATGCTCAGCCGTCAGACCGTGGTTCTCGAGCTGCTTTGGCATCAGGAAGCGCTGGGCGATGCGCAGCCGCTCGAGCTGCGTGTAGCCGGGAAGCTGGATGATCTCCATCCGGTCGCGCAGGGCGGCCGGGATGGTGTCAACCATGTTGGCGGTGGCGATGAAGAGGACCCGCGACAGGTCGAACGGCACCTCCAGGTAGTTGTCCTGGAAGGTGTTGTTCTGCTCGGGATCGAGCACCTCCAGCAGCGCCGACGACGGATCGCCGCGGAAGTCCATCCCGACCTTGTCGATCTCGTCGAGCATGAACACGGGGTTCGAGGAGCCGGCCGTCTTGATGCTCTGAATGACGCGGCCGGGGAGCGCCCCGATGTAGGTGCGCCGGTGCCCGCGGATCTCGGCCTCGTCGTGGATGCCGCCCAGGCTCATGCGCACGAACTTGCGCCCCATCGCCCGCGCGATGCTCTTGCCGAGGCTCGTCTTCCCGACGCCGGGAGGGCCTACGAAGAGGAGGATGGGGCTGCGGATCTTCTCCGCCAGCTTGCGCACCGCCATGTATTCCAGGATCCGCTCCTTGGGCTTCTCCAGGCCGTAGTGGTCCTCGTTGAGGACCTTCTCCGACTCGTCGAGGTCCAGGTTGTCATCGGTCTGGACACCCCACGGCAGGCTGACCAGCCAGTCGACATACGTGCGGATGACGCCCTGCTCGGGCGAGGCGCTGGGGATCCGGTTGAGGCGGTCGACCTCCTTGAGCGCCTTCTCCTTGACGTCGTCGGGCATCGCCGACTCTTCGACCTTCTTTTTCAGCTCGCCGGCCTCGGCCACGGCCGGGTCGTCCTCGCCGAGCTCCTTCTGGATCGCCTTGAGCTGCTCGCGCAGGATGTACTCGCGCTGGGTCTTGTCCATCTCAGACTTGACCTCACTCTGGATGCGACCCTTCAGCTCCAGGACCTCGATCTGCTTGGCCAGGAACTGGCCCACCAGCCGCAGCCGCTCCGCGACGTCGATCGTCTCCAGCAGCTGCTGGCGCGCCTCGGTGGTCATGTCGGGGCTGTAAGCGACCATGTCGGCCAGCAGCCCGCCATCGGAGATGTTGCGTGCGGCGACGGCGACCTCGGGTGGGACCGATGCCCCGGAGCTCACGTACTGCTCGATCTGCCCCTGGACCGATGCCATCAGGGCCTCGACCTCCAGGCTCTTCTCGTGGCTCGCGTCGATCAGCTCGATCCGCGCCTCGAGGTGCGGCTCGGTCTGCACCAGGTCGAGCAGCCGGATGCGGCGCTGGCCCTGCACGATGGCCCGGATGGTGCCGTCCTGCAGGCGGATCACCTGGGCGATCTTGGCCAGCGTGCCGATGGCGTACAGCTCGTCGACCGAGCTGACCTCTTCGGTCTCGTTGCTGCGCTGGGTGATGAGGGCCACCGGCTGCGAGGTGCGCACCGCGCGGTCGAGGGCCTTGACGCTGCGATCGCGGCCGACCTGCAGCGGAACGATCATTTCGGGGAAGATCACCGTGTCGCGGAGAGCGACCAATGGGAGCACCTGGATCTGCTCGATCTCGGGCTCGGTGTTC
>JBBQGI010000156.1:0-4177 GCA_038322875.1 Candidatus Limnocylindria bacterium | reverse complement strand
CGAATCCGGTATGCGGTACCACCCCTCGCTCTAATCTACCGCCATGGCGACACAGCAGGGCATGTATGGCCAGAAGCCGACGGGACCGACCGACCCCGAAGCCTGGTTGGCTGCGCTTGACGACGTCCGTCGACCGCAGCTGGAAGAGCTTGACGCCAGGATTCAAAAGGTGGCACCCGGCCTGCGCAGATGGGTCAACCGCGGATTCCTGAGCTACGGCGACTATTCGTATCGGTCCCGGTCGGGGCAAACCGGTGAGTGGATGTGCGTGGCGATCGCTTCGAACAAGCAGTACATCTCGCTCTATGCGGGGCCGATCGGGCTCGAGCGATTCGCCCAGCGGCTGCCGAAGGCGAATCTCGGGAGAGGCTGCATCCGCTTCAAGCGCCTCGCGGACGTCGATCTGGCCGTTATCGACGAGGTGATTCGCGCATCGGCCGCGAGCGACGGCCAGACGATCACGTACTGACCCGCACCGCCGGGGCCCAGCCTGCGGACGGCAGGGAGGCTAGACGAGGCCCCGGGCCGCCCACGCGAGCGCCCGGACCATGAACGGCTCCTCGTGCACGAGGGCGCGACATGCCTCGCGGAGCTCGGCCTGCCGATCGGCTTCGAGGCTCGCGAGGAAGGAGCCCGCCGGGCCGACGCCGAAGGTGAACGGCTCCCACCACGCGTCGAAGCTGGCATGCTCGACGCTGGCCGTTACGACGGACGACATGACCTCGCGCAGGCCGGCAGCCGCGAAGAGCTCGGCCAGGTGCCCCTCGCGGGCGCCGGGAAGCTCCGACTCATCGGCGACATCGGCTTCGATCTGGTGGGCTCCCGTCCAGAACAGGCTGAGCGGGCCCTGGCTGCTGGAGTGATCCCAGACGCAGGCCGCCAACACGCCACCGTCCTTCACGACGCGGCGCATCTCCGTCAGGCCGACGATCGGATCGGCCATGAAATGGACCACGAGCTGGGCGATCGCCGCGTCGAAGGTGCCGTCTGCGAAGGGCAGATCTTCGGCCGATGCCAGGCGCACGTCGACGCCCGGGTTGCGTTCGCGAGCCGCGGTCACGAACTGCTGGGAGGGATCGACGGCGGCCACGGCCCCCACGCCCAGCCGGGCGACCAGCTCACGGGTGAGCGCGCCCGGACCACAGCCGACATCGATCACGCGTTGGCCGGCACGCACCCCGGCGAGGTCCGCCATCTGCGCCGAGAGTTGCGACGAGTAGCGACCCATGTAGCGGTCGTACGCCTCGGCGGGAACGTCGAAGCTCACAGCGAGGCACGCAGGGCGCAGCCAGCACTGCGCGCATCGGCGGCCAGGGACTCCAGCGGCTCGTCGCTGGTGGCGCTCTCGGTCAGGAGCCCCATCACTCGGTCAACGCCAACCTCGCGGTATGCCGCCAGTAGCTCGACCCGCGACGAGCCCGCGGCCGCGATGTCGTAGCGGCTGATGTTCACCGACAGCCGCAACGTCGCCGGGTCGCGGCCGATCTCCTCGCAGCGCGAGGCGATCACCGGCTTCGCCTCGAGGATCTCGTCGGGGGACAGCCAGTCCAGGTTGAGCTCATCGGCGAAGCGCGCGGCCAGGCGCCAGGTCACCTTCGGGCCGTTGCCGCCGACCATGATCGGCACCCGCGGCTCCTGGAGTCCGCGCGGGACATTGATGGCATCGGTCACCGACGCGTACATGCCGGCGAAGGTCGCGTGCCCGGGCGCGAGCATGCGGGTGATCACCTCGAGATGATCGGCGAGCGTCGCCAGGCGGGTCTTGGTGTCGGGGAAGCCGTAGCCGTAGGCTCGCCACTCGTCCTCCTTCCACCCGGCGCCGATGCCCAGCTCCATCCGGCCGCCGCTGATGACGTCGAGCGTGCCGATCATCTTCGCGGTCAGCGCGGGGTTGCGAAACGCCGTGCAGATCACGACCTGGCCCAACCGCAGGCGCTCGGTCGAAGCGGCAAGGGCGGCGAGCGTGGTGAACGACTCGAACGTGATCTCGTCGATCGGATGGGGCTCCGTGTGGAAGTGGTCGAAGACCCAGGCCGATTCGAACCCGAGGCGCTCCGCCTGCCGCGCGACAGCCACGGTGCGCTCCCACGCGCGCCGCGCGTCCCAGCCGTCGTACTCGCCGGTCCAGCCCTGCGGGACCACTACCCCAATATCCATGTCGAACGAGATTACAGCGTGGCGGCGGCGCTATGATCCGCCCGACGCGGGACAACACTGGGGCGAGGGAGGCTTCTGAAATGTTCCATCGCGGGCGAGCCCTCGGCATCGGGGTGGCCATGACGCTGCTGCTGGCCTCGTGCGGCTCCCAGGCGAGCCCGTCGCCCAGCGCCTCCGCCCAGGAGCCATCCGCCCAGCCGACTCCCCTGACCCCGGCCGACATCGCGCACGCCGTCGTCCAGGTGCTGATGATCACCGCGGACGGCGTGATCGGGACAGGCTCGGGCACGATCATCGATGCGAGTGGCCTGATCCTCACCAACGCGCATGTAGCGACGCCCTCCGACATCGCGCTGACCGAGCTGCAGGTCGCGATCACCGGTGCGAGCGACCATCCGGCGACGCCGACCTATGACGCCGAGGTGGCGGCTGCCGACACCGTGCTCGACCTGGCGGTCATCCGCATCACCTCGGCCCTGGACGGCAGCACCCTGCCCGATGTCTTCCCGTTCGTGTCGCTCGGGAATTCGGATGCCCTCGACATCGGCGACGACATCTCGATCTATGGCTATCCCGGCATCGGCGGCAACACGATCACCTTCACCAGCGGCCAGGTGAGCGGCTTCACCGGCGAGGCGGTCCTGGGTGACCGCGCCTGGATCAAGACCGATGCCACCATCGCCGGCGGCAACAGCGGTGGCCTGGCGGCGAACGCCGCGGGCGAGATCGTCGGCATCCCGACCCGCAGCGGGACGACCAGCGAGATCGTCGACTGCCGCGTGATCGTGGACACCAACCGCGACGGCGTGATCGACGACCGCGACACGTGCGTGCCGCTCGGCGGCTTCATCAACGGTCTGCGCCCGATCGGCTTCGCGCGTCCGCTGATCACCGCGGCGCTCGGTTCGGTCGCCTACGAGCCGATCGGCGGCCTGCCCGAGCCCGGCGGCAGCCCGCTGCCGAGCGAGGGCTTCGATACGACCAACGTGAGCTTCGGGAAGACCACCTTCACGACCGACGTCACCGAGAGCGACGAGGCGGTCGACCAGGTCGACTGGCTCCCCACCGGCGCCGGCAAGCTGTGCGCGGTCTGGACGTACGAGGGGATGCAGTCGGGCATGTCGTGGGACGCGGTCTGGTCGCTCGACGGCGAGGTCCAGGAGGAGCCGAGCTTCCTGCAGCAGATCTGGGCGCTCGACCCGACCGGCTCGTTCTGGGTCTGCATCACCGACGAGACGGGCCTGACCCCCGGCGTGTATGACCTGGCCCTCAACGTGGAGGGAGAGTTCCGGGCCGGCGGCTTCGTGGCGGTCGGCGACGACCTGGCCCCGGTCACCCTGACGCTGGTCAACAGCAGTGCCCTGAAGATCTGTTATCTCTATGTCGCGCCGACCCTGGCCGGCAGCTGGGGCAGCGACCGTCTCGGCGAGGACACCCTCGACCCGGGGGGCCAGGTCAGCTTCGACATCCCATCGGGTCACTACGACCTCCTGGGACGCAACTGCGACCACGAGGACGTCCTGTCCGAGACCGATGTCGACGTGACGACGAGCACTTCGCTCACCTATTCGTAGTCGCCGGGCGGACCTTTCCACCACCGAACGGGCGCATCTCCACCTGGCGCGAGTCGTGTGGAAACGAATGTGGATAAGTTGGTGGACATACCCCCTTCGCAAGGGCCTGCGCGGGACCTACGATTCGTCGCCGGCCGTTATCGTCAAGTCGGTCGAAATCATCGGCTCCGTCTGGAGCCATCGCCCGTCAGCCGCTTCGGAGGCACGCCCATCCATGTCGCAGCGGTCAATGCCTCCCTCGTCGCGGCTCGCTCCGGGAACCGTCCTCGCCGACCCGCCACCGCCCGATATCGCCGATTTCATCCGTTTCTGCCACGCCCGCAAGCACGTGGGATGGCCCGAGCTGTATGACGAGATGTGCGCCGTTGCCTCCCGCCGCGAGTTCAACGGGTGGGATCACGACCAGTTCGCGGCCCGCGGCCTGACCTTCAGCCTGTTCGAGATGA
>JBBQGI010000155.1:0-4204 GCA_038322875.1 Candidatus Limnocylindria bacterium | reverse complement strand
GCGCGCGGCACTGCTGCTGATGCTGGCCATGTCGATGGGCGTCTTTGCCGTCTCGTACGCCTCGACCTGGATCGACTCGCAGCGCGACCAGGCCCAGTTCCAGGTCGGCGCAGACCTGCGGGTCACGCCGGCGAGCGGGCCCAGCGCCCTGCCCGGCTGGGCCCTGTCAAGCGCCTACGCATCGACCGCCGGAGTCGAGCGCTCGATGCCGGTCGAGCGCCAGCGACTGCCGATCAGCCCCAGCGCCGATTCCGGCGAGCTGCTGGGCATCGACACGGACGAGGCGCCCCGGGTCGTTTCGATCCGATCTGACCTGGCCTCGGCTTCGCTCGCTTCGCTGTTGGACCCGCTCGTCACCGCGCGCCCGCCGCTCGCCGCGCTGCCGATCCCCGGCACGCCGCAGCGGCTCCGGGTGACCTGCAGCGTCCTGTTCTCGGCCCTGGAGACGATCGCCTTCGACCCGGCGACCGGTGAGTTCGGACCGGTGCCGGTTGACCCCACCACCCTCGCCGGAGAGCCGATCCTGACAAGCACCGTCTACGTGCGCGATGCGCGGGGGCTCATCCACCGCTTCGCCGGCCAGCCCGTCCCGGTCAGCGACGCACCGGAAACGATCGAGGTGCCGCTGGCGCCCGCGCCGGCACAGGCTCGCGACAACGTCGCCCTCCTCGGTGCGACGCTCAGCTATCCGATCGAGCTGATCGGGGTCGACCTGGTGATCAGCCTGCCGGGTGCGTTGAGCGCGGTCGCGGGTCACATCAGCCTCGCGGAGGTGGCAGCCAATGACGACCTGCAGGGCGAGACCTGGCAGCCGGTCAGCCTGGATGCGGCGGGGTCGTGGCAGATCGGCTGGTCACAGGGGCCGGGCGCCGATATCGCGGTGGTTCCCTCGGACATCGCGCAGACGCGCACCATGGCGCTCGGCACGCCGGGCGCCTTCCAGGCCCTGCCGGGGGTCGACCAGGACGGCCACGGGGTCACCGTCAGCTTCATGCGGACCGAGATCATGGAGCTCGCCGCAGCCGACCTGGCGGCCGTCGTCAACCAGGCCTTCCTGGGCCAGACTGCCGCCCATCTCGGCGACCGCGTCACGGTGCAGCTGGAGGGCGGACCGCGCGACATCCGCATCGTCGGCGCCGTCCGCTCGTTCCCGACCACCGATCCCTCCCGTCCGGTGGCGATCGTCGACCTGGCCAGCCTGGAGCTGCTCCGCTACCAGGCAGCGCACTCGACCCGGCAGCCGACCGAGTGGTGGCTCGCCGCCGACGATCGCGCAGCGGCGGCCGCGGTCGCCGAGGAGCGCTTCGGGCCATTCGCACGCGCGAGGGTGCTGAGCCGGGTGGAACGCACCGCCGGCCTCGCGGCGGACCCCCTCGCCCTCGGGATCATCGGTGCGCTCGCCCTGGGCTTCGTGGTGGCAGGGCTCTTCGCGGTGATCGGTCTCGCCGCCAGTGCAGCCGTGTCGGCGCGCCAGCGCCGTGGTGAATTCGCCCTCCTGCGGGCGCTTGGCCTCTCCGGCGGGCAGCTCTCCGGCTGGCTCTGGCTGGAGAACGCGAGCCTCGTGCTCGTCTCGCTGGTGACCGGGACTGGGCTCGGCCTGGTCATCGGCTGGGTGGTGCTGCCCTACATTACCGTCACCCAGCAGGCGACGACGCCCTTCCCGCCGGTGATCGTGGAGACCCCGTGGGCCACCATCCTGGTCCTGGAAGGAGTCACCGCCGGCGCGCTGGCCCTCACCGTCCTCGGCCTGGCGGCGGTGTTGCGGCGTGCCGGGGTGGGCAGCGTGCTGCGCATGGGGGGAGACTGATGGGCTCGCTCTGGGCAGCGGGGTTCCTCCTGCGCCGGCTGCGCGATGAGGTCGGCGTGGTGGCTCTGCTGGTGGCCCTGGTGGGAATCACCAGCTTCATCTTCGCCGCGGCGCCTCGCCTCTTCAACCTGGTCGCGGACGGCGCCCTGGTGCACGAGCTTGGCGATGCGCAGGCGGTCGACCGCGATTTTCAGCTCTCGAGCGTGACGAGAACGCCAAGCAACGGGGAGGATCAGCTCGCCGCCGTCGACCGGGTCGGCGCGGCCTACCAGGCGGCCTTCCCCGATTCTCTCCGGCAGCTGATCTCGGCGCGCGGCTACACCATCACGACGCCGCGCTTCGGCATCACGGATCCACCGCTGTATACCGCGTTCGTGTCGCTGCGCTACCAGGACGGCCTGGAGTCCGCCATCCAGCTCGTGGAGGGCCGGATGCCCGCCAGCACCGGCGACCAGCTGCCGAGGGCCGCGTTAGATTTCGGCGAGCCACAGCCGGAGCCACAGGCCGAGCGGTCGCGGATCGAGATCGCCGTATCCGAGGCGACCGCGGCGGGGATCGGGGTGCACGTCGGAGACGTGCTGGTCGCCACCCTCGACGGGTCGGATCCGACACTCCGGGGCGTGTTGCTGCGCCGGATCGAGGCCGAGTTCGAGGTGGTCGGCATTTTTGCAGTCGTCGACCCCGAGGCCGAGGTGTGGTTCGCGGACCGCAGTCTCCAGCGTCCCGACATCGGTGGCAGCGACGAGTTCCCGATCGCCTACGCCACCGGCCTGGTGGCGCCCGAGGCCTACCCGGACATCACCACGACCGAGCTGCCATTCCGCTTCGCGTGGCGCTTCTTCGTCGACCCGGAGCGCGCCGACGTGGCGCAGCTCGCGTCGGTCGTGCCGGACCTGCAGCGCCTGCAGTCGCGGAGCGCCGACGAGACCTTTGGCGTCGAGGTCGAAGGGTCGCTGCTGTTGCGCACCGGACTGCTGGGGATCATCGGCCGCTACGTGGCCGAGCGCTCGTCGTCCGAGGCGGTCATGGCGGTCGCCGCGATCGGCCCCTTCGCGCTGGCCACCGGCGCGATCGCGATGGTCGCGATCATGCTCATCGCCAGGCGTCGAGCCGGCCTCGAGCTGGCTCGCAGTCGGGGGGCCTCGGCCGTGCTGGTCCTCGCCGCGCAGCTCTGGGAGGCCGTCCTGCTGGCAGGCGGTGCCAGCCTGCTCGGCCTGCTGCTGGCGGTCCAGCTGACGCCGGGACGGGAATCCAGCCTCTCCGCGATGCTTGCCCTGGCCACGGGCGGCGCCGCGGCAGTTGCGCTGGTCGCCGCCACCCTGCCGACGGTGCGCCGCCGGCTGGGACGGGCCGGGCGCGACGATGCCGCCGTGCTCCCCCCCTCTCCGCGGCGCCTGGTGCTCGAGCTGACCGGCGTCGGCCTGGCGGTGGCCGGGGTCCTGCTGCTCCGACAGCGCGGCCTCGTGATCGGAGATCGGGGCGTCGGTGAGGTGGTGCGCCTCGATCCCTTCCTGGCCGCCGTCCCGGTGCTGGCCGGACTGGCGACGGGGATCGTCGCGATGCGCCTCTACCCCCTCCCGATCCGGGCCCTCGGCTGGATGGCGGCCCGGCGCCGCGATCTCGTGCCGGTGCTCGGTCTGCGCAACGTGGGACGGCACGGCGCGGCCGCCAACCTGCCCCTGCTGATCCTGATGCTGACCGCTGCGTTCGGCGCCTTCGCCTCGGTGCTGCTCTCCAGCATCGATCGCGGGCAGGTCGATGCCGCGTGGACCCAGGTCGGGGCCGACTACCGGATCGACCTGGCGGCTGGCCCCGATTCGGCTTCGGTCGACCCCACCACCGTCGCGGGCGTGGATGCCGTTGCCGCGGGGTTCGCGGACCAGGCCGCCACCTTCGCCGATACGCCATCGCAGCGCAGCCAGGTCGTGCTACAGGCCGTGGATCCCGACGCCTACCTGGCCGTGACCAGCGGCACGTCGATCGCCGTCGGCTGGCCGGCCGGCTTCACCGAGCTGGGCGCCGCCGCCGAGCTGGCCGGCACACCCGAGGCACCGATCCCGGCGCTCGTCTCCCGGCTGCTCCCGTCGGGCAGCGGGCCGCTGGTTCGCGGCGATACCTTCACCGTGCAGGTCACATCGAAGACGCTGACCTTCGTCGTCGTCGACCGCGTCGCCACCTTCCCCGGCATCAGGCCGGATGCTGCCTTCGTCGTGACGTCGCTGGATCTCCTGCGCGAGGCGAACCTCGATCTGGCCCTTTCGCCATCGGTCCTCTTCGTCCGCGGCTCGGGCAACATCGGTCCGCAGCTGGCCACGCTGGTCGCCGATCACTCGCCGTCGTCGACGGTCACCTCTCGCTACGACCGCTACGCCCTCCTGCGCCAGGCTCCCTTCGTGG
>JBBQGI010000154.1:0-4229 GCA_038322875.1 Candidatus Limnocylindria bacterium | reverse complement strand
CTGGAGGCGCTGGAGAAGGAGCTGGCCGACCTGCGCGAGCGAGGCGACGGCATGCAGGCCGCCTGGCAGCGCGAGAAGGAGGTCGTCGCAGCCATCCGTGAGACGCGCGAGCAGCTCGAGAAGCTGACCCCGGAGATCGAGGCGGCCGAGCGCGCCGCCGACTACGCCCGGGCCGCCGAGCTGAAGTACGGCCGCGCCAATGAGCTGCAGGGCCAGCTGGCCGCGCAGGAGCAGCGCCTGCGCGAGCTGAAGGCCTCTGGCTCCCTGCTGCTCAAGGAGGAGGTCGACGCCGATGACATCGCCGATGTCGTCGCCCGCTGGACCGGCATCCCGGTCAGTCGCCTGATGGAGGGCGAGACCGACAAGCTGCTGCACATGGAGGGGCGCCTGCATGAGCGGCTTATCGGCCAGGACGAGGCGGTGATCGCCATCTCGGACGCGATCCGTCGTGCACGCGCCGGGCTCAAGGACCCGAAGCGGCCGATCGGCTCATTCATCTTCCTGGGACCCACCGGCGTGGGCAAGACCGAGCTCGCCCGCGCCCTGGCGGAGTTCCTCTTCGACGACGAAGGCGCCATGGTCCGGATCGACATGAGCGAGTACATGGAGAAGTTCGCCGTGTCGCGCCTGGTCGGTGCACCGCCCGGCTACGTCGGCTACGACGAGGGAGGCCAGCTGACCGAGGCGGTGCGTCGGAAGCCGTACCAGGTGGTGCTCTTCGACGAGATCGAGAAGGCCCATCCCGATGTCTTCAACATCCTCCTCCAGCTCCTCGACGACGGGCGCCTGACCGACTCCCAGGGCCGCACCGTGAGCTTCCGGAACACGGTCGTGATCATGACCAGCAACATCGGCTCGGCTGCGCTGATCGAAGCCGGCGAGGCCGGGCCGGATGCCTTCGCCGCGGCCGCCGAACGGGTGAAGACCAGCCTGCGCGACCACTTCCGCCCCGAGTTCCTGAACCGGATCGACGAGATCATCGTCTTCGAGCCGCTCGCCGAGGCGCAGCTCAAGCAGATCGTCAGCCTGCTGCTCGCCGGCCTCGAGGGACGGCTCGCCGAATCGCGGATCTCTCTCGAAGTTACTGATGCCGCCCAAACCTGTGTAGCGCGCGAGGGCTACGACCCCCAGTACGGCGCCCGGCCACTGCGGCGTGCCATCCAGCGATCCGTGGAGAACCCGCTGGCCAAGCGGCTCCTGGCGGGGGAGTTCGTGGCCGGAGACACGGTCCGCATCGACGAAAGGGACGGCTCGCTCGTCTTCGAGAAGGCCGCCAGCAGGCCATCAGAGCCAGAGCCGGAGGCCGCGCGGTCAGTCGCAGGCTAGCTGCGTTCTGCTGTCATTAGGAAAGCGCCGCGATGTACATGTCGACGCGCGGATGCTTGGCGCAGGTCAGTCCACCCGAGCATATATTGACATTCATCGATATACTGCTGGCGTGAAGACGACGGACCCCGATATCGAGCTCCTGCAGGCCATCGCCGATCCCGTGCGGCTGGCCATCCTGCGCCAGCTCGCGTCGGAGCCGGACGCCACCTGCGCCTGCGACTTCACCGACTGCTGCAGCGTCAGCCAGCCGACCGTCAGCCACCACCTCAAGGTCCTGCGCGAGGCGGGAGTCGTGACCTCCGAGCGTCGGGGCACCTTCATCTACTACCAGCTCGCTCCGGACTTCGCCCATCGCTGGGCGGGGATCGGCGCCAGCCTGGCCGGACTCGTCCACCTTTCATGAGGAGCGACCGATGACCGAGCAGATCCACGAGACCGTGCGCGAGCGGTATGCCGCGTCCGCACGCCAGGTCCTGACCAAAGCCGCCTGCTGCTCGGAGCCGGGCATCGGCTCGGAGCTGTACTCCGCGCTCGAGCGCGACGAGCTGCCGAGCGCGGCCGTCATGGCGTCACTCGGCTGCGGCAACCCGACCGCCGTTGCCGACCTGCACCTTGGCGAGCGCGTCCTCGACCTGGGGTCGGGCGGCGGGATCGACGTGCTGCTCTCCGCCAAGCGCGTCGGCCCGACGGGGCGTGCCTTCGGCCTGGACATGACCGACGAGATGCTCGCCCTGGCGCAGCGCAACGCCGCCGAAGCGGGAGCCACCAACGTCGAGTTCCTGAAGGGCCACATCGAGTCGATCCCGCTGCCGGCAGCCTCGATCGACGTCGTGATCAGCAACTGCGTCGTCAACCTGGCCGCCGACAAGCCGGCGGTCTTCCGCGAGATCGCGCGCGTGCTGCGACCGGGCGGCCGGATCGGCATCAGCGACATCGTGGCCGAGGACTCGTTGACGACCGAGCAGCGGGCTGAGCGGGGCTCCTACGTCGGCTGCATCGCCGGGGCGCTCTCATTCTCGGAGTTCGAGGCGGGTCTCCGCATGGTCGGCCTGACCGGTGTCTCGGTGACGCCGACCCACTCGGTCGCGGACGGGATGCACAGCGCCATCATCAAAGCGACCAAGCCGGAATCGGCGGCCTCGGTGCTCGAGCTGAGCGCGCCGGTCGAAGAGCTGAGCCTCGTCGGCGCAGGATGCTGCGGTGGCGGAGGTTGCTGCTAGCGCGACCTACCGATGCCGGCGGCGGCGTCCCGCGGGTGTCGGCTTCGGTCGGTCGCGCACCTCGCGGCGCGGCGGCGGCACGAAGCGCCGGCGGCGGATCTCGACGTTGGCGGCCTCGATGATGGGCGGGAACTTGACGAACGCGGCGTAGGCGGCCACGACCATCCCGGGCACGACGATCAGCAGGAGCAGCGCCAGGGGCACGTGGATCACGACCAGCAGCGGCACCACGCCCCAGGTCACGACCAGCGACCAGAAGATCCATTCGTGGAGAGACAGGATCGCCGGATAGCGCCGGTACATCCGCTGCGCCGTGTTGTACACGATGATCGCGCCGACCAGGATCACGAACGCCGCGACCCACATCAGCGTGAAGAGGTCGGCGAAGTTAAGCGGCGTGAACGGGTCGAAGAGCTTTCCCATCGGCCGCGGAGTCTATCAGAGGGCTACGAGCCCTCGATGTTGAGCTCCGCCAGCCACAGCTCCGAGCCATCGCCGGTCAGCGACTCGATCAGCAGCTTGTGCGGCTCCCCCATAGCGGCGACAGCGAATGTGTGAAGCCCCTGGCTGCCAGGCAGGTCGGATCCCTCGATCAGCGGACCAGCGACGGCGCACGTCCACGCGGTCCCGTCCATGCTCATCGACAAGCCCATGCTCGCGTCCGGACGCTCGATCCCGTTGACTGCGTAGGCGAGCAGGTAGCCCTGCCCGGATTCCATCACGCGTGGCTGGGTGATGGAGCGGTCGCCGTCGCCTCCACAGTGGCCCGGCACGATGACCGGGTCGGCACGCTTGGTCCAGACGATCCCATCGGTCGACGTCGCAAAGCCGATCTTGCCCACCTGCGGATCGTCGAGGGAGGCGCCCACGAACGCCATCAGGTATCCGGTCGGCGTGCGCAGCACGCTGGGTGAGTCGACGCCCAGGCTGTCCCAGCCGTCGGGGTCACCGGTGAGCACCGGCTCCGGATCCGCGGTCCACGGCCCCTCCACGGCCGGTGCGGTGGCACGCCAGATGCTCGCCCGCCTGCCACTGGGATCGGAGGTGCCCCACAGGTACATCGCCCATGTCCCGTCGGCCAGCTCAAGGACGCTGGTGGGCACCGGCCCCGGCGCCCCGAAGCCGAGGTCCACCCCTGCAAGCGGGTCCGCTTCGTCGATCGTCCAGGCAACGCCATCGGGGGATGAGGCGTGAACCAGGCGCTCGTCGCCGCGCGTTTCGCCAAAGCCGATCAGGAAGGCGTGGTACGCGTCGGCGGCGAAGACCAGCGCGGCGGGCAGGGCGGCCGACTTGCCCTCGATCGCGCCACCGGCGACGACCGGCCGGCTGCCGATGAGCTGCACGGAAAACGCCGTCCCGGACGGGACTGCGGAGGCGGAGGCCGACAAGCTGGGCGTGCCCGAGGCGCTCCCGCCCGGGTTGTTGGAGCAGCCAACCAGCAACAGCATCCCAACCAGCACTCCGCCCGTAGCCCGCACCTTCGGCCTCCATGCGCTCGAGAGGCATTCACCTCGTCAGTCACTAGCACGCGGCCGAGGCGATGGTTCAGGCGCCGCCGCTATACTGGTCGACAGAGGCAGCAGGGCCGCCCACAGCGCCTCGACAACCTCGCAACGTTCCCGCACGAGGTCGCCCGTTGCGCGCAATCCTCTCCGTCTCTGACCGTGAAGGGATCGTCGA
>JBBQGI010000153.1:0-4236 GCA_038322875.1 Candidatus Limnocylindria bacterium | reverse complement strand
GACTCCATGGTGCCGCCCACCGACTCGACCGCCTGGCGGATCGCCTCGCGTCGAGCTGTGCCGCCACCCTTGAGCAGCCCCTTGGCGCCCTCCGCAGTGTAGTTGCCGATGAATAGGTACTTGGCCATGGTTCACCTTCGTGCGGTTGGGCGACCATCGTAGACCGATGCGTGCAGGACGAGCACCTCCACCGACTCCGACTTGCCCTTCAGATCCAGAGAGCGGCGCTCGAGGTCATTCGCCTCCTGATGCGCGGAGGATGCAGCGGCAGCGCTGACCAGCAGCTCCCCGCGTCCGGCGGCGGTTGCCAGGCGGGCTGCCACGTTGACGGGGTCGCCGAGCGCCGTGAGCTCGACCTGGTCCCCCTCGCCGACGGTGCCGATGAAGGCGACCCCCGTGTTTACGCCCGCCCCGATGGGCACCCACGGGTCCGCGCCACCGTTCCCCGTGGCGGCCAGCAGCGCCTGCCCCGCGGCAATCGCCTGTTCCGCGTGCCGGTCGTGGGTCAGGCCCGGTGTGAAGATGCCGATCACCTCATCACCGACGAACTTGTCAACGATGCCGTCGTGGTCGAAGACCACGGTCGTGGCGAGCTTGAAGAATCGATCCATGAGGGCGCGAAAGGCAGTTGGGCCGATGCGCTCGGCGAGAGGCGTGGAATCTCGGACATCGGCGAAGAGGAGGCTGCATTCGACCTCCGCCCCAGCCCCGTGTTCGACCATCTGCCTGAAGCAGGCGGAGCAGTACTTGGGGTTCCCCGGCCAGGGTCCCTTGCCGACCAGGCGCATCACTCGACCTGCGGCGCCGCCGAAGGGCGAGGCACATAGCTTGCACCGCGGATTGCTCGGCAGGCGGCGCAGGATCCGACGACCGGTGCGAAGGCCTGGCGCCGTGCCGAGCAGCACCTGCCGGCTCAACTCCTCGCTGCGCGCGGCCTGCTCGGGTGTCCGCTGCTTGGGCGGCTGGGTCATGGCCGTGCCAGTATCCCGCGGGCTGCCGAGCGGCGCTTGACCATCCGCCCACAATGCGCGCACGACAACCGCTGCCGCCGACCGCGACTTCAAGGGTCTCGCCCGCGGAGGTCGCTTGCCCGATACCATCGACCCGATGCCAACGCTCACCACCAGGAAGCGATCGGAACTGCGGGACAGCGCCTTCGCGTACGTCGATCCGCAGGGGCGCCGCCGTCTGCCGATCCACGACGAGAGCCACGTCCGCAACGCGCTATCGCGCTTCAACCAGGTCGTCTTCGAGGACGACACGGCCCGCAACCGGGCGCGCACGCGCCTGCTGAACGCGGCCAAGCGGTACGGCATCGTGCCGGTCGGCTTCGTCACCGGGCAGCTGCGTGCGCATGGGCAGCAGCAGCTCCCCACGGGCGCCGTCACCTTCCTGATGACCGACATCGAGGGCTCCACGGCCCTCCTGCTGAAGCTCGGCGATCGGTACGCCAAGGCCCTGACCGATACCCGTCGCTTCGCCCGCGCCGCGGTCCGTCGGGCAGGCGGCTGGGAGGTGGACGCGCGGGCCGACGAGTTCTTCGCAGTCTTCCGCCACGCTCACGAGGCGATCGGGGCGTCGCTCGGCATCCAGCGTCGCGTGCGCGACCAGGCATGGCCAGAGGGCGTGCAGCTGCGGGTTCGGATGGGGATCCACAGCGGACGCCCAACCCTGACCGATGGCGGCTACATCGCCGTCGCGGTCCACACCGCCTCGCGCATCACCGGGCTGGCCTGCGGCGGGCAGATCCTGCTGTCGCGAGCGGCGTTGACCGCGCTGGGAGACACGCGGCTCGAGGCCATCACCTTCGTTGATCTCGGGGAGCACCATCTGCGCGGGCTGGGCAGCCACGCGCTATTCCATGTCGCGGTTGACGACCTGCCCAGCGACTTTCCGCCGCCGGGCACACGATGACCTCCGAGCCGCGCGTCCTCCTAGACGTGCCGATCACCTTCGACACCGGCGACGGACCGACCCATGCACCGATGGTCCACGTCACCGTCCATGGCATCCCGACCAAGGTGATCCTCGATAGCGGCTCGACGGACCACATCCTCACCGTTGAGCTGGCCGACCAGCTTGGCTTGGCGGCCGAGCCCGGGGAGGAAGGGACGGACAGCACGGGCGCAACGGTTCCGTCGTGGACCCTCGGGACAGTGCCGATTCAGATCGCAGAGCAGCCCTTCGAGCTGCAGAACGTGGTTGCCATCACGGCGCCGGCGCCGTTCCCCGGGTGGGGGATCGGCGGCTTCATCAGCCCGCAGCACCTGCACCCGCGCGCCTGGGCGGTGCTCGACCTGGCGGGGGATCGGTTCATGCTCCTGGACGGCGACGAAACCGATGTGACCGTCTGGCTCGCCGCTCGCCACCCTGAGCTTCGGCTCGTGCGGCTGGACCGCGTGGCGGGCGACGAGACGATCCTGGTGCGGGCAGCGATCGAGCCGTTCGGGGCGGTGGTGACGATGCTCGACTCAGGCGGGAAGCGGACCACGTTTGCCCGGTCGGCGCTGCCCGGCCTCGAAGGCGGGGAGCGGCGCAGCTCGGGCCGCGGGGTCGGCGGGACCGAGGCATTCGCGACCGAGGCGCGCGATCAGGTGCTCCTTGCTGGAGGCCACCGTCTACCACTTGCCACGGTCCTGCTCGGCGACGAGATGGAGGGTCGCGCCGGGCTCGTTGGCATGGACGCGCTGCGCGGGTCCGTTCTGACGGTGAGCAGCGATCCTCATCGGCCCGTCATGTGGCAGCTATGACGCAGGTAATTCCGGCGCCGTTGCCGTCGAATCAGCTTGCCTCCCCCTGAACGAATCGCCGCACCTCGATGGGCCGGCCCACCGCGTCGCTCGTCCTCGCCGCCCATTCCAGAGCTGCGTCAAGGTCCGTTGCCTCGACGATGTAGAAGCCCGCGATCTGCTCCTTGGCCTCGATGAATGGGCCATCGGTTACCCGGATCTTGCTGTTTCGGGGCTTCACCACTTTCGCGGCTGTTGGTGGATCAAGCTGGCCTCCGTAGACCCATGCGCCGGATGACCTGAGGGCGGCATTCACCGCCAGGATCTCGGACATGGAATGCCCCATCTCATCAGGGGCCATTTGCTTGCTCGGCTCGCTGGTCGAGCTGTGGACGGTCAGCAGGTAGTGAGGCATCGGATCTCCTTGCACGATGCGGCGAGCGCCTGGTCGCCGTCACCCCTCGAACGATCGGCCGCGGCTCAGATCGACATTTTCTGGCTTCCGGAAATCAGATGCCGGTGATACGCGTATGGAAGGTCGCGTCGCCCGGCCATGAGGCCGGCGAGACGGTCGGCCCCCGACCACCGAGCAGGGTGGAAGCACCAAAGGCAGTTCCTCAGAGCGTCAACCTGAACATCAACACGGGCGGCGAGGCTGCGACTGTGACGGTCGACGAGACCCCGGATGAGACCACCGAGAAGCGAACCACGACGACGCACAGCGAGGTCCGTCAGTCCGACTGACCGCGCGCTAACCTTGCCGCATGGCCACCTGGAACGACTTCGCCATTGCCGCGCCGGAGATGGCCGGCACCGGTCAGCGCCTGTTTGAGCGCGGGGGGACCGGTGCGGCACTCCTGGCCAGCGTACGAGCCGATCTCCCGCCAAGGATTCACCCGATCAACGTCGCGATCGTGGAAGGGCACCTCCTCGCGTTCATCATCGTCGCGTCTGCGAAGGTTGCCGACCTGGCAGCGGACGGGCGGTACGCCCTGCACTGCCACCAGGATCCGACCGAGCCGCACGAATTCCAGGTCCGGGGCCGTGCGCACGAGGTGCGTGACCGCGCCCTGCGCACGGTAGCCGCGGCGGACTGGACGTTCGAGGTGGACGACGGCTATCGGCTCTTCGAATTCGAGATCGAGCATGCCGTCTTCGGCGAGCGAGCGAACCCCGACGACTGGCCGCCGGTCTACACATCATGGCGGCCGTCCTGATGTTGTCTTAGCGGCTGTTTGATCTCGGCTTGTCATTCGAGACAGATGCTCCACCCATGATCGATAGATACGACATGTACGAGCCATACCATCCCGACGGGGCCGACGACCCCGATGAGCTCACCGGCCCGTCCCTACAGTGCGGTGCCTGCGGCCAGCCCGCCGGGGCATGGATCTACGAAGTCGCCACCGACGACGAGGGCAGCAGCGTCATCGCCGGCTTCGCGGTCTGCACCGCACACCAGGCGGCCGCCTAGCTCCTATCGGTGCCGACGGTGGCCGAGGTGCCA
>JBBQGI010000152.1:0-4238 GCA_038322875.1 Candidatus Limnocylindria bacterium | reverse complement strand
GGCGGCCGGCTATGACGTCGATCGGATGCGCCTGGTCGAGCGGCGCGAGTACGTGATCGAGTGCAACTGGAAGGTCTACGTCGACAACTACCTGGAGGGCTATCACCTGCCCATTGCGCACCCGCAGCTCTACAAGGAGCTCGACTACGACTCATACCGGGTGGAGGAGTTCCGCTACTACTCCAAGCAGCACGCCCCGATCCGGGAGCTGAAGCCGGGGGAGGAGATCGGGGTCGACCGCCGCTACCTGCGCCAGCCGGGGAGCGAGGATTCCGCGCTCTACTACTGGCTCTTCCCGAACACGATGTTCAACATCTACCAGGACAACATGTCCTCGAACGTGATCCTGCCGATGGGGCCGGAGCGCACGCTGACGATCTTCGAGTGGTTCTTCGCCGAGCCGGGAACCGGCCCGGGCTGGGAGTCGATGCAGCAGACGATCGCCTTCTCGGACCAGATCCAGCAGGAGGACATCGTCATCTGCGAGCAGGTCCAGCGGGGGCTGCGGTCGCGCTCCTACGACACCGGACGGTTCTCGGCCCGCCGCGAGAACGGCGTCTACCACTTCCAGAACCTGGTCCGCGAGTTCCTGGGAGAGCCATCGTGACGCCGCTCCGCCGCGACCATCTCGGCCTTACTACCTATGGTGCTACTACAGCACCGATCGCCCTCCCACGTCCGCTCCAGACGCCAATTGCGGTCGCTTTCACTACTCACCGTATTGAGGTGACACCTGGGCAGCTCGCCGCGTGCCGATGTAGCACTCCAGGTAGTACGCGACCCGCGTCGGGGGCAATGGGATGAAGAGCAGAGCGACTTCCCGAGCAGATGGGCGACTGACAGTGGCCCTCGTCTCGGAGGTCTTCTGGGAGCCGGACGGCATCGGCCGGCTGGCGGCAACCCTCGATGGATGCGTCCAGCGCGGCGCCGATCTCGCTGTGCTGCCCGAGATCCCGCTCAACCCCTGGCGCCCCGCCACGAAGGACCCACACGCCGACGACGCCGAGCCGATGGACGGCCCTCGCGCCACAGCGCAAGCGACCGCGGCGCGGGAGGCGGGGATTGGACTCGTCGGAGGCATCATCCACGCCGACTCCGCGACAGGCCGCCGCACGAGCCGCGTGCTCGTCTTCGACGCAAACGGTGAGGTGGTCACCACCTACGAAAAGCTGCACCTTCCCGAGGAGCCGGGCTTCTGGGAGACGAGCCACTACGAGCCGGGGACCGCGGCCCCCGCGCGGATCGATGCCTTCGGCATCCCGGTCGGGGTCCAGGTCTGCAGCGACGCCAATCGGCCCGAGGGATCGCACCTCCTCGGCGCGCAGGGCGCCGAGGCGATCCTGATCCCGCGCGCCACGGAGGAGAAGACCTACCAGCGCTGGAAGATCGTCTTTCGCGCCAACGCGCTGACGAGCAGCTGCTACGTGCTGTCGGTCAATCGGCCCGACCCGGAGGCCGGCGTGCTGATCGGTGGCCCTTCCATCGCGGTCGACCCGAGCGGCACGGTGTTGCTGGAGACCACCGATCGTATCGGGCTGGTGACGTTGGAGTCGCGCGTCGTCAATGCCGCGCGAGCTGCCTACCCGGGCTACCTGCCGATTCGGGCGCGCCTGTACGCCGATGCCTGGCGCGAGATAGCCGGTCGCGACGGGGAACCCAACTGAGGCGTACCCAGCCTATGAGAGGGTGAAGTGTCCCTCGGCCAGCAGCTCTGCCCCCCGGTAGACCCGCAGGATGAAGTTGCCGGTGCCCCACGAGGGGATCAGGTTGCCGGCGTCGCGAACCCGGAAGCCGGCGATCATCGAGGTCGCGCCCACGCGCAGATCGCTCCCCTCCTTGGGCTGCACGATCGTCTCCGTCCCGTCCGGGGTGACCTTGATCACCTCTTCCTGGATGACGTTCACCGCAAAGGGCTCGGTCAGCTTGATGGAGTGCGCGAAGGCCTTCCCGGCGCTGAAGTCGCTGGTCGCGCCTGTGACCTCCTTGGTGTCCGCGTTGATCCCGGTCCCGAAGGTCACTGTGCCGATCAGCGGCGCCGCCGATGGCACGCTCGGTGCGGCGCTCTCCGATGCGCTCGGCACGACCGATATCGACGCAGCCGGCGTCGGGGACGGCGAGGGAGACGGGGTCTCAGCCGCGACGTTCGGTGCGGGTGGAATCAGCCCAGAGAAGATCAGCCCCACCGCAATGGCCAGGACGATGGCGCCAAGCGTGCCGCCGATCGAGATCAGCGAGGCCTGGTCAGTTGGAAAGATCGCAGGCGGCCCGCCTGCCTGGGCGAGCTCGGGGTGAATGGCGAATCCACAGTTGCGACAGACCTGCGCCCACGACGGGTTGGCGTGGCCGCAGTTGAAGCATTCGATCGTGTCCCCGCTCATCGGGCCAGAGCCTAGCACGCAGGTGGCCGCCGGCGGTGAGAACGCCGACGGCCCGTTGGACGGCCCCGCAACGGGCGTCCGCTGGAGATGCTAGCCGATGGGTTGGTGCCTGGGTGCACCACAGTAACCCCACAAAACTCCAAGATTCGACCCTGATGTAGGCCTTGGGTACTTACGTTCGCACAGTACTTGCGTCTAGGATCGAGCCTTGGACTCATTCGTCGAAGGACTCATTCGTCGAATTCAACCGAAGCAGGGAGATCAACATCGTGAGAAAGCTCTTGATCCTCGGGACCGCCCTTGGCCTGACCCTTGCCCTCGCGGGTGTTGTGCTTGGCAACACGGGCGCCATCACCTCCAGTAAGGATTGCGTGCACGGCGAGGTTCACGTATCGCTGAACCACAACACCACATCCGACCGGTTTGTCAGCGTGACGACCACCATCCCCGGCACGACCGGTTTCGCTGACCATCACTACGACACCAGCTACGGCGAGATCTGGACAGCCTCGGGCCCCCAGCCGTTGTTCGCTGGAAGGGTGACGCTGACTATCGTTAACAACGGGCAGACGGAATTCACGACGTTCGTGGACATCACGCCCCAAGAGGGCTGTGCCACGCCGACGCCGACTCCCACCCCGACGCCGACGCCGACGCCGACGCCGACGCCGACCGCGACCGCGACTGCAACCGCGACTGCAACTGCGACTGCGACTGCTGTCGTGACCGCGACCCCCGAGGAGATCGTGCTTGCTGGAACCGGAACGCCGCAGCCCAGCACCCCGAACACCTCGCTCTTCGGCAACGGATCAAGTCCGCTCCCGACGATCGTCTTCGGCCTGGTGCTTCTGGCGTCGCTCACGACGCTTGCCTTCACCACCGTGAAGAATTCCAGGAGCGGCCGGCCAACCCGCTAGCGGATCGTCCTCACGGTTGCTCCGGGAGACGGGGTAGAGGTTCGCCTCTGCCCCGTCTCTTCATGCTCCGGAGATCGCTAGCATTCGCCGATGACCAAGGGCCGCCTCGAGGCATTCAGCGATGGGGTCATCGCCATCATCATCACGATCATGGTGCTCGAGCTGCGCTCGCCCGAGGGGACCCGCGTCCAGGACCTGCTGCCGCTCGGCCCGACCCTCCTCAGCTATGTCCTGAGCTTCGCGCTGCTCGGGGAGTACTGGAGCAACCACCACCATCTCCTGCAGGCAGCCAAGACGGTCGATGGCCGGGTCCTGTGGGCGAACCTGCATCTGCTCTTCTGGCTCTCGCTCTTTCCGTTCGGCACGGCCTGGATGGGGCAGCACGACTTCGCACCGGTCCCGGTGGCGGCCTACGGCCTGCTGATGCTGCTCGCTGCTCTTGCCTACTACGCCTTGGCCCGCGCCCTGATCGCCGTGCCGGGGCAGCCGCGTACGCTGGCGGACGCCATCGGCCGCGATGTCAAGGGCAAGATCTCGCCGGTGCTCTTCGCGCTCGCGATCCCGATCGCCATGGTGGCGCCGGCCATCTCGATGGCAATCTACATCGGTGTCGTCGTGATGTGGCTGGTGCCGGACCGCCGGATCGAACGCGCCATCACGGACTGACGGCGGCGTGGTGCCGGAGGTGGGACTCGAACCCACACGAGCTTGCGCTCACCGGATTTTGAGTCCGGCGCGTCTGCCGATTCCGCCACCCCGGCACGGGAGCGCTGATGGTACCCGCGCGCCGGAGCCGTTGCCAGGCGCGACGCGGCAGCTAGGCGCGGACCTCCTGGCGCATGAACTGGATGTAGCCGATCGCGAAGCAGATGACGGTCAGCGCGACGAGCGCCACGACGTGCGGCCAGACCAGCAGCAGGCTCTGGTCGAGGGACAGGAGGGT
>JBBQGI010000151.1:0-4297 GCA_038322875.1 Candidatus Limnocylindria bacterium | reverse complement strand
CTTCCCTCGAAGGGATTCCAGCCGCTCGACTTCCGCTACCTGGCGCTCACGGCGCACTATCGCTCCAAGCTCGACTTCACGGAGAAGGCGATGCACGCCGCTGCTGCGGGCCTGCGCAGGCTGCGCCGTGCAGTGGCCGAGACTCCGCCCGATGCCGCACCGGTGGACCCCGCGGCCGAGCCAATGGCCGGCTACCTGGCGCGGTTCAGGGACGCGATCAGCGACGACCTGGCGATGCCGGCCGCTCTGGTGGCGGCTCATGCCGTCGCCGCTGCCGATGACCTCGACCCCGCCCAGAAGCGGGCCTTGCTGCTCGACTTCGACCGGGTCTTCGGGCTGGACCTGGACGCGCCAGCAGAGGGCGAGGCAGGCGACCTGCCGGAGGGCGCCAAGGAGTTGCTGGACCGTCGGGCCGCCGCCCGGGCCGCCAAAGACTGGCCCGAGTCGGACCGCCTGCGCAAGGAATTGGCGGCCCTGGGGGTCGAGGTCAGGGATACGCCGGCGGGCCAGGTCGCGACCCGGCGAGCGTAGGTTCGGCATCCGCAGGCTACGATTGAACCGATGAGCGAGGAACGCCGCCTGGTGACGGTCCTCTTTGCCGACGTGACGGGTTCAACGGCGCTGGCCGAGTCCCTCGACCCGGAGGACATGCGCGCCCTCCTGGCCCGCTATTTCGCCATCGCCCGCGAGGCGGTCGAGAAGCGGGGCGGGACGCTGGAGAAGTTCATCGGCGACGCCGTGATGGCCGTCTTTGGCCTGCCGACCGCGCACGAGGATGACGCCGCGCGGGCCGCGCGGGCCGCCCTGGACCTGCGCGATCAGGTACGTGCCGACGCGGTCCTCGGGGAGCGGCTACCGATCAGGCTGGGCCTGGCCACCGGCGAGGTGGTGGCCGCCATGGAGGGGAGCGCCGCCGATTTCCTGATCACGGGCGATGCGGTCAACGTGGCGGCACGCTTGCAGCAGGGCGCGGCGAGCTGGGAGATCATCGTCAGCGACCGGACCGTGCGAGCCGCGGGGACCGGATTCAGCTTCGGGCCGCTGGCCGAAGTCGAGGCGCGCGGCAAGGGCGCGCGTGTCCCGGCTCGTCTCCTGCATGGCGTGGCCGCGGGGCGACCACGGGTGCGCACCCCGTTCCTGGGCCGCGACGCGGACGTCGCGCAGCTGGACCTGACCGCCGACCGCGTCCTCCGCGAGCAGCGGCCGTACCTCGTAACGATCACCGCGCCGGCCGGCACTGGCAAATCGCGCCTCCTCGAGGAATTCCTGGAACGCCAACCCATGCTCCGGGCTGACGGGCGAGTGCTCATTGCCCAATGCCTGCCATGGGGCCAGCGCCTGACCTACCACCCGCTCCACGTCCTCCTGCTGACCCTGCTGGAACTGCCCGCCAACGCCGAACCGGACGCCATGCGAGCCGCCGCCGAGACCTGGCTGACGGCGATTGGTGACCCCGCGCCGCGACGGACCGCCGAGCTGCTGGCCGCCACCTTCGGAGCCTCCGAGGGGGACCCGATCGATCGGGCTGAGCTGTTCGCCGCCTGGCGCTCGACGATCGAGCTGGCGGCCAGGGAGCGGCCGCTGGTCATGGTGGTGGAGGACCTCCACTGGTCATCGGACAGCCTGCTCGACCTCATCGAGCTCGTCCTCCAGCCGCGCGGCGCCGCGCCGATGCTCATGATCGTGCTCGCCCGTCCGGAGCTGCTCGATCGGCGCCCGACCTGGGCCGGGGGCCGCCGGAACTCGGTCTCGATCGCCCTGGAACCACTCGACGACCTGGCGATCAGCGCCCTGGTCGACTTCCACCTGGCCGGCCCCCCGCCCGAGATCGCGGCCGCCGTCGTCGCCCGTGCCGGCGGCAATCCTTTCTTCGCCGGTGAACTGGCCAGGACCATCGCCGAACGCGCGCCGGACCTCGCCGACCCGGCGGCGGTCGCCGCCGTGATGGCAACCCTGCCCGACAACGTTCACGGTGCGGTCCTCGCTCGGCTCGATCTCCTGCCGCCGGTCGCGCGACGGGTCGTCCAGCTGGGTGCCGTCTTCGGGCGCTCGTTCCGCCAGGCCGGGATCGAGGTCCTGGCCCCGGACCTGGCCGACGTCGACGGCGCGGTCGACCACCTCGTCGAGCACGATCTCATTCGCGCCGGCGGGACCGATGAGTTCACGTTCCGCCACATCCTCATTCGCGATGTCGGCTACCAGACGCTGCCCCGCGCCGAGCGGGCTCGCCTGCATGGGGCCGCCGGCGCCTGGCTCGAGGCGCAGGCCGTCGACCGCGAGGACGAGCAGGCCGAACTGGTCGCGTTCCACTTCCGTGAGGCAATTGCGCTCTCCATCGCCGCCGGCCTCGAGCCACACCCCACCCTGACGGTCTCGGCAGTTAATTGGCTGCGACGGGCGGCGCGCGCGGCGACCGCGGGCGCGGCCTTCAGCGAGGCGGCCAGGCATCTCCGAGCTGCCATCGACCTTGCGCCGCCCGACGTGCTGCCGGAGCTGTGGGCCGACCTGGGCGATGCGAACACCTCGGGTACTCCGGCGATCGAGGCCTATGCCACGGCGGCACGCCTGGGAGCCGAGCAGGGCCGGTCAGCGGACTTCATGCTGCGGGCGCTGGGCAATCAACTAATGGTCCTTGGTCGCTGGGCGGGATCGGTCGCCAGCGACGATGGCCGGGTCGAGCTCCAGGCGCTGCTCGAACTGGTGCGGGAGGTTCGAGCGAACGCCACCGACAAGCGCTTGATCGGCCTGTCGCTCGTAGCGGAGAGCTTCACCAGCTGGGTCACACCAGCCGGCAGTCTCGTCGACGACGAGGCCGAGCGCGGGACCGCCGCGGCAGTCGCGACCCAGGCCGTCGCCATCGCTCGCGAGCTGGACGACGCTGCGCTGCTGAGCATGGCGCTGGACGCCGCGGGGGCGGTGGAGCTCGGCGTGGATCCGGAACGTGGCTTGGCCCTGGCAGAAGAGCGCGCCAGCCTCGAACAGCGGCTCCCGCTGGCCGAACGAGTCGATCTCCACAACATGCTGGCCTGGAACCATTCCGCCCTCGGCAATCTGGACCAGGTTGTACCGGCAGTCGAGGCGGTGCTCCACGATCTGGTGCCGAACCAGGCGACCGCCATCGCCCTGAGCCTCGCCGGGTGGCAGACCTGGGGGCTGGCGATGACCGGTCGCTGGGACGAGGTGAGCGCGGCGATGGACGGTTTCGCCCGCACCTGGGAGGAGTCCGGCCGATCGTCTGCGGGCTATAGCCTGCAGGGCGGTACGGCCGCGCTCGAAGTCGGCTGGGCACGGGCGGATGACCGCTTGGTGGCGCGCGCGACGGCGGTCATCCAGGGCATCACCGAGCAGTTTCCAAAGGGAAACATCTTTCGACGGTTGGGCGCCTTCACACTTCCCGACACGGAGGCCATCGCGCGCGAGGTGATCGGTGACTGGGTGCCGTACGGCACTCGTCTGCACCTGGTGGAACGTTGCCTGTCCCTATGCGTTGACCTGGGCCAGGCCATCCCCGACGCCGATCTCGACGCGCTCCTGGAGAACGCGGATACTCACGGCCAGCGGCTGCTGGCCGCCCAGGTTCGTCGCGCTCGGGGCGTGCAGGCCGGCTCGGCGACTGACCTGCGAACGGCGCTGGACGCGTTCACCACGTTTCGGGCACCCGCCATGGTGGCCCGCCTGCAGATCGAGCTGGGACGGCTGAGCGGAGACGGTGGGTTGGAGGCCTCAGGCCTGGCCGGTCTCGAGGCGCTGGGTGACCAGGCTGCCATTGGGCGCTTCGCCACGGCCGCGGCGCGACGGTGAGCAGGACCTACGGCCGTGACGTTTCTGTGCGACGGCGGCGCGCCACGCGGTGAGCGATCGGCCCCAGTCGGGGTCGCGGTCGCCCCAGTCGACCAGGAGCATCCGCACGCCCTCCGTTTCGGGAAGTTCGTCCGGGTGGTCCGGTACCTCCAGGGGTGGGTCGATGCTCTGGAGCTTCAGCAAGATGGCAACTCGCGACCAGCTGAGGCGCTACTGCCCGTTGGTGTGCAGCAGGTCCAGGTAGGCGCCATAGCCACTCGCGCTCGCCCAGTCGGTGGCGGATTCCACCGAGGTCCCCTCACCCCACTCGTTGAAGGTGGTGATCAGCTGGAACGGCGCCCCGCTGGCGACCATGTCGCGCACGTTCTGCGCCCAGCGGGTCAGGTCGCGTGCGAGCACCGGCGTCCCCTGGGTGGCCAGCCAGAAGCCGGGGCCGATGGCGTAGCTGTACCCGGGCTGCGAATCGGCGGCCTTGGCGGGTGAGTACTGGTGCCAA